>DATITS010000001.1:0-22253 GCA_035467535.1 Desulfobacterales bacterium
CCGACCTGATCGAGTGGTGCCTCTCCCACGGGATCCTCTTCATGATCAACACCACGGCGATGATCGGGTATTTTCAGCGGGTCTTCGCCAAAGGGCTGCTGCCGCGGGTGCCGGTTCTGTCCGCCAACCCGCTGGTCCGCTACGCCGCGCGCGGCACTGACCCGGAGGATGTCCGCGAATTGAACGAAACCCGGGACAAGGGCAAAAACACGGCGGCAGTGGTCCAGCACTTCGGCATTCCCGCCGGCCGGATCGTGGTCATGGGCGACAGCGGCGGGGACGGCCCCCATTTCGAGTGGGCCGCACCGGCGGGCGCCTTCACCATCGGCAGCATGACCAAACATTCGCTTTCGTCCTATTGCCGGGACCGGGACATCCCCATCCGCCTGCGCTTTGGTGTGTCCTACGGGGAAGGGGAGGGGCGGGACTTGGAGAAAGAAAAGCGGTTCGACTTCATGGATCTCGTCGAACCGCTTCAGGCTATCTTAACAGGGTGTTAAAAAACTGCGCCTCGCGCCGTGAGCCGGCGTTGTGCGGCGATTGTAGGAGATCAGCTTGCTTTGAAGGTTCTCCTCACCCAGAACGACAGGTCGACGCAGTAGGCCGCCAGGATGGCGGCTGCCAGGCGCGGCACCAATAGCCAGACCGGGTGGATCCCGAAAGGCAGAAACAGCAGCGGGTCCTCGATCATGGAGTGGTTGATCCCGATGGAGAGCTGAAGTTTCTCGACCTCTTTCGGGCCGAGGCGAAGCTCCCGTGATTGCTCGACGATAATTGCCCCCCCATAGGATAACCCGAAAAGGACGCCGGTCAGCCAGAGCACCCCGGCCCGCCGGTCGAGCCCCATCATCTTCAGCACGGGCGCGAACAGCCATACCAGCAGGTCGATCAGGTTGAATTCCTTCATCGATTCGATCGTGACCATGACCCCGAGGATGATAACGAGTATTTTGATGCACAGCCGCAGCATCTCCGTCAGCCAGTTCTGCAGAAAGGGCCAAAAGGAAGGGATCTCCTGCAGGCTTGAGACCGCCGCAGCCGCAGCCCCGTCATCCGGCCGGAGGCACGCGGCGACGACCAGGCAGGTCGCGACCGCAGCGGCGAGGCGGGCCACGGTGGTCTTCACGAAGTTGATGCCGGACCTGGCCTGGATGATGCCCTCTTGGGGCAGGCTGTGCGCGATCAGGACGAACACGGTGATGATGGTCATGTGATCCACCGCAAGCGGCAACACGGCCATGACTGCGATGCAACCGTAGACCCCGGTCAGGACCCCAACCAGGATCGGCAGCGCGGCCGCCGGCGGCAGGCTCAGGACTGCCATGGCCGGTTTGAGGACGACATCCAACTGGTGGATCCAGCCGCTGTAGTCGAGCAGCGCGGTGGCGAGCGAGACCGGCAGCAAGATCTCGAGCAGCCAGATGTAGCTGCTCAAGCCTTTGCGCAGGCCGCGGTTCAACGCACCCCGTATCCTGTCGGTTTGGTTCAGCACAGCTCTTTCACCAACTCCACAAAAACAAAAAAACCGCCCTGCACCGCCCTCTCAACGACTACCTACACCTGAGATGCGGTTCCGGCAGCCAGGTTCAACACATAGTCTCTTTTGGTCGCCTTGGCAAACCTCAATTCGAGCTAAAGTATCACTCCGTCATGGCCGATCTTATTAATTAGACCCCTTTTTTGCGCGGGTATCGGCAGCGGTTTTTCTCGAGGTTCCCGGGAAAATGAAAAAAACGGTCCCTGAATTCATTCTCGACGGCTCGATTGTGGTCGACTCCGTCGAGGCTTTCGGAAGCATCCTTAAGGAGTATCCTGATCGGCCTGAGCTTATCAAGATGTACGCGGAAATGCTGGTATCGAATAAACACAAGGATGCTGCCATTGAACAATATCAAGAGGCCGCGCGTCTTTTCCTCGATTCGGGCCGGCTTTTCCAATCATGGGTGTCCAAAACCCTTCAGTGGCGCCTGCAGCGGCCGTCGCAGGAACAGCTCCTCGAGTTTCATCGCACCGTCGCGAACACCGCCCACAATAGCGCGCCGATCGATGATTTCATTAAAAACCTCACCCCGGCCGAACGGATGGCGGTTTTTTCTCAATTCCGGCGCATCTTTGCACCGGCGGGGAAAATCATCCTCAAGGCCGGCGATAGCCCGCACCACCTATACATGGTGGTTGCGGGGGTGTTGAAAGAGAACTGCTACGAGATGGTTTCGCAGAAACCAAGATTCCGGCGGGACGTCAGCCGCGTTCTGGGTGAAGCCGACTGTTTTGGAGACATATACCCTTTCTCCGAGAAGGTCTCTTCCCAGTCGGATGTTGTAGCGACCACCCGGGTTGAAGTGGTAATGATCTCCCGGCAGCACCTGATGCGCGCCTGCCGTAGGCATCCCAGTGTGGAAAACGGCATCATCCGCTTGTGCCGCATCCGATTCGCCAAGAAAATCGAAACCATGTCGACCGGCGTGCGCAAGGGGCAACGCTACTCCATCCCCACCCGCATGAGCGTTATGGTGCTTCCCAACGGAAACGGCCACCCGCCGATTGTCATGGAAGGATACTCCAGGGATCTGTCCCTAACGGGGGTCTCCTTCATTCCGGAAGGATCCGGCGCAGAGCAGAAAACGGAAGGCCCCGCCGGCGCCGAAGCGCTGCTGAACCGTGATGTTCGTGTCACCATTTCCGCCGACAATTTTGCGGTTGCGATCTCAGGCCGTATCGTTCGCAACCGCCAAACGGTGATCAACGGCTGCAAACTCCAGTCCATCGGCATCCAGTTCGCAGAAATTCCCCCGCGTCTTCGAGGGACGTTTTTCATCTTTGCCGAAAGCGCCAAGGGTGAAACCCTTCCGCCTCACAGTTGACCCCTGTTGCGGCCTCTTTCGTTCGTCTGCCGCCCGGCTTGACCGTGCAATAGAATTGCCCTGGCTTTTCTGTTAGAAAAATGTTTCACCCTATGACAGACCATGCTTGAAATCTCGTTCATCACGGTAGTCGGCCAGATCCTCTTGCCCTTGGCCCTGGTGATACGGCTGTGGCGGGTCGCACGCAGCAGCCGCGTGGAGTGGTTTCTGAATGCAGTTGCGGTGGCGGCCTATCTGGCCTTGATCGCCGTGGTGGGCATCTGGCTGCTGCTGCCGTGGTATCTACCCTACGGGTTAGCACTCCTGGCTTCAGCGGCGACCGCGGCCTCCTGGCGGCGTTCCGGACGACCCTGCCCGCCTTGTGCGGTCCGGACTCGGGCCGGTTTCAGGGCCGGCTGCAACCTGGCGGCGGCAGTCTTCTGTCTCGCTGCGCTGGCCTGGGCGCTCAGAGGGTATCTCCCGCCCGGCGGCCCGGCAGTCCGCCTCGCGTCCCCGTTGAAAAACGGGGAGTTCTATGTCGTCAACGGCGGCTACTCGATCCTGATCAACCCCCACATGAAAACGCTGGAACGCGAGCCGCTGAGATCCTATCGCGGGCAGAGTTATGCCCTCGACATTGTCAAGCTGAACCGTTACGGGTTCCGCGCGCAAGGGGCCTGGCCGCGGGAGCTGACTGAATACGAGATCTTCGGGGAGCCTCTGTATGCTCCCTGTGACGGGCAGGTTCTCTTCACGGAGAGTCGCCGGCCGGACCAGCTCCCGCCGGAGCACGACCGGGACCACCCGGCCGGGAACTTTGTTTACCTGAAATGCGGAGATTCGGGGGTGTTGCTGGCGCACCTGATGCAGTCAAGCGTTGGGGTGGCCCCTGGGGATCTTGCCCTGAAGGGGCAGCAGATAGGCCGGGTGGGAAACTCGGGCTATTCGACGGAGCCGCACCTGCACATTCACGCCCAGCGCGGCGGCGGGGCGGACTTCCTCGCAGCCGACCCGCTCCCGATAGAAATCGCGGGGCGGACGCTCGTCCGCAACAGCCGGATCGATGCCCGATGAAGTCAAGAAACCGCGTTCGGCTGGCGCTTGGACGGGCAAAGCGCCGGACGAACGCGCAAGTCCACTTCCACGACTCAATCGGCCGAATCCGTGCTAAAATTGCAATGCGTCTTCTTTGAAGGCGGCGTAGTAGTCGAAGACCTTCGCGATAAACAGCCGGGTCTCTTTATAGGGCGGCACGCCGTCATAGCGAATGACGGATTGCGGGCCGGCATTGTAGGCGGCGAGAGCCAGTTTCACGTCCCCGTCGAAGCGGTCCAGAAGGATCTTGACATAGCGGGTGCCGGCTTGCACGTTCTCGTGCGGGTTGAGCAGGTCCACCACGTCGAGCCCTTCGGCGGTGACCGGCATGAGCTGCATCAGCCCCTTGGCGCCGCGCTTGGATTTCGCGCTCGGATTGAATTGGGACTCGACCATGATGATGGCCCGGATCAGATCCGAATCCACGTCATGGCGGCCGGCCGCTTCATGGATGAGCAAATCGTACTGATTGACCGCCGGTTCACGCTCCGGGATGAACACGGCCTCCGACAGGTCCTCGATGTCAGGTTCCCCGGACATCGCCCAAACATGGTCGTGAAATGCGGCAATGTTTCTCACCGAGAACGCCGGCCGGCTTGCGCTTGCCCCACGGTCGGTCTCGGCCGGAAGCCTGACATCGGCGAGGCATACCAGCAGTCCCAAGCAGACGGCAAAAAGCCCCCCCATCGGTTTTTTAAGATGATGCGTCCATGGACGTTCTTCAGCCTCAAAGAACATGGCAGCCCCCTCCTTTATCTTCAGCAGGGTGTTGAAAAACAAGCATCAGGCCGTCAGTCAAGGCGGATATTAGCTTGAGGCAAGAGGCTCGAGGCACAAAACAAATTCAGACCCCGTCAGACAGGCTTCAAGCTTCGAGCCTTCAGCTTCCAGCCGATTCCATGTGTGCCTTTACAATAGCCGCACAACGCTGGATCACGGTCTTAAACGCAGTTTTTCAACCCCCTGTTAGGCGCCCCTGAAGCCGGCGGCGCTCACTACCCCCTAATACTACTATGACCCCATACAGCAAAAAGCGTGCACTATCAGCTGTCTTGTCGAAATCCAACGGTTTATTGGCGAGTTAGCCTGAGGCCCGGAGTCGGTAGGATACCGCACGTGGGAAACCGAATGCTGAAAAATATGTAATTCATCTCAAGGGGTATGTCAACCCTTCCATGGTTACTAGGCCCTTTCAGGCCGGTTTCATGGTCGGGCCGATTGCCGGCCGCAGGCCGAGTGGAGTGGTGTTTAGCGGCGTTGACGGGGGTGTGGCTGTGGATTATACTAGCCTCCACTCATTGGGCGGATCGGCGATGATCCCGCCAATGGTCACGGCATAACGAGGGGGGGAGGGAGACACGTCATGCGCTGGGAACAAGGCCGGCGAAGCGAGAATGTGGAAGACAGGCGTGGCAGGCGGGTTTCGCGCGGCGTCGCGGGCGGCGGGATCGGCACGATCATCCTGGTGCTGGTGGCGCTTTATTTCGGGGTCGACCCTTCCATCATTCTGAATCAGAATCCGTTGCAGATACCTGAGCCGTCTTCCCAGTCTGCGCCTTATTCCGGTTCACCCGAGGAAAATCGGCTATCGCAATTTGTCGCCGTGGTCCTCGCCGACACCGAGGATACCTGGCATGCGCTTTTCCGGGACATGGGCAAAAATTACGAGGAACCCCATCTGGTGCTTTTTTCGGGAGCCGTGCAATCCGCCTGCGGGCTTGCCTCGGCAGCCGTGGGGCCCTTTTATTGCCCGGCAGACCGGAAACTGTACATCGATCTGAGCTTCTATCGCGACCTGAAGCAGAAGTTCGGGGCCCCGGGGGATTTCGCCCAGGCTTACGTCATTGCCCACGAGGTGGGCCATCATGTTCAAAACCTGCTCGGGATCGCCGAAAAAGTTCACTCCCTGCGCAGCCGTGCCGGTGAAGTGGAGGCCAATAGACTCTCCGTTATGATGGAACTCCAGGCGGACTGTCTGGCCGGTGTCTGGACCCATCATGCCAACAAAGCGCGCCAGATCCTCGAGGAAGGCGACATCGAAGAGGCCCTCAACGCTGCCAGCAGCATCGGCGATGACCGCCTGCAGCGCCAATCCCGGGGGTATGTGACCCCGGATTCGTTTACCCACGGAAGCTCCGCGCAGCGTGTGCGCTGGTTCAAGCGCGGCTTTGAAACCGGCAACGTCGGCCAGTGCAACACGTTTTCATCGGAAACGCTTTAACATGGAGAAAATGGTGTAACAGAGAATGGCATATTTTTACCTAATTTTTGACGCCTTTTGATTTGCCTTCCAAAAATACCGAATAACTAATTGATAAAAAACACTTTTTTTAGCAGCGTAATTTTCCTGCCGCCGTGCACGCTTCTTGCAGTGACACTAGTTCAGATTCCTACAGTTGAGGCAACGAGATGATGACCGATGAAAGCCAGATTCACGCTGAAGACGCTTGCCGGCGCAAAGACTCCCGCCGGTTCTTCGAGCAGCATCAGCCGCCGATAGCCAACTGCCTCACGCTGGGCGGTTCTTTCCGGGACCGGGTTCAGAATCTGAGCTCCAAGGGGGTGTTTCTTGCGACCAGCCGAAACCTCTCTGTGGGCGAAGAGATCGCCATGACCATCACCTTTCCCGGCTCGCAGACCTTGATCCGGGCAACAGGCGACATCATCCGCGCGGACACGCTGGGCGTGGGGGTCGAGTTCAAGGTCGTTTTCAACTATTGATTGGCGAAGGGGGGGAAAAAGGTGGGCCGGATATGTTTGCAAGCTTTCTCAGCCAAAAGCGCGTGAGCCCGCAAGACCCCGAAGACGTGCGGGTGCACTCCTATAGTGCGCTGGTGCGGATGTTTACCTTGATCGCCGCACTGCCCGAAGAGCGGCAGTGGCAGGTCTTCAGACAGCTCCACAACGAAAAGCTTCCGAACGCCTTGTTCAAGCTGATCGTCGACATGCCCCTGACGCAGCGGCTGCTGCTGATGGAGCAACTGGAGCAGTCGGCGAAAAATGGTGGGCCGTCATCGGCCGAAAGACGCCGCCACCCGCGCAAGGACTGCCTCGTCATGGCGGAGGTCGAAGCCAACGGCCGCTCCTCCCGCAGTTACCTCCTCGACATCAGCCCGCAGGGCGCCTTCATCGAAAGCCTCCAACAGCTCGCCGAGGGCGAGCCGGTCACCTTGTCGTTCCGCCTGCCCAACTCCCGCAGCCCGGTGCGGGTCGACGCGCATGTGGTGTGGAGCAACGGCCAGGCGGCGGGAGTGGTCTTCAAAGGCATCAGCCGCCCGCACCGCGAAGCCCTGCGTGCCTTCGCGGAGGAGAAGGAAACGGTTTACGAGATCATCAGTTGATGGCTGGCGGCGTCCGGAACCGGCCGCAGCATTGCCCCCCCCCGCCGTTAATAGCGTCACCATCCCAGATCTTCAAACACATCCGCGATGACGGCATCTGAAAACCCGCGGCCGCGCAGGAACCGCTGCAGCCGGAGCATTCGTTTGCGGTGCTCCGGCTCGCGGCCGAGCGTTTTCAGTTTCTGTTGTAGCGTCCGCCGCGCCAGATCGCGCTCCTCGGACGGCGCGAGGCTTTTTTCGAGAAGGTCCCGGAACCGCTCCCCGGTAAGCCCCCTTTGCGCCAGCTCGTAGCGGATGCGGTAAACCCCGCAGCCTTTGCGCTTGAACCGCTCGATGAGCGCCCCGGCTGTGCGCGCATCGTCGAGGTAGTTCAGGCGCAGGCATTCCGCCAGCACGGCCTGGATCACGTCCTCCGCGACATCGCGCCGGGAGAGCTTTTGCCGGAGTTCCGCGACGGAGTGGTCCCGGCGGCCGAGGAGCCGCAGGGCACTGCTCAAGGCCTTGCGATAGGATGGGTCGTGCGTTTCGGGTGGCATGGCTGCATGCTTGTTTTTAAACACCCTGTTACCTAAAAACCGGCCGGTTGGCAACCCGGCTTTTGGAAAATGCAACAAATTGTGAATAAAAAACTAAAGTTCCTGGGAAGGTCGCCGATAATACTATCAAACAGTTGTGAAGTTTGACTCGCTTAGGGGACTTTGTTAGGATGACAACATCCACCGGGCGTTTCGTCCACGGTGGGTCTATGAGGAGACAGCCAATGGAAATCACGAATAAGAGCCAGGCGATTTCGATCGATGCCTATGTGAAACAGGTTCAGGCGCCGCCGAAAACCGAACCCGCGGGTGAAAAAGACGACCAGCCGCAGGGGTTGAAAACGGATACCGTGGTGATCTCGGATGCGGCCAGGCGTATCCAGGAGGCTCAGAAACAGATCCAGGCCATTCCGGACGTAAGGGCGGACATGGTCGCCGAGATCAGAAACCAGATCGAAAACGGCACCTACGAAATCAAGGCGGATCAGATCGCCGGCAAGATGATCAAGGAGTCCCTGCTGAACGATCTTTTCAGCAGATAGACTGAAGCGGCTTCTGAAGATCAAAAGGCGGTTGGCGACGTGGGTCGCGAACCGCCTTTTTTTGTGGGATCGGGCGCATACCCGGATCGGTTCACGTCAGGCTTCCGATTCGGTGAATTGGAAGCCGAGGCCTCCCTGGCCCTGTTCGCGCACCGATTTCTGGTTTTCGCTCGAGTAGATCAGGTTCTGTCCTTTTTCGGTGAGTCTCAAGTTCAGGCCCGGACCCTCAACGTTATTCACAATTCCCGTCGAGATCAGCTCTTGAATAGCCCGCTTGGCGAGCTTCTTTTCATCGGTGCTCAATTTTTTCAGATAGACCAGTTCCAACCAGTGCAGCGGCAGCGTTTCCTGGTTTTCCGCGTTAATGGAACGGAACTTGTCGATAATTTCACGCTTGATCGTCTTTTTATCCTTCATTATCAGTCCTCCTCCGTCACGGTTGCGGTTGAGGCTGCTTCAACCGGTATAGACAAAAACCATCTAAAAACGTTACTTATAGTGATGGGCCCTTCATGGGCTTCCACACGCAAGGCAGTAGGCATAAACGCCCTTGGGGTCTTTCAGCATCAGGACCGTGTCGATGCTCTGATCGGCCAGTATCCTCAGCCATTCGGCCGCCGACGGCGACAGGACGTTAAGCCCCTGGCGGCACACGGCGACCACTAGTTCGTTGATGTGTTTCAGCAGGCGTTCGCGCCGCGTGAGCGGCTGCTCGATCATTTCGATCGTGTATTGGTCAAGACCCGCCTTCTGGGCTGCGGATTCGATCGCCGCCCGCGTGTCCCCAATCTTGTCCACCAGGCCGATCTCCTGCGCGGTCATGCCCGCCCAGACCCGGCCATCGGCAATTTTCCGGACGGCCGCCGGCGTCATGTGGCGTCCCTCCGCCACCCGTTCGATGAAGGTGCGGTAGCCCTGCTCGATGATCTGGTCCATGGCCTCCGCCAGCATGGGATTCATGGGCCGGTTGGGGTTGAAGGCGTCGGACATCCGGGTGGTCCCGACCCCGTCGTTGTTGACCCCGAGGGCTCCAAGGCTTTTTTCGAAGGTCGGGAACGCCCCGAAAATACCGATCGAGCCGGTGATGGTCGTTGGAGCGGACCAAATCTCGTCGGCAGCCGTCGCAATCCAGTAGCCGCCGGAGGCGGCCGTCGAGCCCATCGAGACCACCACGGGTTTGCCGGCACGCCGGGTGATTTCCAGCTCCCGCCGGATCTGATCGGAGGCGAAAGCACTGCCGCCGGGGCTGTCAATTCTCAGCACCACAGCCCGCACCCGGTCATCCCGCCGCGCCTGCCGGATCAGGGCTGAAAGCGAGTCCCCGCCGATCCGCCCGGACGGCTGGGTTCCCTCCAGGATGACGCCGCTCGCCACGATCAGCCCGATCCGCTGCCCCGGGCCGGCCGTACGGGGTGGGATGGATTTCAGGTAGTCTTCCAACCGCACCTTGTTGTAGCCACGTCTCTTCGGCTCCTCGCCCACCAGTTGGACCAGTTCCTCCCGGACCTCGTCCTGGGTCCTGAGCCCGTCCACCAGCCGGCGGCTCAAGGCCAGCGCGGCCGCATCCCCGCCGGATACGGCCAACTGCTCCGGAAAATGGTTGACGTAGTCGTCGATGGACTGGGGCGCAATGCCCCGCAGGCCGGCCACCTCCGCCTTGTAGCTGTCCCACAACACGCTCAGAAGGGCCGCGTTAGCCTCCTTGTCGAACTCCGACATGTCGTTGCGCAGCACCGGGTCGAGAGCGGACTTGTAGCTGCCCACTTTGAAAACGTGAAACCGGACCAGCAGTTTATCTAACGCGGACTTGTAATAGTTCTGGTAGATGCCGAAGCCCGTCAGCAGGACCCCGCCCATGGGGTGCACATACACGCGGTCGGCATGCGCCGCCAGATAGTAATGTTTCTGTACATAAAAATCGGCTGCCGCAACGATGGTCTTTCCCGATTTGCGGAAGCGCTTGAGTGCCGCCCCGATGTCCTGAAGCTTGCTCAAGCCGGCGTTCTTCAGCTTGCTCAGATCGAGATAGATCGCCTGGATGCGCGGGTCGCCCGCGGCGTGATCCACCGCATCGATGACGTCCTGCAGCAGGGTTTCGGCTGCGGCATCCTCGTCGAGCAGCGGGCTCGCAAGCAGGCTTTCGCTGCGCTGCTCCACGATGGTGCCGGACAAAGAGAGCACCAGCGCGGCGCTTTCAGACAGCTTCGCGCCCCGGCCGCTGAATACCAGCATGAGCACGAAGACAGCCAGCGCCACAAACGCGAAGTTCAGCACAGCGCTTCTCAAGAAGGTCAGCGCTTTCCAGCAGCCGGCCAGCAGGCGTCCCATGAATTTGATCAGTCGTTTCATGCGGTCAGCTCGGTCCTAATCGCAATGCCCGATCCGGAAGCCGGGCGGGATTTCTTTTTCGAATCTTTAATTGGAGAATATAATTCAGAATTTTTGTTTGTAAATTGAGAGTCCGCGAAGATTTTCGATAGCCGGATCCGGAAACCGCACCGCCGGTTGACTCCGGCGCCGCCTTTTTTTATTGTTGCACTCGGTGATGAGCAACGATACCCTTGCCTTGGCCATCGGTGGAAACCGGTGGCCAACACCGTCAGATGGGCCGAGTTCGAACCCAGGGGCTAAGCTGTTGAAAAAAATAATTCTAATCATCATCCTAGGAGCCATCTGCACCCTCGCCGGGGGCGTGCTCTGGGTCTATCTCAGCCTGCCGAATGTCGGCTATCTCAAATCTCAAAACCCGAAAACTACGGCCTTGATCGACCAGCGCCTGCGCGAAAGCCGCAGCTCCGGAAAGGAGTTAAAGGTCCGGCAGGCCTGGGTCGCCTTTGACAGCATCCCCACGATCTTAAGAGAGGCGGTGCGCGTCGCGGAGGACGCGAGTTTTTACGAACACGAGGGCATCGACTACGACGAACTGCGGGCGGCCGTGCAGAAGAACCTCGAAAAGTGGCAGTTCGCGCGCGGCGCCAGCACCATCACCCAGCAGCTGGCCAAGAACCTGTTCCTGTCTACCGACAAGAGCCTCCGGCGCAAGCTGGAAGAGTACTTCATCGCCCGGCGCCTGGAGGCCGAGCTGTCCAAGAACCGCATTTTTCACCTGTATCTGAACGTGATCGAGTTCGGTCCGGGCGTATTCGGCGTGGAGGCGGCAGCACGGCACTATTTCGGCAAGAGCGTCGGTCAACTCGGCCTGGAGGAGGTGGTCCGTCTGACTGCGGTAATTCCCAAGCCCCTCAACGAATCGCCCACCCGCAACAGCCGCTGGTTGAACTGGCGGGCCGGCTGGATCCTGTCCACGCTCCGGAAAACCAGCCACATCAATGCGGCGCAGTACAACGAGGTGATCGGCCGGTTCAAATGAAAATGAGCCCCCGGTTCGAACGGGGGCTCATTTCTGTTAGTGGACCGTTATCTGTTTCGGCTTCCGGCTCTCGGGTGAGGGGACCTCGACCGTCAGGATACCGTCCTTGAACCCGGCCGTGATCCGGTCGGCATCGACGCCGGCAGGCAGGGTGAAGGACCGCACAAAGGTCCCCTGGGACATCTCTTTGCGGTAGAAGTTCTCTTCCTTCACCTCGTTTTCATACTTGCGCTCGCCCCTCAGGGTGAGGACGTCGTTCTGGATATCCAGACTGATGTCCTGCTTGTCCATGCCCGGAAGCTCGGCCTTGATGACCACCTTGCCATCCTTTTCAAAGATGTCGACGGCCGGCTGCCACACATTCCGGCTGCCCGCATCCTCCGCCAGTTCGGCCGGGAAGAAGGGGTCGCCGAAAAAATTGCTGAAGTGGTTGCGAAGCAACGACATCTCTTTCAACGGATTCCATCTGACCAGTTCCATCATCGTTAATCCCTCCTTGAATTTAGTGGTTGTCTTTTGCTGAGATCTGGCTATTATTAATTAGCCTTTGTTGACGATATAATAAATCCATTATTCTTTATGTCAACATAGTAACATTACTTTTTATCTTAAATATAATCTAATAATATAAACGAGGCGGATCGAAAGAGAGGTGGAATGTAATGGATAACAAGAAACCGCATTCGTTCCTGGTCGATATCGAGCTGCCCCTTCCGGATTCGCAGGATCTGAGGGGCCGGCAATCGGTTCGGGCGACGTTCAAGCTGTCCAACCGCGCCATCGATGCGCTCAGCATCGTGGCCGTTCATCTGGGGATCAAGCAGAAGAGCCTGTTTGACCACCTGATCGAGGATGTGCAGTCGCTCAACGCGATCGCAAGGGAGATCGAGTCCGAGGAGTTCAGGAACCTCGCGCGCGTGCAGAAGACGTTCGTCATCAGCCGCCGCACCCTGAACTGCCTGGAGGAGATTTCGCATCAGTTCAATGCCCCGCGGGATGCGCTCGTGGAGTACTCGATCCAGCGCTTGCTGCCGGTCATCACGCGGGAGCGCGAAAAACATCGCAAGCGCAAGAAGCTGCTGGAGGAAATCCGGCGGCACCTGGAGGAGGGGCGCAGGCTGCTGGAAAAATCACATTCCCTGCTCGGTGCGGAAGACCCTGTGGCGATCTGGCTGGAAGCGGCCGTGGCCGATTACCGGAGCGCCTGCGGCAGCATCGAGCACTTCGTCGAGAGAGGGGATATCATCGAGGCGTTTTGATGGCTTCGTAAATAGTCCAATTTCAGCGTTGCGCTTCAGCGCGTTGTCGCTGCGGCGTACAGGAAGTACACCTCACGCCACGCTCTTCGCGCGCCTTGAACTTGGCCTCTTTACAAAGCCATCGGTTCGGCTGACGGCCTGATGCTTGGTTTTCAATACCCTGTTAGACGGCTCAAGCGATTTTCACGACTACCATGGTGATGTCGTCCGCGGGCGTGAGCTCCTGCCGATACTCCTTCAATTCGCCGACGACGGTTTGCACAATCTGCCGGGCGCTCAGGCCGTGGTGGCGCCGCAGGATGTCGTGAAGCCGCTGTTTGCCGAACATCCGGCCCTGCGCGTCGATCGTTTCCCAGATGCCGTCCGTGCCGATAAAAACGATCTGCCCCCTTTGCACACCCGCTTTTTCTTGCTCCTCAAAGGCCACATCTTCGTCAAACCCCAGAGGGGCCCCCGTGCCGGCCAGCTCTTCGAAGGTCCCCGCACCCGGGTCGAAAAAAATAGCCGGGTCGTGGCCCGCGCGCACCCAGCGCAAGGATCGCAGCGAAGAATCGACGGCCAGGTAGAACAGTGTCATGAACGCGCCGGATTCCCTCACATCCAGGCAGAACTGGCGGTTCACGTCCGCAACGATTTCGGCGAGGCTGCCGGGAAGCGATACGCGCAGGCGCAGGGAGGCCCGGGCCGAGGCCATCAGCAGCGCGGACTGGATGCCGTGGCCGGACACATCGCCGACGACGATGCCGGCCCGGCCGGGCGCATCTTCACAGATCTTAAGGAAGTCGTAGTAATCCCCTCCGGTTTCATCGCAGTAGAGACTGATCCCGGAAATGTCGAATCCGGGCACGGACGGATCCTGCTCCGGCAGCAGATTCTGCTGCACCTCGGTTGCCAGCCGCAGGGACTCCTGCAGCCGCATGTGGTCGTCCAGTTTTGGCACCATCTCGTTGAAGGCGTCGATCACCTGATCCCGCTCGTCGCCGGTCCTCAGATCGATCCGCGCCGAAAAATCCCCGGCGCTCAGTCGCTGCGCGGTGGATGCCAGGGCACGAATGGGACGGGTGATGCCCCGGGAGCCGACGAAGGCGGCAAGCGTTGCAATCGCCAAGGCGAAGGCCGCCGCAACGGCCGTGACCCAATATTCTTCACGGGTGTATCTCTTCACGATCCCGGCGGAGTGCTCGGCCATGCGGTCGATCACCATCTTGGGCACAATGATAACGAAATGGGCTTTGGAGCCGATCGGCGCATAGGCCCAGATGGAGTCCGCCCCCCTGTAAGGCATCTCCACATACCCGGACCGGCCGCTTTCGATCTCCTGGAGCAGTTGCGCCAGAGCGCCTGAATCCTCGGATGTGAGCCATTCGGTCCGGATCGGTTTTTCCCAGGAGTCGGCTGCGTTCTGGTGGCCTTTTTGAACCACGATCAGCAGATCGGAATGTTGCGTTTGGGGATTAACCGCGGGCCTGACCAGAAACGAGCGCATCGCGGTCGTCCAGATCCCTGCAAGCTCCTCGATCTGTAGCAATTCCGTGATGAGAACATCAATGGCCGCAACCCCGGCCACACTCCCATCGGGCCGGCGGAACTGTTTTGAGGCCGTCATGACCACCTGGCCGGAGGTGGCGTCCACCATGGGAAGCGTCCAGGTGACGTCTTCGGCTGCCGCTTGATACCAGGCGCGCATGCGCGGGTCATAGCCTTCCGGATAGCCGCCGTGGCCCGGAAAAGAGACGTGCAGACCCTCTTCCAGGCTGATGTAAGCCCAGTTCTGGGTTTTGCCGAGGCGCCGGGCGATCTCCTGGAACGTGCCGGTCACGCCGGACAGCCGGGCGGCATCCCCTTCAACCCGGGTTGGAGAGACCCCCGGGGCCAGCAGAAAAACCGGGTGGGAAAAACTCACGTCTTGGGGGACCAGGCGGCCATCGGCCGAACGCCACCGGTAGTCCGGGTGGGGTCCGAAATCCGGGGGCGCGGTCTGCGCCTCATCGAAATCATGGGAGAAATAGACCTTCGAAGCCGCCGGGGGACCGGCGGCGAGGGCGGATTCGGCCTCGCGCGCCAGCCACATCAGTGCAAAGGCAACGGCCTTGGCGTTATTAGAGAGAATTTCGCCTGACTTTTCGGCCGTGAGTTTGAGCATGCCGTCGGCGATGCGGGTGAGGTTCTGCCCGACATCCTCCGAAATGGCTTTCCCCATCCGGCTCGTCCCGCGCTGGCTGATGAGCGTCAGCACCCCGAGCGGAACGAGGCTGAAAACAAGCAGGATCAGGAACAGCTTCCAGCGGATCGTCATGCGGTCTTCTCCTTTCAGCCTCAGGGAGGGAGTGCAGCCAGCACGTCGGCGATAAACGCCTCGGTGTTCCACGCCCCGGGCGAGGGGGTCGCCCCGAATCGCACCAACACCAGCTTGCGCGACGGGAGGATGATGATTTGCTGCTTCTGGAAGCCTTCGGCGGAATACGCATCCGCGGGAACCGAAGGCCAGCGCCGGGTGGCCGGATCGGAGGCGGCGCCGGCGTTGAGCCAGAACAGCGCCCCGTACTCGCCTTTGGGGGCTTTCGCGGCCGGGGTCGTCGTATAGGCCACCCAGCCTTCGGGGAGAACCCGTTGGCCGTTCCAGACCCCGTCCTGCAGGAAGAGCAGCCCGAAACGGGCCCAGTCCCGGGCGGTGGCAAAGGCGTAGGAGGAACCCACAAACGTCCCGGACGGGTCGGCCTCCATCACCGCGCTGGTCATGCCGATCGCGTCGAACAATTCCCGCCGCAAAAAATGGTAGGAGTTGGGTGTCTCCGCCTCCACTGCCTGTCGCACGATGCGGCTGATGATGTTGGCCGTGCCGCTGGAATAGCTCCACCGGGAGCCGGGTGCGGCGGCCAGGGGCTTGGCGGCGGCGCAGGCGCCAAAGTCCCTGCTTTCGTAGAGCATGGCGGCGGTGTCGCCGAAGGGGGTGTAGACCTCGGAAAACTCAAGCCCGCTCGTCATCCGCATGAGCTGATCCAGGGTAATGGCGCGCCGGGGGTCGCCCTGCCCCTGCCATTCGGGGACCGGCGCCGGTTGGTCGAGCGCGAGCCTGCCCTTTTGCACGAGGATCCCCACGAGGGCGTTGGTGACGCTCTTGCTCAGCGACCAGCCGAGCAGCGGCATGCCGGACGTAAAGCCGGGGGCATAACGCTCGGCGATGAGCCGGCCATCGTGAACCACCAGCACGGCCCGGGTGCGCTTGGGCATCTCCGGTGAATCTTCGGTGAAGGCCGCATCCAGCGCCTGCGTGAGCCTGACCGCGTCGACCCCCGGCGGCAGCGGCTCCCCGATCTCCCGGCCTGCGGCGAGCCAGGGCAGATCGTCGATCGCGCTCTCCCGGATGTCGCCGGCGGCAATGAGTTGCTTTTTGAGCTCAGCCTCCGGCACGCCCACTACCAGCGTGCAGCCGCAGCCTTCCCGGAAAACCGCCCGGGCCTCGGCAAAACCGACGATATCCGCCATGACCGCCTTGGCCTCACGATCGACCCTGTAGGAAACGGAGTCTGCCAGAAAGATCACGGGTGCAACGTCTTCGCGGAAAACGTCGCCGGCCTCTCGGCCGGAAATGAAAACATTCGAGCAGATCGTTTTTGCGGCAAAACCAGTCATGATGGGTGCGGCCTTGGTGAGCGGCCAGCCCGCAGCCGCCACCGCAGCCAAAAGGACCGCCGCCGCCCAGATCACTGTGCGTTTTCCCCGGAGTTGCATGTGCCTCCACGCGCTTGCGTTCAGCCGCGCCTGTCAACGATGATGACTTCTTGCGAGTCTATCCACAATAGCCTTCACGCGGGAGTGTCAGCTTTTTTCACTCCCCCGCGCAAAGCCTTAATTTCGCATATCGCCAAAGTTTCGGCAAGAGGTTGCGTGCTTGCACCGAAGCCGTTAGAATGTTAGATGAAAACTGTCTTAACTTAGGTGCAATGATGAAGATCGACCTCTTGTACGGCCGCGGCAAGCTGGCCGTTGAATTCCCGGATCATCTGCAGGTCACCCCCATCCGCAAACGCGCCATGGCGGCGGCGACGGACCCGGGCGGCGACCTCAAAAAGTCCTTTCACGCCCCCACGGCGGCAGCCCCGCTGCGGGAGCTCGCCCGCACGCCCAAGACGGCCTGCATCCTGATCTGCGACATCACCCGCCCCGTTCCCCACGGCCAGCTGCTGCCGCCGCTCGTTGCGGAGCTCGTGGCCGGCGGGATCGCTAAGGAGAACATCCTGATCCTTGTCGCCACCGGCCTGCACCGTCCCAACGAGGGCGAGGAGCTGCGCGAGGTCATCGGCTCGAACGCGGTGTTCAGGTCCGTGCGCATCGAAAACCATTTCGGCCGGGACCGGCAGGCCCACGTGGACCTCGGGCGGACCCCCTCCGGGATCCCGATGCTGATCGACCGGCGCTTCCTCGAGGCCGACCTGCGAATAACGGTGGGCCTGGTCGAGCCGCACTTCATGGCGGGCTACTCCGGCGGACGCAAGCTCGTCGTCCCCGGGGTGGCGCACTGCGACACGATCTTCCGGCTGCACGCGGGCGGCATCATGGACCACCCCAACGCCGCCAACTGCGTCATCGACGGCAACCCGTTGCACCGCGAGCAGCTGCACATCGTACGGGCGGTGGGGGAGATCTACGCCCTGAATGTCGTCATCGACGAGGAGCGGCGCATCGGGTTCGTGAACTTCGGGGAGGTCGAGGCGAGCCACCTGGCGGCCGTGGCGTTCATGCGCAAATACGCGGAGGTGCCCGTGCCGCGGCGTTTCAAGACGGTCGTCACCACGAGCGCCGGCTACCCCCTGGACAAAACCTACTACCAGACGATCAAGGGCATGGTCGGGGTCTTGGACATCTTAGAGCCCGGAGGCACTATCGTGATCGCGAGCGAATGCTCCGAGGGCATGGGCAGCCCGGAGTTCGTGGAGGCCCAGCGCCGGCTCTGCCGGATTGGGCCGGAAGCGTTCATGGCCGAGATCCTGGCCCGCAACCTGGCGCGGATCGACGAGTGGCAGACCCAGATGCTGGTCAAGGCCCTGCGCGCGGCCGACGTCAAGCTCTTCACCACCCGCCTGAAGCCCACGGACCTCGCCGATATTTACGTGACCCCGGTCGCTTCGGTCGCGGCGGCCGTTCTGGAAAGCACCAAGGCCCACCAGGACAACCACGTCGCCGTGGTCCCGGAGGGCCCTTATGTCATTCCCGTCTATCGTTCGTAGGTGCAAGCATTTGCAAAAGGCCGCGCAACGCGGGTTCACGGCCCGAGACGCCGGTTTTCAGGAAGCCGCCAATTTCCCGGCCCTGAATGCCTTCAAGTAGTTCATGCAGTAAGCATCGCGGCCCATCAGCGTTTCGGCGGTGGTGATGCAGCCCATCATGCGCGCATCCAGCGGGTTGACGATGGCGCCGTCCAGGCCCCGGGCAATGGCCATCACCATGAAGGCCTGGTTGATGAACTTGCGTTCGGGCAGCCCGAAGGAGATGTTCGACAAGCCGCACATGGTGTGAACGCCCTTGAAGGTCTGGGTGATGCGCTCGATGGCCAGCAAAAACTCCGCACCGAAGGCGTTGCTGGTTGCGACCGGCTGAACCAGCGGGTCCACGTAGATGTTCTCCAGGGGCACGTGGCTCCGGACCAGGCCGTTGATCAGCTTGTCCGCGATGGCCATGCGCTGGTCGGCGGTTTCGGGCATGCCGTCGTCGCTCATGCACAGGGCGACCACTTTGCTCTTCGACTCCGCCACCAGGGGCAGCAGCGCGTCATAGCGCTCCTTTTCGAGCGATATGGAGTTTATCATGGCCGTACCCTTGTGCACGGCGAGGGCGGCGGCGATCGCCTGCGGGTCCGGGCTGTCGATGCAGCAGGGGACCTCCGCAACACCCTGGACGGCGGTCACCAGCCACTTCAGCAGTTCGGGCTCCCGGCCCACGAACACGCCGGCGTTGACGTCGATGTAATCCGCCCCGTGCTCCCGCTGCTCCCGGGCCAGTTTCGCGACCCCTGCAGCATCCTGGTTCTCGATGATCTCCTTCACTGACTTGCGGCTGGCGTTGATCAGTTCACCCACGATCAGCATAATCCGTCTCCATTGATGTTTTGTTACTACTTAGCTATTTGAAATCGCTTTTGACGACGAAGCTGCCTCTCAAATCCCCCCAACCCCCTTTGCTAAAGAGGGAGGAAGGGAATCTCGGCGTCTCTCCCCCTTTGGAAAAGGGGGCCGGGGGGATTTTGTTCCACCCAGTGGCGTGGCTTCATCTTTTCGCGCCGTTCGCGTATTTCGTAGTGCCCTTTTCCTTGAAAGCCTTCAGTCTTCAGCCTTCGGTCTATCTACCTGAACATTTACGATGTGTTCGTCATGTCTTTTTCTGCAGCAGCTTCCGGGCCAGATCGACGCTCGATCCGGCATCCGCGCCGTAACCGTCCGCGCCGATGTCGCGCGCAAATTTCTCGTTGACCGGTGCTCCGCCCACGATCACCTTCACCGCGTTCCTCAGCCCGCGGGTGACGAGCAGGTCGATGACCTTCTTCATCTCCGGCATGGTCGTGGTGAGCAGCGCCGACATCCCCAGGATGTCGGGCCGGTGCTTCTCGACGTTGGCGACAAAATCCTCCACGCCGATGTTGATCCCGAGATCGACCACCTCGAATCCCACCCCGCGCAGCATGGTGGAGACCATGTTCTTGCCGATGTCGTGCAGATCGCCGCGCACCGTGGCGATGAGGATCTTGCCGCTCGCCTCGCGCTTGTCCTTGGCGAGAAAGGGCTCGAGCACGGTGAGCGCCAGGTTCATGGCGCGGGCGGAGAGCAGCACTTCGGGAATGAACACGGAGCCGTCCCGGAAGCGCTCGCTGATCACCTCCATCGCGGTGAGCATCCCCCGGTTGAGGATCTCTTTGGCGGTCAGCCCCTGATCCAGCAATTCCTGCACGTGGGCCTTGATGCCGGCGTCGTTGCCGGCGAGTACATCCGCATGCACGATCTGGAAAACATCGCCGGGTGCCTCCTGCTGCGCCACGCGGCCGGCGGCCGCCTGCAACTGCGCCGCGGTCAGGGGGCGCGCCGCTCCGGCCTGCAGCGGCAGCCGGCCCTCCTTTTCAACGCGCTCCCCGATCAGGGCCAGGCGGTCGAAGTCGGCGTTGGGCGGGGTCGTGTCGGCGACCGACAGGATGATGCGGTTTCCAGGAGCCACGGCTTTGAAAAAGTGGTCGAGGTAGGCATTGAGATCATCCAGGCTGGCGGTCGCCGGGGAGAGCAGGGATTGGATCAGTCCGCCCATTATGGTCAGCTTGCCGGATTTGCACCAGCGCTCGTAGTAGGTCTCGATCGGCAGCTTGGTCATGGGCGCGCAGCAGACCGCCTCGGCCACGTGCATGCCGGAGTCGGCGATGAGGTCGATCAGGCCCTGGTTCTCGCCGTCGCAGTGGCAGATGGAAAGCTTGCCCTTGGAAGCCAGGTACTCCGAGGCCTTGCGCAGCCAGGGGGTCAGCTCCTTCTGGAAGTAGGGCGGGTAGGTGATCATGTCGTCGTAGTTGGCCCCCCACAGGACCACCTCGGCCGGCGATTCGCCCACAACCTTGAGGATTTGATCGTACACCAGGCCGATGGCTTCGGCCAGCCGGTGCATTTCCTTATCGTGGTCGTTGTAATGGAAGAAAAACTCGGTGGCGTCTAAAAAATCGCGCTGGATGTGGTGGACGGGCGAGGCGGAGAAGGTGCCCATCATCACGGCGACCCCGTCGTCGCCGATGCGCTGTTGCCAGGCCCGGTAGCGATCGTAGTCCGGGACCACGGTGATGTTCTCGAAGATGTAGGCCCAGGTCGCGTAATCCTCCGGCCGCTTGATGCCGTGCTCCTGCACCCAGGTGATGGAGACCCCCGCATTGCGCATCTCCTCGTTGATCACCTCCTTGGTGCTGACGACCCCCTTGGGGGTGTGATACTCCACCCGGGTGGCTTCCTCGTCGCCCCGGCGGCTCTTCTGGACCTCCAGCCTGACATTGGGCGAGAAGTTGATCCTGTAACCGTTTTCCTTGAGGCTGTAGAGACCGATGCCCCGGGTCAGGTTTTCCTGGGGGTCGACCACCTCCAGAAGCTCCGGGATGACTTTGTGCAGGGCCCAGCCCTCGGCCCGGGCGATTTCATCCTGGGTGCGGCCCTGGTGGCGCTTGGGCAGGCTGCCCCGGTAGGCGTTCGCGTTGTACCAGAGGTCGAAGCGCGGGGTATAGGGCATCACATCCGGCGTCTCGCCCCGCATGGTCATGAGGATGCGCTCTTTTTGGGTCATTTCTCGGTCCTCCCTGCACGGAGCACGCGGTTTGTATGGATAGAAATCAGCTACGCCCTGGCGCCGGCAAAGCGCCGGGCGAGTTCGACCGCCTCGGCGGCGTTGGCGCCGTAGCCGTCCGCACCGATCTTCTCCGCGAAGGCGCGGTCCAGCGGCGCCCCGCCCACCAGCACCTTGACCTTGTCGCGCAGGCCCCGGGCTTTGAGTTCAGCGATGACCTTCTGCATCTCCGGCATGGTGGTCGTGAGCAGCGCGGACAGGCCCAGGATGTCGGGCTGGATGGTCTTCACCTGGTCGATGAGCTTCTCCACACTCAGGTCGACACCGAGGTCCAGCACCTTGAACCCGGCCCCTTCGAGCATCATGGAAACCAGGTTCTTGCCGATGTCGTGCAGGTCACCCTTGACGGTCGCCATGATGACGGTGCCGCGGGACCGGCTCTCACCTGCGGCAAGGCGCGGCTTCACGATCTCCAGCCCGGACTTCATGGTCAGCGCCGCGACGAGCATCTCCGGCACGAAGATCTTGCCTGACCCGAAATCCGTGCCGACCACGTCCATCGCCGCAATCAGGGCGTCGTTGATGATCGTGTTCGGGTCGAGCCCGGCCTCCAGCGCCTGGGTGACGAGCGCCTTGATCTCGGCGTGCTTGCCGCCGATGACTGCGTTTTTAATCGCTTCCATATGGTCCGTCATTGCTGAAAGTCCTCCTTGTCGGGTTTAAATACCAATTTTATCGCCGCAGACGGGCGCAGACGGGCGCAGACGGCAGCTGAATGCTTTCGCATTCTGCTGCATGAATTTTTAGCTCCGCGACATGCGGAGCTAAAAGATGCTATCGCTTCGCGATTACCCAAGATTACAGCTTGATCGGGTAGCCGCCGTACTTCAGGCAGGCTTCCCGCATCGCCAGGTAGTTTTCATATTTGGCCCAGTTCGGGACCGAGTTGCCCGAGCCCAGTGCAAACCC
>DATITS010000002.1:0-2521 GCA_035467535.1 Desulfobacterales bacterium
TGCTGTCCGTGGGTCTCGTGGTCGACGACGCCATCGTGGTGGTGGAGAACGTGGAGCGTCACCTGAGCGAGGGGCTCTCGCCGCTGGAGGCCTCCCTCATGGGCGCGCGCGAGCTCATAGGGCCGATCATCGCCATGACGATCACCCTGGCGGCGGTCTACGCACCCATCGGGCTGCAGGGGGGGTTGACCGGTTCGCTGTTCCGCGAGTTCGCTTTTACCCTGGCCGGCGCGGTCGTCATTTCCGGTGTCGTTGCGCTGACCCTCTCCCCGATGATGTCCCGCCACCTGCTCAAGCCGGGGATGGAGGAGCACGGGTTCGCGGGAAAAATTGCACGGGATTTCAAACGCTTCCGGCTCTTTTACGGGCGGCTGTTGGACGTCACCCTCGACTCGCGCCCGGCCGTCTACACGGTGTGGATCGCAGTGAGCCTGCTGACGATCCCCATGTACACGATGTCGCCCAAGGAACTCGCCCCGACCGAGGACGAGGGCGTTATTTTCGGCATCATCGACGCCTCGGCGGACTCCACGTTAGACCAGACCAGTCGCTTCACGGCGGCCGTGAACCAGGCGTATCTGAGCGTGCCGGAAACTCGCTTCACCTTCCAGATCACCCGGCCGAACTCCGGATTTGCCGGGATGGTCGTCCAGCCCTGGGGCGAGCGCAAGCGCACTATCTTTCAGATCCTGCCCGAGGTCCAACAGAAGGTGGGCGCCATTCCCGGAATCCGGACGCTGCCGGTTCTGCGGCCGGCGCTGCCGGGCGGGGGCCAGTTCCCGGTGGAGTTCATCCTGGCCTCGACGGTTGACTCCGAACAGCTGTTGCAGTTTGCCCGCCAGATCCAACTCAAGGCGATGCAGAGCGGCATGTTCGCTTTCCCGCCGATCATCGATGTCAAAATCGACCAACCGCAGTCGGAAATCGTCATCGACCGCGACAAGACGGCCGAACTCGGGCTTGACCTGCAGCAGGTCGGCTCCGACATGGCGGCCATGGTGGGCGGCAATTTCGTGAACCGCTTCGACATCGCCGGCCGATCCTACAAGGTCATCCCGCAGATCCAGCGCGTGGACCGGCTCAATCCGGACCAGCTCAAAAACGTATACGTTACCGGCCCGGGCGGACAGCTGGTGCCGCTCAGCACCATCGCCACCATTCGCAACTCCACGGTGCCGCGCTCGCTCAACCGGTTCCAGCAGCTCAACGCCGTCAAGATCAGCGGGGTGTCGGTCCGGCCGTTGGATGAGGCGCTGCGGTTTCTAGAGGACGAGGCGGCTAAAATCCTGCCCAAGGGATATACCATCGATTACACGGGCGAGTCGCGCCAGCTGCGATCCGAGGGCAACCGGTTTTTGTACACCTTCGGGCTGGCGGTCATCCTGATCTTCCTGGTCCTGGCCGCGCAGTTCAACAGCTTCCGCGATCCCTTCGTTATTCTGGCCGGGTCCGTGCCGCTCGCCATGTTCGGTGCGCTCCTCTTCACCTTCCTGAGGATTCCCGATCCGAACGTTAAATTCTGGACTCACGGCTGGACGACGACTCTCAACATTTACTCACAGATCGGGTTGGTGACCCTGGTCGGCCTGGTGTCGAAGAACGGCATCCTAATCGTGGAATTCGCCAACAAGCTCCAACTGCAGGGGCACGCCAAGCGGCAGGCCGTGCGGCAGGCCGCCATCACCCGCCTGCGGCCGATCCTCATGACGAGCGCGGCCACCATCGCCGGTCACTTTCCGCTGACCCTGGTGACCGGCGCGGGCGCCGAGGCGCGCAATTCGATCGGTCTGGTGCTCGTCGGCGGCATGGCCGTCGGGACGTTCTTCACCCTCTTCGTGATCCCCTCGATCTACATGCTGATCGCCCGCGACCATTCCCAAAGCGCGGTGGACGAACCCGACGGGTCGAGCGGATAGGAGGCGCCCACGCATCCCATCCCAAAGCCCACCCCATCTTTCCTGTGTTAGAGCATGTCTACCTCAAGTTTTCAGAAAGCAGATAGGTTCCCTTCGCTGTCACAAACACATCGTTCTTGAAAGTCGAGTTTGCGGTGATATTCTCAACGCCTGAATTAAGCCGCTCCGCGAAGCGGCGTCGGCTTGAATGAATCGTTAGGCCTGCCAGAGACAGGCTTTCTGTTGATTGCACGGATAACCAGACCATAAGAAATGAATTCAGGCGCAATCACATCTTGACGAGCCACCAGCTGTTGCGCGGCACAGCCGTTGACGATCCGCCGGATGCGCCAACGCATCACCGCGGCATCAGCGCGAACACACCCCAGCCCAGGTATTCACGCGTGTAAGCGGCGTAGCGCTCGGGTTCCGAAGTCAGTTGGGCTCGAACATCTTTCGCGAACTCGTCGTCAGGATTGGCTTCAAGCCATCGGCGCATGGTGAGCCATTTGGCCGCCTCGTATCTGTCCCAGCCGTCTTGGTCAGCCAGAACCATTTCAACGACGTCGTAGCCAATGCGGCCGAAAGACGCGAGAAGCTCTGGAAGCATGCGAAAATCGGAGATT
>DATITS010000003.1:0-2059 GCA_035467535.1 Desulfobacterales bacterium
ATGCCGTCGATCGTCCCGGTCTCGATGGCCATGTAGATGTCGCCGGGTGGCATGAACACCGGTTCCGCACCCAGCGCTTTCACGTAGTTGGTCTGATGCCCGCCGGGGGTTCGCACCTTCATTCCCCTGAGATCCTCCATCCTGGACACGGGCTTCTTGGTCCAGAGGTAGGACTGGATGCAACCGTTGAGCTCCAGGACCTTCACGTCCTTGAACTCGTCTTTGAGGATGCGGTTGTAGACGGAATTGCCGATGTCGACCGCCAGGTCTTTGCCGTCCACCCACGCCGCCAGAGACAGTACGTCCGTCAGCGGGAAACGGCCCGGAGTGAAGGTCGCCGTGAAGTAGCCCATGTCGGAGAGCCCATTGGCCACGATGTCGTAGTGCTCCGAGGCCTTGCCCAGCGCGCCGCCGGCGTACATGGCATAGTCTATGTCGCCGCCGCTTCTCTTCTTGATGCCTTCGAGCATGGGGGTCCAGACGGTTTTGGTCTCCCGACTCATTGGCGGATGCCATGTGCTGAATCTCAGCTTGGTGACCGCGGCCTCAAGCAACCGGGCGTCGTGGAGCCCGAGCCCCAAGGCAGTTCCGCCGGCCACCATCCCCTTGAGAAAGGTCCTGCGGGTCAGGTCATTGCAAATCCTGCACATGGCGGCCCTCCTTATGAGCATTGAGCGGGTTGGCGTCTCGGAGCCGGCCCCCCGGGTTCGGAAAAATATCATGAAATGTGCGCGGGATAGCTCGGATGAACAAAAAGGTAGTAGCGCACCCCTTCGAAGTCAACTGAAAAGCGAGCCCCCGCATCCATACCCGCCGTTGCTCAGCGCGGGAAGCACCCGCTGAAAGGGTTGCTGAGTTCCACTCTGCTAAAAGAACCGGCGTGCACGTACGAGCCGGCTGGTGTCATAGTGCTGGTGTTTGAGCCGGGTCAGGATGCGCTCGAACCGGGCCTCGTCCATCTGCGGGGATCGGCTCAGGATCCACAGGTATTCACGGCTGGGGTGGCCGACCACCGCGTATTCGTAGTCGGAGCCCAGATCAATGATCCAGTAATCTCCGGAAAACGGCCAGAAAAATTGGACCTTGAGCTTGGCGTTCGTCGCGGGGTCCACGACCCAGGCCATCCCGTTGGCGGAGTCCGGGTTGTCTAAGGAACCCTTGTAGCACTGGTTGAGCACGTTGACCCGGCCGTCGTCCCGGAGGGTGTAGGTGGCCGTCGAAGCGATACATCCCTTCTGAAACCAGGTGGGGAAGCTGGCGATCTCCTGCCAGGTGCCCATGTAGCGTGCGAGGTCGACGCGGGGCACAACCTCCAGCGGGGGCAGATCCGGTGAGCGCTGCGCCACGCACCCTGCCAGCAGCAAAGCCGAACCAACAAAGGCCGTCATTTTCTGAAGGCAGGACAAAGATATCTTCATTCGTTCTTGCGACCTTGGATTCTCGACTTCTTGAACCCCGTCACTCGTAGCCGAGTTCGGCCAGCCGCTCCTCGCTGATCCCGATGAAATGGGCGATTTCGTGCACGACCGTGATCTCGATCTCCTCCTCCAGCTCCTCCAGGCTTGCGCACATCTCCTCCAGCGGCCCCTTGAAGATGTAGATCGTGTCAGGGTAGAGCGGCGGCTCGGCGGCGGAGCGCTCGTTCAGCGGAACCCCCCAGTAGACCCCCAGCAGGGGCTCATCCGGCGGGTACCCCATCTCCTCCAGCATGTCGGGGTCGGGCCATTGCTGGACCGTGATCAGGATGTTGTCGAGGTGCTGCCGGATCTCGGCCGGAATCCTCCGGATCGCCCGTTGGACGATCTTGTCGAACTCTTTGTTGCTCAATTTCATGCTGGTCTCGCAGAGGATTACCAGGGTGTTGTAAAACCGCGCCTCAGGCCGTGATCCAGCGTTGTGCGGCTATTGTAAATGCGCACTCACATATCGATAAATATGCTGCGCTTTCCAAAACGCCGCACGCCTTGGCTGACGGCCTGATGCTTGTTTTTCAAAACCCTGTTAGATCAGCTCACCGCAGGCCAATCCAACCTATTGATGATGCGAATGATAAAAAAGT
>DATITS010000004.1:0-6302 GCA_035467535.1 Desulfobacterales bacterium
GTTCAGATGGAGCCGTCATCAAGAAGATTAACAAGGCCGCCAATGGGACGGGGAAAAGTCCGTTCGAACATTGGCATAACCGCCGGTTTGTAGAGCTTGAACGGCCAAGGTATGGGTCTGTTCCGCAATTCTATTTTCGAACGGACAGGAAGATTATTTGATGAACCTTGCATTGAACCGCGAGTATCCCGATCCGGACGAAGCCAAGTTGATCGAGGAGATGGTTAAGGTAGCCGTTGAGCGGATGAAGCCCCAGCAGGGGCGCATACGCCGCGGCCAGCATGCCAAGGCGACCGGTTGTGTACGGGGGGTGTTTAGAATACGAGACGATGTACCGGTCGACTTGCGTCACGGCGTCTTCCACTGGCCAGGTCAGTCGTTTAATGCAATCGTCCGCTTCTCCAACTCCTCGGAGACAATCGCCCCCGATGGCAATGTTTCCGCGCGTGGGATGGCCATAAAGCTGTTGGATGTGGATGGTACTCTGGCCATTCCCGGCACCGACAATCGCTGCCAGGATTTCCTGACCGTCAACCTGCCTGTCTTTCCGTTGGCGACGCCGGCTGAATACGTAAAGTTTTTCGAGATCCGCGCGACGCCATTGGTGGGTGATCTGCTGGCCGCGGGCTGGTTTGCTTTTTTCCACCCCCGGCACCTGACGAGCACTATGAAAATCATAAACGAAACCGTCGCCAGCCCTCTGGTGACTTATTGGAGCGGTTCGCCTTACTGGCTCGGACCACCGGGAACAACCGGCGGAAGCGCCGTGAAATACTCGCTTGTGCCCTTTTTCAAAGGAACGGCACCACCTATCGATTTAACGATCAAGCCCGACGACTACCTGAGCCATACCCTGGAAAAGTACCTGAAAACACGGGAAGCGGTCTTCGAATTTCGTGTTCAGCCCCAGACCGATCCAGTGGCGATGCCTGTCGAGGATGTGTCGGTCGAGTGGGATGAAGCGGTCTCGAAGCCAATCCCTGTCGCTACACTCACGATCGGTGTGCAGGACGTCGATTCGACTGAAGGACGTGCATTAAGCGAGGAATGCGAGACGATGGCCTTCTCACCGTGGAATGCCCTGGCTGAGCATCGGCCGATGGGGGGAATAAACCGGCTGCGTCAAGCGGTCTATTTGGCCAGCCAGGCAAAGAGAGCAGAAAAGGGTTAGAACCAGTTCGAAGATCAGATGCATCCGTTGAAGCCGATCGACCGGAGATCCTGCATGCGACTCATTTTCACTTTTCGCCTGCTCACCTGTCTGTTCATACTGAATCTATGCGCATGTGGAGGGGTGGCGACATTGCCGGAAGAGGCAGGCGTCGGTCCCAACCCGATGCTTCCGGCACCGAACCCCACGATAGTGCCCACCGTCAACATAGCCCCGGCCAAAGGCTGGGCAGCAGGCGAGATGCCGAAGGCTGCCGCTGGCCTTGCGGTGAGCGCTTTTGCGACCGGTCTCGACCACCCGCGCTGGCTCTATGTCCTCCCCAATGGAGATGTGCTGGTTGCCGAAACCAACGCCCCACCCCGGCCTGAAGACAGTAAAGGTATTAAAGGCTGGGTCATGAAGCTGGTAATGAAACGTGCGGGGGCGGCCGTACCGAGCGCCAATCGCATCACACTGTTGCGCGATTCAGATGGCGATGGTATCGCGGAAACGCAATCGGTTTTCCTGCAGGGGCTGAATTCCCCCTTTGGCATGGCGCTCGTCGGCAAGGACCTGTATGTCGCAAATACGGATGGACTTGTGCGCTTTCCCTATCGCCGCGGCGAAACACAGATCATGGAGCCCGGTGTCAAAGTGGTCGATTTGCCTGCCGGCCCGATCAACCATCACTGGACCAAAAACGTGATCGCCAGCCTCGACGGTGCGCGCCTGTACGTCACGGTCGGGTCCAATAGCAATGTCGGTGAAAACGGGGTGGAAAACGAGGTCAACCGCGCCGCCATCTGGGAAGTCGACCTGTCAACGGGCGGTTCACGCGTCTTTGCCTCGGGTTTGCGCAACCCGAATGGCCTTGGCTGGCAACC
Source organism: Desulfobacterales bacterium (assembly GCA_035467535.1). GTDB lineage: Bacteria > Desulfobacterota > Desulfobacteria > Desulfobacterales > SpSt-501 > SpSt-501. The sequence continues at coordinate 2,035 of DATITS010000004.1, forward strand.
ACAGAGTGGCTCGCTCTGGACGACCGTCGCCGAGCGCGATGAAATCGGCAGTGACCTGGTGCCCGACTACATGACCTCGGTGAAGGACGGCGCTTTTTATGGATGGCCCTACAGCTATTTCGGCCGGCATGTCGATTCGAGAGTGCAGCCACCGCGGCCTGACCTGGTGGCGAAAGCGATCGCGCCGGATTATGCGCTCGGCGCGCATACAACCGCGCTCGGGCTTGTCTTCTATGAGGGTGATTTATTGCCCAAGCGTTTTACGGGCGGGGCGTTCATCGGCATGCACGGCTCCTGGAACCGTCAACCCCGAAGCGGTTACAAAGTGGTTTTTGTTCCGTTTACCGACGGGCATCCTGTGGGGACACCTGAGGATGTGCTCAGCGGTTTTGTCAGCGCGAGTGGTGATGCGCTGGGACGTCCGGTTGGGGTGGCAATAGATCGAGCGGGCGCGTTGCTTGTCGCCGATGATGTTGGCAACATCGTATGGCGGGTGACCCCCGACACAACGAAATAGGGAGTGTTTCACTTGCCAAATCAGCAGAGAATGCACGCCAGAGTCTCTCAACCGAGAATCCTAAATCGAACTGCACCGGCATTACGATCGGTAGGGGTATTGGGCCGATGAACCGGCAGCCAAGAACCAAAGGAGGGATCAATGAAGGTTCGCATAAACAAGCAATGCATGGGGGACCGCAACTGCAACAAGCTTTGTCCGGAAGTCTTCGAATACGATGAAGACCAACTGTTGGCCATTGTCAAATTCGACGTGATACCGGAACAGTATCACGAACTGGTGCACCGGGCGGCGCGGGAGTGCGTGCCGCAGGCTATCGAAATCGAAGAGTAATTACCTTTCATCGATGATAACCTACGGCAACCAGGCGCTGATCCAGAAGGCCTGGGGGCGGCTGGAGGAGGCCTGGCCTTTTTAAGAAACAGCAGATAATCCTCGATCATCGCGTTGGTGATCGCAGCGGGCTATTGTCGATAGTGTCTGGCAAGCCCGGTGACTGCGGCCAGGTAGGCGCGCTGGGTGTGCGGGGAGAGATTCTTCAACTCCATGTATCTTCTGACGTAGTTCGGTCATGTGACACCTCCTCGGTTTTAACGACACCCGAGAGGTTTCCTGACATGATCAGAGGAAAAAGAAACGATGCGTACGGCAGGCAAACGTTACGGGTGGATTGCTGCGGGAGGGAAAGCTACGGGAGCTATGATGCATAAGCTCGGGATACTGCGCCCGGAGGCCAAGGAGCTGAGTTAAGCGACGCGGCTTTTCTCAAAGAATCCCTCAGTCTATTGAGGTTCCACCAGATATTGAGGCCAAACAGATCGTTCCCCCGTCTTTACGGCTTTCTGCTATTCACCTAATCCACCGTTATTAAACTAAGATCCGCAACGTTTGCTTTTCCGTTTTGGTGGCAGGCCACTTGCAGATACCTTCGGCATTGCCTTCGGGGATAAGGTTCAGGCAATTCGAGCGGATCAGGGGAGAGCTCCTCGGTTGAAGCAACCGAGATAAAAACCAGGCGTTCGGGTTTGGACTCTATTAATCACAGACGCGCCGCCGACGGCGCAAAGATGCCTCAGGCCGTCATCAGGCCTGAGAGACGCGGAAGGAGAATCACATGCTTTATACAATTGCTTTAGTATTGGGAGTTCTGTGGTTGCTGGGGTTGGTGACAGGATACACGGCGGGATATTTTATTCACATCCTGCTGGTTATTGCCGTTGCCATGGTGGTGATCAATCTCATTCAAGGGAGAAGATCGGTATAGTGCGGTTGCACGAAAAAAGGTTTTCCGTACGGCAAGGCAAAAGGGTGTTGGTCAGGCCATTCGTGTAAATGTATAGCTTTACGGTGTCTTCGGGCAAATTCTTTTTCTGGAAGGTTTGGTACCGAATAGTTGCCCCAAGGGCCTTGCAAAGACCAAGGAAAGATCGGGCATGTACCGTTCATATTATCATTTGTCGGCAAAGCCGTTTCAAATCAGCACCGATCCGCGCTTTTTGTGGCTGGGAGACGATCACAAGGAGGCGTTGGCCAACTTCAGGTATGGGCTTGCCGAGGGCAGTGGCTATGTGGTGCTGGTGGGTGCCACCGGCACTGGCAAGACAACGCTGATCAATGCCCTGCTGGCCACTCTGAGTGAACGGGTCCTGGTGGCCAACATTAATCATCCCACGCTGGACGTCGCGGAGTTTCTCGCCTTTGTGGCTCGCACTTACGATCCCACCGCGGCGGTCACCAGCAAAGCCGACTGTTTGCACTTTTTTATAACCTTCCTGCATCAATCCCATGCCGACGGAAAGCGCGTTCTGCTTGTTATCGACGAAGCCCACCGCCTCTCAACCGAGGTTTTGGAGGAGACCCGCCTGCTCTCTAACATAGAGCAGGCGGGCCGCAAATTGATCCATATCTTTTTCGTTGGGCAGCCCGAGTTGTTGCACACTCTGCGCTCACCCGCCTGCCGCGCCCTGCGCCAGCGCGTCACCCTTTTCTATCATCTCCAACCGCTGTCGGCGGCTGAATCGGGAAAATATATCACCCGGCGGTTGCGGGTGGCCGGCGGCGAGGAGCGGATCTTCACCGACAAGGCGGTGCAAGCAATTCATGCCCTGTCTCGAGGATATCCGCGGCAGATCAACAAGCTGTGCGACCGCGCCCTGTTGACCGGTTTCGTGAAGGAAAAAACGCTCATCGATGCCCGGACGATTCACGAGTGCGCCCGGGAGATCCGCCTCATCGATCCCATGGCGCGATCCCTTCTGCAATTTTCATGGGATTTGTTCGCAGGCCGGACATGGCCGCAGCTGACCGCATGGCGCGCGGCGTTAGTCGCTGTAATGATCAAATGTACCACGATCGGGAATCGGGTGCGGCCGGTGGCCGCTGCCCTGGTGGCGAGGATGGGTGCGGTGGCCCGCGGTGCGACGCGCGCTATTCATGAAATTGTCGCCCCTCTGTTAAAAAAGAACCGCAAAAGCGCCTACTCGATCGCCGCCGCTGCCGTGATCGCCTTGTTCATGGCCGGGGGGATAGCCCTCGTGCCCCTCGGGTCGGAAACGGCGCAGCCGGTCGTAAAGGAAGCATCACCGGATGCGGCATCGGAAGAGCCTTACATCCTGGCGAACTTTTCGGTACCCGCGCCACCGCGGTCGGCCGGCCCCGCCGTTATCCCGGGTGCAGGATCGCCGGAGTCCCTACCGGCGGCACTCCCCCCACCCAGGGCGACCGTAACGGTGCCGACTGCTGCTGCACCGCCGGCGCGGCCGACGACCCTGCGGCCGCCCGCCGCCCTGCTGGCGAAGCAAAATTACCAGGCGGCCGTGCCTTTGATAGAAGCCGACGGTCGCTCAGGCGCCGCTCTCGGCAGCGAAACCGGAGTGATCTATGCCCAAGCCCTGGCCGACCGGGCGGGTGAGCTGATGGCGCATTCACCGAACGAGGCCCAAGCGCTTCTGCGCAAGGCCGTCGCCGCCGACCCCGCCAACACCGACGCCCACCTCAAACTGGGCCTACTCCACACCCGCGCCAAGACGTACGCTCAAGCCATCGAGCACTATCAAACGGCCATTCGCCTGAATCCCCAGTCGGCCGAGGCGTACTTCAACCTGGGTTACATCTATGCTATCACTGGCATGTACGCCTCCGCGGAAGAGATGCTGGAGCAGGTCGTGGCACTGAAGCCCGCCTACCAGGATAAAGCGCTTTTCAACCTATCCGTGGTGCGGCAAAAGATGGACAAGCGCAAGGAGAGCCTGGCCGCGCTGGAAGCAGCCGTGGCTGTTCGGCCGGAGAATCAAAAAGCCCAGGCCTATTTGAAGGAGCTCAGGGCCGCCGACCCGGTGGCACGGTGAATACCCGAAGCAAAACATTGATACACGTCTGGCCGTGGGCGCTGATTCTTTTTTGGGCTTGGGGCTGTAGCGGACCATGGCTTTCTTCTGGATATGAGCGCCGGCCGTTGGCGATGCCCGCCGACACTGAAATGGCGGGCAAGATTTCTCCCCAACATCTGCAATCCGCGCAGCCGCTGCTCGCCCTGGAACCGAAGTACTTTACCCACACGGTGCGGGGCACGGGCGAGACCTTCATCGACATAGCGAGATGGTACACCGGCAACGGCAACAACTGGAAGCGCTTAGTTCAAGCCAACCCGGACATTAATCCACAGCGGATTCAGATCGGTGACGCCATTCGCGTTCCCGAAGAGATTGTGATCAAGCGCCGACCGATGACTAGGTCGGCCCCGTCCGCCACG
>DATITS010000005.1:0-4568 GCA_035467535.1 Desulfobacterales bacterium
CGGCCGCCTGCGCGATGATCCGGATGCTCTGGCGCATCTCCTCCACGCGCACGAGGTAGCGCGCGTAGCAGTCGCCGGCGACCGCGGTCGGCACCTCGAACTCGAACTGATCGTAGCCCGAATAGGGGAATTTCTTGCGCAGGTCCCACTCCAGACCGCAGGCGCGCAGGTTCGGCCCGGTGACACCCCAGTCGACGGCCTCCTCCAGCGAGATGCGGCCGATGCCCTGGGTGCGAGCCTTGAAGATGGGGTTTTTGCGCGTGAGGGTTTCGTACTCGTCGAGGCGTTTGGGGAAAACCTTGACCAGTTGGTCCACGGCCGCTTTCCACCCTTCGGGCAGGTCTGCTGCGACCCCGCCGATGCGGAACCAGGACGGGTGCAGCCGGCCGCCGGTGATGAGCTCCACGATGTCCAGGATCATCTCGCGCTCGCGGAAGGCGTAGAACGTGGGGGTCATGGCGCCGACGTCGTGGGCGTAGGTGGAAAACCAGACCAGATGGTTGCTCAGCCGGAAGAGCTCGCTTAGAAGCACCCGGATCACCTGGGCCCGCTCCGGCACCCGGATGCCGGAGAGCGTCTCGACGGCCCGCACGTAGGGCAGGTTGTTGGCGGCCCCGGCCAGGTAGTCCACGCGGTCCGTGTAAGGGATGAACTGGTGCCAGGTCTGGCGCTCGCCGATCTTCTCCACGGCCCGGTGGTGGTAGCCGATGTCAAGCTCCATGCCCGTGATCTCTTCACCGTCCAGGGTGAGAATGTAGCGGATCAGACCATGGGTGCTCACGTGGTGCGGTCCGACGTTGAGCACCAGCTGGTGGGGATGCCCCTTCGGGTGCACGAACATCCCGGCGTCGGCGGGCTCATGCCGGCGGGCATCCTCCAGGGTGTAGGGGGCCATCTCGGTGGCGCGGCCGGGGCTGCTCTTGCGCAGGGGGTGCCCCTGCCACTCCTCGGGCATGATCAGCCGCCGCAGGTTCGGGTGGCCGTCGAAGCGCACCCCCATCAGGTCGTAGGCCTCGCGCTCGTACCAGTCGGCGGAGGGCCAGATGTCGGTGATGCTGGCGGCGGTGGGGTCCGCTCCGCGCAGCGGCACCTTCAGGCGCAGCCGGGTGGGCGGGTCGAAGGCGAGCAGGTTATAGACCAGGGTGAAGTCCGCGGTGTCATCGCGGTTGCGCCGGGCCGACTCGTCCACGGCAGTGAGGTCCTCGAGCCGCCGGAAGCGGGGGCTCGCTTCGTGTTTGAGGTAGCGCAGGACCTCCTTGACGCGGCCCGCCTCGACCTGGAAGGTCGGCATGTCCGCGGGGTGCGGCTCCGGCCGCACGGCCTCCCCGAAGCGCTCCATCACGGCATGCGAGAGATCGTTTTCGGTGACGTTCAACACGATGCGCCGCGCCTCCGGGGTCCACATGAGGTCCGAGCGGCTGTCCGGGAAGCGCGGTGGCGCCTCCGAGGTCCCGCGGATCGCGATCCCCTCCATGCCGGGGCCGCGCGGGTCGCGGGACTTGGTGCGGTTATCGACGAGGATCGGCCCCTGGGTCCCCTGGGTGCCGCCCGTAAGGTTGAGGACTGAACGGGTCGGACGCTCCTCGGCCATAATCTTTTTCTGCAGGATCGTCAGCCCCTGGAGAATCGCCTCCGGCCGCGGCGGACAGCCCGGGATGTAGACGTCCACCGGCAGGATCTGGTCGACGCCCTGCACGACACTGTAGGCATCGTACATGCCGCCGCAGTTGGAGCAGGAGCCCATCGAGATCACCCACTTGGGCTCGGCCATCTGCTCGTAGAGCCGCAGCAGCACCGGAGCGATCTTCTTGAAGATCGTGCCGGCGGTGATGAGCAGGTCGGCCTGGCGCGGTGAGGGCCGCAGCACCTCGGCGCCGAAGCGGGCCATGTCGTAGCGCGCGGTGAAGACGGCGGCCTCCTCCACGAAACAGCAGGACAAACCGAAGAACATGGGCCACAGGCTGTACTGCCGGGCCCAGTTGATCAGCAGGTCCGTACCCGAAAACAACTGGCCGCTCAGCCCCGCTTGCGTATCGGCCCCCACGTGAGGCCTCCTTTTTTCCATATGTAGACCAGTCCCAGTCCAAGCATCACGATGAAAAACACGATTGCGAGCCAGCCGTTCCAACCGAGCTCGCGGAAAGCGACCGCCCAGGCGAAGATGAAGGCCCCCTCGATGTCGAAGAGCAGAAAAAAAATGGCCACGAGGTAGAAGGGCACCGGGTAGCGCAGGCGCGCGGATCCGGTGGGGATGACGCCGGACTCGTAGGCCCGCAGCTTCTCGGTGCCGGGCCGCCTTTCGCCGATGGCCGACGAGACGATCAGCAGTACTGCGATGATTGCCAGCACCAGGGCGGTGAAGACCGCCAGGCTGAAAAGCCCGGGTTCCCAGGGCGAATACCAGGGGGGGCTGGTCAAGGGGTGCATGGTGTCTCCAGGCGCCGGTCGTACTGTTTAAACATCGGGGCGGCCGGATGGTGCCGACGGCCCCGCCAACCATAGAATCAGGTGTCTGTGAATGTCAACAGCCGCACAGCGCCGGCGCACGGTGTGAGGCGCGGTTTTTGAACACCCTGTTAAGCCGGCCTGCGCTTCCCGGACGGCCCGCGCTCTCGCTCCCAGCCCCAGTTTTCGTAATACTCCCAGTCGGCGGCGGCGGTGATCTTTCGGATCTGGCGGTCTTTTTCGAGCAGGCTCGCGCGCAGCACGTCGCCGATGGAGAGCAGGCCGACGGTCTTGCGCTTCTGGACGATCAGGATGTGGCGGACGAAGAGGCCGAGAAACATCTCCTCCAGCTTCAAGATCGGCGTGTCGTGCGGTGCCGTGTAGAGCTTGGTGGTCATGTGCTCGCCCACCCGAGCCGTGTCGATGTCAAACCCGGGGGTGAGGATGTCGCGGGCCAGATCGCGCTCGGTCCAGATGCCGACGACCTTGTCCGCCCGCTTGACCAGCATCGCGCCGATGCGGTTGGCGTGCATGACCTCGAGCACTTCGCGCACCGTCTGATCGGGGCTCGCCGTGATCATGTCCCGCTTTTTCTCTTTCAGGATATCCTCGGCGGTTTGCATGTCACCTCCATCAGTTGTGTTGCTGCCGGATCGCCCGCTTGTTCAGTTTGCCGACGCTCGTCTTGGGGATGGCGTCGACGAATTCGAAGCGTTCCGGTACGGCGAATTTCGGCAGCCGCCCCTGGTCGGCGAACCCCTTCATGAACTGCTGCAGTTCTCCGGCCGTGACCTTGCCCTTGTAATCCGGTTTCAGGGCGACCACCATGAGGGGCCGCTCGCCCCATTTCTCGTCTTTGACGCCGACGGCGGCGGATTCTAAGACCGCCGCGTGTTGGCTCAGCAGGTTCTCCAGATCCAGGGAGGAGATCCACTCCCCGCCGCTCTTGATCACGTCCTTGATGCGATCGGTGATCTGGATGTAGCCCTGCCGGTCGATGTGGCCCACATCCCCGCTGTGCAGCCAGCCCGAGCGCCAGAGCTCGGCCGAGCGCTCCGGGTCCTTGTGATACCCGGCCGTCAGCCAGGGGGTGCGCATGACCACCTCGCCGGTGGCCTTGCCGTCGCGGGGCAGTGGCCGGTCCATGGGGTCGAACAGGTCCACCTCGGTAAGCGGAATGGGACGTCCGGTCTTGGTCACGACGTCGAGCAGCCGGTCCCCTTCCCAATCGAGCATCTCCTCCTGCGGGGTGGCCAGGCTGATGATCGGGCAGGTCTCGGACATGCCGTAACCCACGATCACGTCGATCCCGCGGTCCCGAGCCATTTTGGCCAGGCCCCGCGGCAGTTGCGAGCCGCCGATGATGCACTTCCAGCGGGAGAGGTCGGCGTTCTGGGCGGCGGGGCTGGTCAGGATCATCTGCAGGATCGTGGGGACACAGTGCGAGAAGGTCACCTTTTCGGTCTGGATCAGCTTGAGGATCATGCCCGGTTCGTACATGCCGGGGTAGACCTGCTTCACGCCCAGGAGCGTCGCAATGTACGGTATGCCCCACGCGTGGACGTGGAACATGGGGGTCAGCGGCATGTAGACGTCGTTTGAGCGGAACCGGCAGAGGGTGTGGTAGGAGCCCACCGCCACCGCACCCGCCAGGGTGTGCAGCATGAGCTGGCGGTGGGTGAAGTAGACCCCCTTGGGGTTGCCGGTGGTCCCGGTGGTGTAAAAGGTCGTGGCCCGGGTGTTCTCGTCCAGGTCCGGGAAGGGGTAATTGGTGTCCGCTGCCCCCAGGAGTTCTTCATAGTCGGCGTCCAGGGCGAGCGCGGTCTCGGGTTTCCGGCCCTCCTCGGCGATGAGAATCACGGTCTTCACGGTCGTGAGCTTGTCCCGGATGCCCTGCAGCAGCGGCAGGAAGGTGGAGTTGACGATAACCGCCTTGGCCTCGGCGTGGTTGATGGTGTAAACGACCTGCTCGGGCGAAAGCCGCCAGTTCACGGTCTGGAGGGTGGCGCCCATGCCGGGGATGCCGAAAAAGCATTCGAGGTAGCGGTGGCTGTCGAAGTCGAACACCGCCACCACGTCGCCGGGCTTTACTCCCAGGCGGGTCAGTCCGTTCGCCAGCCGGT
>DATITS010000006.1:0-7080 GCA_035467535.1 Desulfobacterales bacterium
GGCGGCCCGGCGTTTCGCCGATTCGTTTGCGCTCATCCAGATCGGCCCCAGCCCCAGGATGCTCACCTGGAAGCAATACCAGTAGCCCAACCCGTAGAACGCCAGCAGTTCGCTGTATTCGCTGTTGCGGGCCGTGTCCCACCGGCCGTCCGGGTCGCCGCCGGCGTAGGCCCGGGGGGTGAGCAGCTTGGCAAAGATCCGCTCGCGGGCGATGAAATCGACAAACCCCCGGTACCACACCTTCCGGTTGAAGTCTTCGGTCAGCCGGGTCTTGCCCATGTTCTCGAAGAAAGCAATGGTCTTGTCCATGATGGCGCGCGAGCCGGCGTCGGCCGCGAGTCCCTTGTACTTTTTCGGCTGCAGCAGAAAATTCATTTCCTGGTCCTTTCACACCCGGGCGTATCAAGGTGTTTTTTCGTAACTACTTTTCGACGTACCGGAGAATGGCTTTGAACTGGCTTTCCCCGTCCAGCCCGGCCTCTTCCAGCACCTTCTCGGCCGAACCGCTGCCCAGGTAGTGCCCTTTCCGGAAAGGATGCAGCGTCAGCATCCGACCGCGGCTCGAACAAATCCAGCGCTCCATGGTGGGGAGGGTGAATCCGGTGATCCCCATCGCCTCCTGCGCGGCGCTCTCCGGATAAATCGCATCTTTCGCTGCAGCCGGCAGGAGATCGAAGAGCTCGGCACCGGCCACATAGAAGACATCCAGATTGATCCCTTTTTTTCGCAGGAGCGGCAGGGTCTGCTCGACAAACGCGTAGCCGACGTCACTGCCCTGGAGCACCAGCGTGCCGTCCCTTTTTCCTTCCGCCCGGCACAGGCGATAAACGCCCGTCACCGCGTCCGTGGCCGGTGGCAGCCCCAACGCCTGCCGATCGATCACCCTTTCCGAGGGCCGGGTCACAAACGGTGCGATCACCGCCGGGCGTTTCGCCAGGGCCGCGGACAGGAGCGGCCAGATCTCCTGGGGGTCCCAGGGGGTGAGCGTAATCATTGTGCCGAGGGGGAAATTTCCCTGGAGAAGCTGCAGCGCCTGGGGATCGGCATGCGTCGGGCCATCTTCGCCGGTTTTGACCCCCATATGGGCGCAAATCAGGATGAAGGGGGCGTAGGGCCCCGGAACGATGGCCTGGCGGGCCTGATTGCCGATGGCGTGCAAGCGGGCGGTAACGTGTCCGAGGGCTGCGATGAAAGCCCCATAGGAGGATCCGACCCCCAGATGGCGGCCGTAGGTGGAAAGACCGGCCAGGATGCCGCACATGGCGTCCTCGCAGATCCCGCCGGTTGCAAGCATCCGTGAACCCGGGTTCGTGGCAGCGTTGTACCAGCCCTCCGCGAATCCCTGCCCGATCGTGTTGACGCTAGTGGAGGCGTACAGGTCGGCGGATGCCGTCAGGACGGCCCCCTGGCTCGCGCGATTGTAGTACTGAAGGGCCCTGCCCAATTCGCCTCTCAGGGTTGCCGTCTTTCCGGGGGTCAAGGTCAACTCGGCCGGGATGCGTCCCTCTGTTTTTACCGCCAGATCGAACACGGCCTGAACATCCGGGCCTTGCGCCCGGGGTTTACGGGTGTAACTGTCCAGGCGCTGTCGCGCCTGGCGCAGTTTCTGCGCCAGCGCTTCCACCATCGGAGGGTTTTTTTCCAAGGCGCCGCGGACCACTTTCAATGCTTCCCAGAAGCATTCCTCGAGGACTTCCGGTTCTTTGCCGGCCTGGCAGCGCTGGTTGGCGCTTTCGCAGCGGGGCAGCACCGCAGCAGTCGGGTCTACAAACGGCGTGAGGGTCTCGAAAAAACCATCCGCGCACAAGCCGTGGCCGGCGCCGTGGGATGCCTTGCCCGTGACCCCGTACTGCCAGCCTTTGCGGGTGAGGTAGACGATTGCCGTCGGCTGATCGTTCGGCAGGCTAAGAGCGCGTCGCTGGGCCGCGGCGATCTGGTGGAAATCCATGCCGTCCGGGACCAGGATGGCATTCCAGTCGTTCAGCAGCGCAAATTCAATCGGGTTCCACTGGACGTATTCGCCGGGCGCCTCCCCGTCGCGGCAAACCCGGTTGGAATCGATCGAAGCTTGATTCCAGTCCACGTGCAGGATCGCGTTTTTCAGGCAGGCCGTGCCGGCGGCGGCCATGGCTTCGCCGACCCGCCCGGGGGTCATCCCACCCTCCCCCTCCACGATATGCACGCGCGGCGCACCGCTGCCGTAATAATCCATGGCTCCGAGGGCCAGCCCCAGCGAGGCAGCCACACCGACCCCCGACGCGCCGGTGGACAGGCGCAGGAACGGAGTGGCCGGGGTCGGATGGCCGTCGAGGGGCTTGACCCGGTATTTCAAGAAGAGGGGTGTTTTCGTCAGGGGATTCCGCCGGAAACCGAGCAGGTCTTCCAGGCGGAGCTGGTGCTTTTCGTCCTTGGGGAGAAGTTCAGGGCAGCCGATGCGCATCACCTCGTTGCGCAGGGCCCACATGGCGTATAGGCCGAGGGTCTTATGGCCCGCGGCATACGATAGGATGTCGGCATCCTCGCGGTCGGGATTGGCGACGTCATAGTCCAGGCGGTTGAAAACGATCCCGGACACAAAGCGTCCGGAGGATATCGACCCACCGGGATGCCCGGACATCGGAACGTAATTGTAGAGCATGGCGCACAGGGACCGGTACATCAGGTCAAACTGTTCAAGATGTGTTATGGCTGCATCCGCCGTCTGCTCCTCTTTCTTTTCCCTTGCGATGTCGATGTACACGCCTCTTCGGGGTCCGAGTTCGAAACCCATGACTGTCTCCTTTTCGGGTTCAAATCAGGTTGATTCCGCTTCACTTTCTCTGACGTTGCTCTCAAAAAACATCGGATACTTCTTCCATGCAGATTTGTATCACAAATTCTGCAATTTTACAGCCAGGTCGCTACGTCGGGAATCCGCTTCACAGGCTCTATTTCGTGGCACGTCCGATACAGTGCGGCAAACTCACCCGAGGAGTCGGTCCGCAGGCCGTACTCCGAAAAACAGCGTTTCACGTATTCCGTTTTGGATATTATACAGTGATGGGAACCATGGTCAACCCCCTTCCGCAAGCCCACACCGGGTCAGGTTTTTCACTTTCACACATTCCAGGATATGAAATGTCGTAGTCGTCGGTTTTTTTTACTGAATGGCAATCAAATTCCTATTGATTTTTATAATTTCACAATGTAGATAAACAATCCGGTTGCATTGCATCTCTCAAGATTCTTTTCACCCGAGTTCCCCGCGGCCCAAGGGTTCCCGGTTTTTAGGGCAAAAAGCGTGCGAAGTAGTGCTGCTGAGTTATGGAATCGTAGTGGCGAAACGTACCCTAACACGCGGGAATAACTTGTTTTAGCCCGCGAAAACCACTCAGGAGGGAGTCTATGGACGAAAAGAAAGTCAGTTCAAAGAAAAAGGAAGGCAAGGACGGTTCACAGAAGGGCGTCAGTCGCCGAAATTTTCTCACGGCCGCAGCGGCCGGAGCGGCGGCGCTGGGATTCCCCATGGTCGCCAAGGCGCAGGGGCCGATCACGATGCGCTGGCAGAGCACCTGGCCGACCAAGGACATTTTCCATGAGTACGCCCTCGACTACGCCAAGAAGGTGAACGACATGACCGGCGGCGACCTCAAGATCGAGGTGCTGCCGGCAGGCGCAGTGGTGCCGGCTTTCGGCTTGCTGGAGGCGGTCTCCAAGGGTACGCTCGACGGCGGCCACGGGGTGTTCGTCTACCACTACGGCAAGCAGAATGCGCTGGCGCTGTGGGGGTCGAGCCCGGTTTTCGGCATGGACGCCAACATGATGCTCTCCTGGCACAAGTACGGCGGCGGCAAGGAGCTGCTGGCGAAGATCTACTCGTCCATCAACGCCAACGTGGTCTCCTTCGCCTACGGGCCGATGACCACCCAGCCGCTCGGCTGGTTCAAGAAGCCGATCACCAAGATGGAGGACTTCAAGGGCATGAAGTTCCGTACGGTCGGCATTTCCATCGATCTGTTCAACGGCATGGGCGCTGCCGTGAACGCGCTGCCCGGCGGCGAGATCGTGCCGGCCCTGGACCGCGGCCTGCTGGACGGGGCGGAGTTCAACAACGCCAGTTCCGACCGCCTGCTCGGCTTTCCCGACGTGTCGAAGGTCTGCATGCTGCAGAGCTACCACCAGAACGGCGAAGCTTTCGAGATCCTGTTCAACAAGACCAAGTACGACGCCCTGCCGGAAAAGATGAGGGCCATCATTGCGAACGCCGTGGAAGCGGCCTCCGCCGACCTGTCCTGGAAGGCGATCGACCGCTACTCCAAAGACTACATCGAGCTGCAGACCAAGGACAAGGTCAAGTTCTACAAGACCCCCGACGCGATCCTGCAGAAGCAGCTAGATGTTTTCGACCAGGTCGCGGCCAAGAAAGCGGCTGAGAACCCCTTGTTCAAGGAGATCCTTGAATCGCAGAGAACGTTTGCTGCGCGCGCGGTTTCCTGGGACATGGACACCAACGTGAGCCGGCGCATGGCCTATAACCACTACTTCGGTAAGAAGGCACCAGCGAAGAAAGGCTAAGTGATTTATCGGAATCGTAACGATCAGCCATCCGGGCGGTGTCCGCGTCCGGGTGGCTGATTTCTAATTAGGATCGAACATGCAGAAAATACTGTTCACCATCGACAAGATCAGCACGTTTGTCGGAAAGACATTTTCCTGGCTCATCGTGTCGCTCACCTTTCTCATCACCTATGAAGTGTTCTCGCGCTACGCGCTCGACGCCCCCCACGCCTATGCCTTCGATGCCATGCTCATAATGTACGGGACCCTGTTCATGATGTCGGGCGCCTACACGCTGTCCAAGAACGGCCACGTTCGCGGGGATGTCCTCTACGGCTTCTTCCCGCCGCGGCTGCAGGCCGGCATCGATCTGACGCTCTACATCGTGTTCTTCCTGCCCGGGGTGACCGCGCTCTGCTGGGCCGGCTACACCTATGCCGCCGACTCCTGGGCGATCTTGGAGCACTCCAGCATCACCACGGAGGGCCCGCCCATCTACCCGTTCAAGACCGTCATCCCGGTGGCGGGAGCGTTTATCCTGGTGCAGGGCATCGTCGAAATCATCCGCTGCGTGCTCTGCCTGAAGCAGGGCCAGTGGCCTTCGCGCGTGCCGGACGTCGAGGAGGTCGACGTCGAAAAACTGAAGGCACAGATGCATGTCAAGGACGAGGATATCGCCAAGCTCGATGAGTTCGTGGCGATCAAGAAAGGGGGCGGCCAATGAGAAAAGAAGCCTGGTTCGGACTCTCGATCATGGCTGTGGTGGTGATTTCCCTCTTCGTCCTGATGCCGCCGGCATCGCAGATAACCAACGGCCACCTGGGGCTCCTGATGCTGGCGCTGATTGTCGTGGCGATCATGCTCGGCTTCCCCACGGCGTTCACACTTATGGGCCTGGGGACGATGTTCACCTGGTTCGCCTACCACAGCTCGGACCCGTCGATGGCGGTGCAACGCACGCTCGATCTGATGGTCCAGCGGGCCTATTGGGTCATGACCAACGACGTTTTGATCTCGGTCCCCCTGTTCGTCTTCATGGGCTACCTGGTCGAGCGCGCCAACCTGATCGAGAGGCTCTTCAAGAGCCTGCACCTGGCGACCTCGCGCATTCCCGGGTCGCTGGCGGTTGCGACGATCATCACCTGTGCGATCTTCGCCACCGCTTCCGGGATCATCGGCGCGGTGGTGACGCTGATGGGTCTGCTCGCCTGTCCGGCGATGCTGAAAGCCGGGTACAATGTCCGGGTCGCAGCGGGCTCCGTGACCGCGGGCGGCACCCTCGGCATCCTGATCCCGCCCTCGGTCCTGCTGATCCTCTACGGCGCCACCGCCGGCGTCTCGGTGATGCAGCTTTACGCCGGCGCCTTCTTTCCCGGCATCATGCTGGCGGGATTGTACGTCGGCTATGTCATCGTTTACGCAAAAATAAAGCCCAGCATCGCGCCGCCGCTCTCGACGGAGGACCAGTACGTGCCGCTGCCCAAATTCGCGGAGGTCATTACCAAGATCGGGAGCAGCAACGTCATGCTGGGCCTGATTGGCGCGATCAAGGGCAAGCGCAACGCCGACGTCCCGATGCGCACCCTGATCAACCACTTGGGCATTGCCTTGCTGCCGGCCCTGGCGGTCGCGCTGCTCCTGGGCTCGATCTTTTTCGCCGTGACCGCTCCGGACTACGTGGTGCCCTCGGAGTTGCAGGAAATGGGCCTCGCGGTCATGTCGGAAGAGCAAGCCTCGAGCTTGCTGGAGCCGGAGGAGGACGAAGAAACCGCCGAAACAAAGGAGCCTTCGGCCTATTCTTTCCAGCCGTCGGCGAGCGCTGAAAAACAGGCGGAGGTGACGGAAGAGGCCGCGGTCGCACCGGGTGAGAGCAAACCCGTCCCCACGTGGTGGTGGATTACGCTTGGCGTCTTCGCGGTGGGGCTCGCGATCTTCTATGCGATCTTCACCTTCGTGCGGCTCGAAATCTTCAAGATGCTGCTGTCCTCCTTCTTCCCGCTGGCGCTGCTGATCATCGGGGTCCTCGGCTCCATCCTCATGGGGCTCGCGACGCCGAGCGAGGCGGCGGCGATGGGATCGTTCGGGGGGTTCGTGCTGGCGATCGCCTATGGACGCTTCAACTGGACCATGCTCAAGGAGGCGGTCTTCCTCTGCGCCAAGACCAGCGCCATGGTGTGCTGGCTGTTCGTCGGGTCAGGCATTTTCGCCGCGGCGTTCGCGCTCCTTGGCGGTCAGGAGATCATCAACGCGTGGGTCCAGTCGCTCGACATGTCGCCCGTGCAATTCATGATCCTGGCGCAGGTGATCATCTTCCTGCTCGGCTGGCCGCTGGAGTGGACCGAGATCATCATCATCTTCCTGCCGATCTTCCTTCCGCTGCTGGCGCAATTCAACATCGATCCACTCTTCTTCGGCCTGCTGGTGGCGCTCAACCTGCAGACAGCGTTCCTGTCCCCGCCGGTGGCGATGGCCGCGTTCTACCTGAAAGGGGTATCGCCGCCGCACGTGACGCTCAACCAAATCTTCCTGGGGATGTTGCCGTTC
>DATITS010000007.1:0-19117 GCA_035467535.1 Desulfobacterales bacterium
GAGCCGTGTCAAGAAAGGATGAACGCATGCAACCTGTCCGGCCAGAGAAGATTGCGCCCGGGGGGCCCGCGCCGTTGCTGCCGCGGCGGTTGCGGCTCGGGTCGGTGATCGGGCTTGTGGCGCCGGCCAGCCCGTTTGCGCCCGATGTGCTCGAGCGGGGGGTGCGCGTGTTGCGCGAAATGGGCTTCGAGGTTCGTTTTTCCGAGGACCTGTTCGATTCCTGCGGCTATTTAGCGGGTTCGGACGAACACCGCGCGGCCGCCTTCAACCGGCTGGTGGTGGACCCGGAGATCGACGCCATCATGTGTGCGCGGGGCGGGTACGGATCGCTGCGCATCCTGCCGCTTCTGGATTATGCCCGGGTGGCGGAACACCCCAAGGCGGTCATCGGCTTCAGCGACGTCACGGCGCTCCTGTGGGCCCTGTACTCCCGTTGCGGTCTGATCGGCTTCCACGGACCGCTGGTGACAACACTGGCGGACGCCGCTGCCGCCGACCGCTCGGCGTTGTGGAGTGCCGTTGCCTCCGAGGGGCATCTGCGCCTGCGCTTCGAAACCGCCACTGTCATCCGGCCGGGACGCGCCTGTGCCCCGGTGGCCGGCGGGAACCTGGCGACCCTCTGCCACCTGCTCGGAACACCTTATGCGCCGGCCTTCCGCGACCACATCGTTTTCCTTGAAGACCGCGGCGAGGCTCCGTACCGCCTCGACCGCATGCTGACCCAGATGAAGATGGCCGGCTGTTTCGACGGCATGCAAGGCCTCGTACTGGGAAGCTTTGAAGACTGCGGGGCACGGGAGGAGGTCGGGCGCGTTGTCGCGGAGGTGTTCGGTGACGCGCAGTGGCCCATTCTGGCCGGGGTCGACGCCGGCCACGGCGGGCCCAATACCACCATCCCCCTGGGGGTTGAGGCGGCGCTCGACGCCGAAGGCCGGACGCTTGTTTTTGAGAGGGCCACGGTGGATTGATCAGAAGGTCTGAAGTTGCAAGTGACTAAAGTTACAAGTGCCTAAAGTGCCTGCAATTGAAAAGACCCATAGTAAAAAACAACTCCCTCTGCGCGGCGCCATGGCCGACGTGGACCGTCGCATGCGGCAGGCCGTGGCGGATTCGATTTTTCCCGGCGGGGTGATCCGGGTCGCCCGCGAGAACCGGGTGCTCTTCTGCCGGGCTTACGGATACGCCAACCGGGTGACGCGCCGCGCCATGACGACCGCAACCCTTTTTGATCTCGCCTCGCTCACCAAACCGCTGGCGACGACCCTCGCCGTCATGCTGCTTCACCAGCGCGGTGCGATCGATGTGGCGGCGGGCCTGGGGTCCGTGCTGCCGGCGTTTGCAGGCAGCGACAAGGCCGGCGTGACCATCGCCCAGTTGCTGTCCCACACATCCGGCCTGCCGGATTACCGGCCGTATCATGCACAGTTGGCAGTCCGGCCTTTTTCGGAACGCGCCGCGGCGCTGCGGGAACTGCTCCGCCGGGAACCCCTCCTGCATCGACCGGGGGAACGGGTGCTCTACAGCGATCTGGACTTCATGATCCTGGGCTGGGTCGTCGAGGCGGCGAGCGGCAGGCGCCTGGATCGGTTCGTTGCCGAGGAGGTGTATGCACCCCTGGGGGTCGCTGACCTTTTTTTCATAGACCTCCAGCGTCGCCGGCCGGCGGCGGCCTTTGCCGCCACCGAGGCGTGCCCCTGGTGCGGCCGCATGCTGGAAGGCGAGGTCCATGACGAGAACGCCCATGCGCTCGGCGGGGTGGCCGGTCACGCCGGGCTCTTCGGCGCGGCCGCCGCCGTCGACGGTTTGATCGCGGAGCTGCTGCAAGCCTACCACGGGCCTGCTCCGGCGCGGCTGTATCACGGCGCGACGGTGCGGCGCTTCCTTGCGCGTGTGCCCGGCACCGACAAGACCCTCGGCTTCGACATGCCGACCCCTCCGAACCCGAGCTGCGGCCGGTTTTTCCCGGAGACGAGCGTCGGTCACCTGGGATTCACCGGCACCTCCTTCTGGGTGGACATCGGACGTCGCATCAGCGTCGTGCTGCTCACCAACCGTGTCCATCCCTCCCGCGAGAACACCACCATCCGCGCCTTCCGGCCCGTAATCCACGATGCCGTGATGCGCTCTCTCGGGACGGCCGCGTGACGCCGCCCGCTACGTTCGATTATTTCTGCTTGTCTTCGAGCGGCGGTTTTGCTAATTTGATAGGATACCATTGGGAAACTAAGGTGCCGGCGCAGGCCGAGGAATGAGGGATTATGTCTTTTTTTGACGGGTTTTTGGGAATATTTTCAAATGACCTGGCCATCGACCTGGGAACGGCCAATACCCTGGTCTACGTGAAAGGCAAAGGCATCGTCCTGAGCGAGCCCTCGGTGGTGGCCGTCAGCATGAGCAACCGCGCCAAGAGCCGGGTGCTCGCCGTCGGCATCGAGGCTAAAAATATGCTGGGCAAAACCCCGGGCAACATCGTCGCCATCCGACCGATGCGGGACGGGGTCATTGCCGACTTCGAGGTCACCGAGGCCATGCTGCGCCATTTCATCCACAAGGTGCACAACCGGAGGACCTTCGTTCGGCCGCGGATCATTATTGCAGTGCCGTCCGGCATCACGCAGGTGGAAAAGCGTGCGGTGCGGGAATCGGCGGAATCCGCGGGCGCGCGCGAGGTGTTCCTGATCGAAGAGCCGATGGCTGCCGCCATCGGCGCCGGGCTGCCGATCTCTGAGCCCACCTGCAACATGGTCGTCGACATCGGCGGCGGGACCACCGAAGTGGCCGTCATTTCGCTCAACGGGATCGTCTACAGCCGGTCGGTGCGGGTGGCCGGCGACAAGATGGACGCCGCCATCATTCAGTACATCAAGCGCAAGTACAACCTGCTGATCGGCGAGCGCACCGCCGAGATCATCAAGACCACCATCGGCAACGCCTATCCGGACCCCCAGAACCCTGAGACGATCGATGTCAAGGGCCGGGATCTCGCCTCGGGCATCCCCAAGATCCTCTCCATCGACTCGGAGGAGATCCGGGTGGCCATCTCCGAGCAGATTGACGCGATCGTGGAGACCGTGAAGATCGCCCTGGAGCAGACCCCGCCGGAATTGTCCGCCGACATCGTCGACCGCGGCGTCATCCTGACGGGCGGCGGCGCCCTGCTCAAGAACCTGGACAAACTCCTGCGGGAGGAAACCAATCTGCCGATTACCGTTGCGGAGCGGCCGCTGGAGACCGTGGTGCTGGGTTCCGGGAAAGCGCTTGACAACATCGACCTCCTCAAGGAGATCGTGATCAACTGACCGGTCTATGTTTTCCAAGAAGACGGTTCTGATTCTTGCCGGGATTCTCCTCATCACGGTCAATATTGTTTTTTTGACGATCACCATCCGGCGGCCCACCTCTTTCGGCCTCGGCCGGGTGATGATCGCTTTCGCCGCCCCTTTCCAGGATCTGACCTCCCGGGCAGTGAAGGGGGTGCGGGAGACGTGGCGGAGCTATTTTTCGCTCGTCTCCGTCGCCGCGGAAAACCAGCGGCTGAAGCAGTTGCTCGATAAGGCGGCCGAGGAGAGCATCCTGCAGCGCGAGCTCGAGTTGGAGAACCACCGCCTGCGCGATCTGCTCGCTTTCCAGCGCTCCCTTCCGCATCCGGCGATCGCGGCTCAAATCATTGCCAAGGACCCCTCCGCGTGGTTCAATACCGTCATCATCGATAAGGGTGCGGCCGACGGTCTGCGCAAGGGAGCACCCGCGGTGACCTCCCGGGGGATCGCCGGACAGGTCGTGGAGGTCTCGGCGCATCAGTCCAAACTCATGCTGATCATCGACCGCAACAGCGCCGTCGACGCCCTGGTCCAGCGCACCCGGTCGCGGGGGATCGTGAAAGGGGCGGAACGGGACGAGTGCTACCTGGACTATGTGATGCACGAGGAGGACGTGCGCGTCGGGGATGGTGTGGTCTCGTCGGGCTTTGACGGCGTGTATCCGAAAGGTCTTCTGATCGGAACCGTGGCCGCTGTCAATTTCCAGGGCTCCGATTTTTTCAAGGAAGTACGCGTGACCCCTTCCGTGGACTTTGACACGCTGGAAGAAGTGCTGGTGATTCTGAAACCGCAGCCGCGCGCACCGACGGACCGCAAATGAGATTTTTCTTCTACATCGCAATCTGTCTTGGCCTGGTGGTATGCCAGACGGCCCTCATTCCGCGCCTGCCGGCCATGGGGAATTTTTTCGACCTGCTGTTGCCCCTGGTGGTATACTTGGCTGCGTTTCGGCCGCTGCATGAAAGCGTGCCGTTTGTGGTGTTTCTGGGGATGCTGATGGATAACTTGTCGGGGGGGGCGTTCGGGCTTTTCCTGACCGCTTATGTGTGGCTATTGATCGGCGTGCGACTGGCGACATCGGTCATCCGGGCCGATAACCCGATCCTGCTGGTCACGCTCATCATGGCTGGCGCGCTGCTGCAGAATGTCATTTTCTTCGGCGCACTGGCCGCCGTCGGACCGAGCCTGCCCCACCCCGGCGACGCGCTGCGAGTGATCACCGAGCAACTTGGCTGGGTGCTGCTGGTCGGCCCTTTTCTGGCCGTGTTCATGCGGCATGTCCGGCGGTTCATGGGCAAACGGATGCAACGCGCGGATGCCGGCCAGTCGGCCCCCGCGCGCTGATGCGGGTGCCGGCGGAAGAACGCGAGAGGTGCAGTGCATGGAGCGCTACGTCAACACGCTGGACAGCGAGTGGTACAAACAGCGGATCGTCGGCTTTTCGATCTGCGCGTTGGTGGCATTCGTAGCGCTTTTCGTGCGCCTGATCTACCTGCAGGTCGTTTTAGGGGAGGAATACCAGCGGCTTTCGGTCAACAACAGCATTCGCCTCCAGATCGTCGACCCGCCCCGAGGGTTGATCCTGGACCGCAATGGCCAGAAACTGGCCGAGAACCGGCCCTCCTTCGACGTGAGCTTCACACCCAAGGACGCCGGGGACACCGGCCGGGTGCTCGGGGACCTTTCGGCCTGCCTCGAGATTCCTTCCGACGAACTGCTCGGTCGGGTGAAAAACAGCAAAGGGCTGGCCGCCTTCAAGCCCGTGCTACTGAAGCAGGACATCGGCCGGGACGCACTGGCCGTGGTCGAGGCCCGCAAGGTGGACCTGTCGGGAGTGCAGGTCAATGTGCGGCTGCGCCGCAACTACCTGTACGGGACGAGCGCATCCCACGTGATCGGCTACCTGGGCGAGATCAATCTTGAGGAGCTGAAAGGCGGCGATTTCCCCGGCCTGCGCGGCGGGGACTACATCGGCCGGGTCGGGGTGGAGCGGAGCTACGAGACGTTTCTGCGCGGCGAATCGGGTGGCCGGCAGGTGGAAGTCAACGCCAACGGCCAGGTGATGCGGGTTTTGAGCACGGTGGCGGCCAGGCCGGGTCAGAACGTCTACCTGACTATCGATCGGGACCTGCAGCAGAAGACCGAAGATCTCCTGGAAGGGGTTGTCGGTGCGGCGGTCGCGGTGGATCCGCAAAACGGCCATGTTCTGGCGCTGGCCAGCGCACCGTCGTTCAATCAAAACTCGTTTGTGAGCGGCATTGCCACAGACAGCTGGACGTCGCTCCTCTCGAATCCTTTCCGGGTGATGGAAAACAAGGCCATCCAGGGTGAATACCCGCCCGGCTCGACCTTCAAGATCATCACCGCCATCGCCGGCCTGGAGGAGAAGGTCATCGACGAGACCACCACCTTCGACTGCGCGGGTTCTCTGCCCTTCGGCGGCCGCGATTTCCGTTGCTGGAAAAAGGAGGGCCACGGACGGGTGGACATCCGGCGGGCCCTGGCGGAATCCTGCGACGTCTTCTTCTACCGCGTCGGACAGCGTCTGGGCGTCGACCGCCTCGCCTGGTATGCCAAGTCCTGCGGGCTGGGGGCGCGCACCGGGATCGCCTTGGATCAGGAGGCGCGCGGGCTGATCCCCTCATCGGTGTGGAAGAAAAAGCGCTTCGGTGTGCCTTGGCAGGAGGGCGAAACCCTGTCGGTCGCCATCGGCCAGGGCTACGACCTGGCAACCCCGCTGCAGATGGCCCTGGTGGCGGCTTCCGTCGGCAACGGCGGTACGCGCTATCGCCCGCTCATTCTGGACCGAGTGGAGACGATGGAGGGCGAAGTCGTTCACCAGAGCCAGTCGCAGGTGGCCGGGAAAATCCCCGCTAGCGCCCGGACGCTGAGCATCGTGCAGCAGGGCCTCTGGAGCGCCGTGAACGGCGAGCGGGGTACGGCCAGCCGGGCGCGCCTGAAAGACATTGAAGTCGCGGGAAAAACCGGCACCTCCCAGGTCGTCGGCCGCAAGGAGGGTGGGGACGACTACCTCCCTCCGCATCTCCGCCCGCACGCCTGGTTCGTCTGCTACGCCCCCGCGGGGACCCCTCGGATTGCCGTGGCGGTGCTGATCGAGAACGGGGAGCACGGATCGAGTGCGGCCGGCCCCATCGCCCGGGAAATGGTCAAGACGTACCTGCGCGGCGCCACCGGAGGGCAAAAGGCGGCAGCCGAGGACGTCCGGGTGCTGGCAGGAAACGGATAACCATAGGGTTCAAGGGGTCGAGGGTTCGAGTGAAAAACCAAACCCATGCCTTCGGCTTGAAAATTCAGCACAGATTCTACGATGACGTTGGGGGGGTAAGGAACGGCTCGGGTCGGTCTGGAAACACGCTTCGGCCCTATTCACTTGAACCCTTGAACCCTCGACCCCTTTTTTAGGTGACTCCATGTTCGATCGCCGTCTGATTCACTACTTCGACTGGGGGTTGCTGGGGCTGGCCATGGTGCTGGGCGGCGTCGGGCTCGCCTCCCTCTACAGTGCTGTGACCGCCGATCCGCCGCCTGCCCCCCTGAAGGTTCTGTTCTACAAGCAGATCGTCTGGTTCTGCATCGGCCTGCTCGTCATGGCCGCCGCCTTCTCGTTCAACTACCGGCTGCTCGAGCGCTGGGCGCACCCGATTTACATCGGCTGCGTGCTGATGCTGCTGGGCGTGGTCGTTTTCGGGAAGCTCGCCGGGGGCTCCCGGCGCTGGCTCATCCTGGGTCCGATGCACTTCCAGCCTTCGGAGATGATCAAGATTGCCGTGGTGCTGGTGTTGGCGAAATATTACTCGAAAGACGCCACCTCGCGCGGGTTCACCTTGAAAGAACTCGCCCGGCCGATGCTTATGGCCCTGCTGCCCGTAGGGTTGATCGTCATGCAGCCGGACCTCGGCACGGCCGGCCTGGTGACGCTGATCGCCGTGACGATCACCCTGTTCGTGAAGGTGGAGCGACGCTCGCTGTTGACGCTGTTCGCGGGGTGCATGGCCGTTGTTCCCGCTGTGTGGCTCTTGCTGAAAGACTATCAGAAGCGGCGCATCCTCACCTTCCTGAACCCCGACCATGACCCGCTGGGGTCCGGCTATCACATCATTCAGTCGAAAATTGCCATCGGGTCGGGAATGATCACCGGCAAAGGCTACCTGCAGGGGACCCAGAACGGACTGTCGTTCCTGCCCGAGGAGCACACCGATTTCATTTTTTCCATTCTCGCCGAGGAGTGGGGGTTTGTGGGTTCGGCCCTCCTGATTTTCCTGTTCATCGTGTTGATCCTCTGGGGGATCAGCATCGCCCACCGCTGCCGGGATCCGTTTGGAACCATCCTGGCCATCGGTGTCACTTCGCTGTTTTTCTGGCAGGTCATCATCAACATCGGCATGACGATGGGGCTCATGCCCGTGGTCGGGGTGCCCCTGCCCTTCATCAGCTACGGGGGCTCGTCCACCATCACCGTGGCCATATGCATCGGCCTGCTCATGAACGTGAGCATGCGCCGCTTCATGTTGGAGTAGGGGGGGGTGTTTTTTTGTAACTGTTACAGGTATCGGGGTTCAGGCCATCTACGCGGGCAGGGGCCACAAGTTCTCGCCATCCTCCCGCAGGGGCGATGGGGGCCGGAGGCGATCAGGCCCGGGCAACCGCTCCCTTCCTGAACCCCGAACCCTCGCCGCCGGGGCTGCATTTTTTTGCGCAAGAAACAGCCGAATACCAGGATGGATTAACGTCCGCCCAAACACTTCTGGCGCTGAGAGCCGAGGCCTGCCGCCGACCGGTTTTGGTTATTACCGAAAAAAGCTATAAAAAAGCTTTGACAAACATTCAAAGGCGATGCTATAGAGCCCGCAATTCATTTTTACCCTTTCTCGAAAATCAGGCACGTCAGTTCCATCTACCGGTAGAGCGGAGGTTTGTTTCATGAGACAACCGGGTACGCGTTGGAGCATGTTTGGCGCTGCGGCGATATTTACAACCTTCATTCTCATCCTGCTCAGCGGCCAAGCGCTGGCCTCCTCCGGCGAATCCGGCGGCGGGGTGACGGTCATCCCCGACGGGTCCGTCTTCATCCAGATCGCCAATTTTCTCTTCCTTATTTTCGCGCTGAACCTCATCCTTTATCGCCCCATCCGCAAAATCCTCTCCGAGCGCCGGGAGAAAATCAAAGGGCTTGAATCGTCCACGGAAAACGCGGCGAAGAGCCTCCAGGAAAAAGAGCATACGCTGGCCAAGGCCATCAAGGACGCCCGGGCCCGCGGGCTGAAGGAAAAGGAAAACCTGGTGACGCAGGCGGAAGCGGAGGAGCGCAAGCTGATCGAGGCGATCAACGCCCGGGCGCAGGCCGAACTGGAGCAGACCCGCCAGAAGATCGCCGGCGAGGCCGAAGCCGTGCGCCAGACCCTGCAGCGGCAGGTTGAAACGTTTGCCAGCGAGATCACCCAAAAAATCCTAGGGAGGGCGGTGTGATGAGGCTTCTGGGATCGAACCGGCGGCAGCCCCGGAAGAGGAGGGCAACGATGATCCTCCCGGTGGTATCGGCCCTGCTGGTTTGTGTTTCCGGTACCGTGTGGGCCGCATCCGGCGGTGATTCCGGGCATGGGGGGTTCACCAGCACGGACTGGTTCCGCGTCATGAACTTCGTGGTCCTTTTTGCCGTTCTCTTCTTTCTGCTGCGCAAACCCATTCCCCGGGCGCTGAACAGCCGCATCCAGGGCATTCGGGACCAGCTCAAAGACCTGGAGGCCAAGAAGGCCGAGGCGGAAGAGCGGCTGGCGGAATACAACCAAAAACTGGGCACGCTGGAGCAGGAGGCCGAACGGATCATGGCGGACTACATCCGCCAGGGGCACGAGGCCAAGGCCCGCATCCTGAAGGAGGCCGAAGTCGCGGCCGAGAAGGTCCAGGCCCAGGCCGGCCGCAACATCGTGCACGAATTCGATCAGGCCAAGGCCCGGCTGCAGGCCGAAATTTTTGAGAAATCACTGGCGCACGCCGAGGGCCTGCTGAAACGCAGTATAACGGCAAAGGACCAGAGCCGACTCGCCGAGGAGTATCTGGAGAAGGTGGTGGCGTCATGAAGAACTTGGCTGTTGCGCGACGCTATGCAAAAGCGCTCCTGCTGATCGGGGAGCAGGACGGGCAGATCGAAACGTATCGGAACGAGCTTCAATCCGTGGCCGGTTTGGTGGCGAAGCACAGCCAGCTGGAGCAGGCCATCGTCAACCCCCTTTACGAAAGCGCGGTGCGCCGAAGAGTTCTGACGACGCTCATCGACAAGATGACGCTTTCCCGGGTCATGGGATCGTTTCTCGTTCTGCTCCATGAAAAGGGCCGCTTCGGGTTTTTGCCGCACATCAACGACGTGTTCCAGAAGTTGGCCGATGAGTTGAGCGGGCTGGGCCGGGCTACGGTGATTTCCGCCCAGGAACTCTCCGCGGAGGCCGTGGAGCGGTTGCGCGCGGCCCTGTCGCGGCGGACGGGCAAGGACATCGTTCTGGAAGTCAAGCAGGATCCGGGTCTGATCGGCGGGATCATCACGCGCATCGGTGATCTTGTGTTGGACGGAAGCATCAAAACGCAATTACTCAACATGAGAGAATCTATGAAAAGGGGTGAGGGTGCCTAATGGAACTTAGAGCTGAAGAAATAAGCCAGATCATCAAGGAGCAGATCACGGATTACGAGAAAAAGGTCGAGTTGAGCGAAACCGGAGTCGTCCTGTCCGTGGGCGACGGGATCGCCAGGGTCTACGGGCTTGAAAAAGTCATGGCTCTGGAGCTGGTGGAGTTCCCCGGCAAAATCCTCGGGCTCGTGCTGAACCTGGAGCAGGACAACGTGGGTATCGCCGTCATGGGCGAGGACATCCACATCAAGGAGGGGGACATCGTCAAGCGCACCGGCCGCATTGCCGAGGTGCCGGTCGGCGAGGCCGTTCTCGGCCGCGTGGTCGACGCGACGGGCGAGCCGATCGACGGCAAGGGCCCTATCGCCGCCAAAGAATTTCGCCGCGTGGAAATGGTGGCCCCGGGCGTCATCGCGCGCAAGAGCGTGCACGAACCCTGCTACACGGGCCTCAAGGCCGTCGACGCCATGACCCCGGTCGGCCGCGGCCAGCGCGAGCTCATCATCGGCGACCGCCAGATCGGCAAGACCGCCGTCGCCATCGATGCCATTCTGGCCCAGAAAGACACCGACGTTTACTGCATTTACGTCGCCTGCGGCCAGAAGAAATCCACGGTCGCCCAGGTGCACGCCGTTCTTGAAAAGAACGGCGCCATGGAATACACCACCATCGTCGCGGCCTGCGCCAGCGACCCGGCCTCGCTGCAGTACATCGCGCCCTATGCCGGCTGCGCCATGGGCGAATACTTCCGCGACAACGGCAAGCACGCGCTGATCATTTACGACGATCTGTCCAAACAGGCCGTCGCCTACCGCCAGGTGTCGCTGCTGCTGCGGCGGCCCCCCGGGCGCGAGGCCTTCCCGGGCGACATTTTCTACAACCACTCCCGCCTGCTCGAGCGGGCCTGCAAGCTGAACGACCAGCTCGGGGCCGGCTCCCTCACGGCGCTGCCGATCATCGAAACCCAGGCCGGCGACGTGTCGGCCTACATTCCTACCAACGTCATCTCCATCACCGACGGTCAGATCTACCTCGAACCGAGCTTGTTCTTCGCCGGTGTGCGCCCGGCCATCAACGTGGGACTCTCGGTGTCCCGTGTCGGCGGCGCCGCCCAGGTCAAGGCCATGAAGCAGGTCGCCGGCACCCTGCGCCTGGATTTGGCGCAGTACCGCGAGCTGGAGGCTTTCGCGGCCTTCGGCAGCGATCTGGACAAGGCGACCCAGCGGCAGCTGACCCGCGGCGCCCGGCTGGTCGAGATTTTAAGGCAGCCCCAGTATCAGCCGCTGGCCCTCGAAAAACAGGTCAGCATCCTTTACGCCGGCACCCGCGGCTTTCTCGACAAGTACCCGGTGAGCGTTCTGTTCAAGTACGAAGCCGGCCTGCACAAGTTCATGGAGGACCGCTATCCCCAGGTGCTCTCCACGCTGAAGGAGAAAAAGGAGATCACCCCCGATCTGGACAAGCTGATGACCGAGGCGCTGAACGCCTTCGACGAGGAGTTCAAGGACACCGTCAAGTAGGGGCGTTCATCAGGCCGCAGGACCAGGCAGTCCGGAAAAGCTGGATATGAGGGTGGGATCGGTATGGCAACTTTAAAAGACGTCAAGAACAAGATCAAGTCGGTTAAAAAAACCAAGCAGATCACCAAGGCCATGAACATGGTGGCGGCCTCGAAGCTGCGCAGCTGCCAGGCCAACATGGAGGCCTTCCGTCCCTATGCCCGCAAATTCGCCGAAGTGCTCGGCAGCTTGGCGGAACGGGCGGGGGAGGGGGCGAGCCCGCTGCTGGTTGCCCGCGATGACGTGCGAAAGATCCACATCGTCCTGTGCACGTCGGACCGGGGGCTGTGCGGCGGTTTCAACACCAACCTGCTTGAGAAGGCCGAAGCGTTCCTGCGGGCGAAAGCCGGCACCGGCATCGAATTTTCGCTCACCGCCTTCGGCCGCAAGGGCCGGAACTGGTCGCGCAAGAGCAACGCCGCGCTCGCGGGCGAGCACATCGGGATCATGGGGAGCGCCATCAAGTTCAATGAAGCTGCGACGGCCGGCCGCAAACTGGTGCAGGGCTATCTGGATGGCAGCGCGGACGAGGTGTATATCATATACGCCGAGTTTCTCAGCAGCGCGCGGCAGGTCCCCGTGCTGAAAAAACTGCTGCCCATTCCGCCCATCGCGAAGACGGAGGCCGAGGACAAAACGCAGGCCGCCTATCTGCCCGAGCATATTTGCGAGCCGTCCGCAGCCGAATTGCTCGGCGAGATGTTGCCGCGCAATGTCTATGTCCAGCTTTACAGCGCGTTGCTGGAGACATCGGCCTGCGAGCACGCCGCCCGCATGATCGCCATGGACAACGCCACCAAAGCCTGCAACGACATGATCGGCAATCTGACTCTGGCCTACAACAAAGCCCGGCAGTCGGCCATTACGGCGGAGCTCATGGACATTGTCGGCGGCGCCGAGGCCCTGAAGGGATAACCGTTGCAAACAGCGTTCACAGCGTTTGAATAGGAGGTCGTTCAATGGGAGAGAACTTTGGTAAAGTAGTGCAGGTCATGGGCCCGGTCGTCGATGTGGAATTCGCGCAGGGCCAGCTGCCGACGATTTACACGGCGCTGACCATCACCAACCCGACCATCAACAACGAAGCGGACAACCTGGTGATCGAGGTCGCCCAGCACCTGGGCGACAACGTCGTGCGCACCATCGCCATGGACGTCACCGACGGCCTGGTGCGGGGCATGCCCGTGAAGGACACCGGCAACCCGATCATGGTCCCGGTGGGCGAAGCCGCGCTGGGGCGGGTGATCAACGTCGTCGGCAAGCCGGTGGACGGGATCGATGGCAATACCATCGACCGCTCAATTGTTCGACCGATTCACAAGCCGGCACCGGCGTTTACGGACCAGGACACGACCGTGCGCGTGCTGGAAACCGGCGTCAAGGTCATCGACCTGCTGGTGCCCTTCCCCCGCGGCGGCAAAATGGGCATGTTCGGCGGCGCCGGCGTGGGCAAGACGGTCGTCATGATGGAGATGGTCAACAACATCGCCAAGCAGCATAAGGGCATATCCGTCTTCGCCGGCGTGGGCGAGCGCACCCGCGAGGGCAACGACCTGTATCACGAGATGAAGGCGTCCGGGGTTCTCCCCCAGGCGGCATTGGTCTATGGCCAGATGACGGAGCCGCCCGGCGCGCGTGCGCGGGTCGCGCTTTCGGCGTTGGCTGTCGCCGAGTACTTCCGGGACGAACAGCAAAAGGACGTTCTGATCTTCATCGACAATATATTCCGCTTCACCCAGGCCGGCTCCGAAGTCTCCGCCCTCCTCGGGCGCATGCCCTCCGCGGTCGGCTACCAGCCGACGCTCGCCGTCGACCTCGGCGAGTTGCAGGAGCGCATCACCTCTACCAAGCTGGGGGCCATCACCGCGGTGCAGTGCGTGTACGTGCCGGCCGACGACCTGACCGACCCGGCCCCGGCCACCACCTTCGCGCACCTGGACGGCACCGTCGTTCTGTCGCGGCAGATCGCCGAGCTCGGCATCTATCCGGCGGTGGACCCCCTGGACTCCACCTCCCGGATTCTCGATCCCGCCTACATCGGCGAGGAGCATTACCGCACGGCGCGCGCCGTGCAGCAGATCCTGCAGAAGTACAAGGAGCTGCAGGACATCATCGCCATTCTCGGGATCGAGGAGCTTTCGGACGAGGACAAGGTCACCGTGGCCCGGGCTCGCAAGATGCAACGGTTCCTCTCCCAGCCGTTCACGGTTGCCGAAACCTTCACCGGCAAGGCCGGCAAGTATGTCAAGCTTGCCGACACGATCCGCGGCTTCAAGGAGATCATTGAAGGCAAGCACGACGATATCCCCGAGCAGGCCTTCTACATGAAGGGCGGCATCGAGGAGGTCGTGGCGGCCGCGAAAGAAATGGCATCCGCAGAATAAACCTGAGGTTGGACTATGGCTGGTACTATCCGACTGGAAGTGGTCACGCCCGAAAAGATCGTTGTCAGCGAAGAGGCTCACATCGTGATGGCGCCGGGCGTGCTGGGAGAGTTCGGCGTGCTCGTCGGGCACACCCCGTTTCTTACCGAGCTCAAAACCGGTGTCGTGCGCTTTAACGACTCCAAGGGCGATGAGCACAGCATTTTCGTCAGCGGGGGCTTCGCGGAAGCGCTGCCCGACCAGGTAACGATTCTGGCCGAGTCGGCCGAACGCCGTCGGGACATCGACGTCGAGCGCGCACGCGCCGCCTTGGAGCGGGCCCAAAAGCGCCTGGCCGAAGAGCGTGCCAAGGCAGAGATCGACTTCACCCGGGCACAGGCGGCTTTGCAGCGGGCGATCCTGCGCCTCAAGATCGTCGATAGCGGACCGCAGCGCTAAGCGGATCTCCGCCGGGCCGGAAGGCCGCAGACGGTTTTCCGAAACCACAAGGGCAAACCGGAAGAGGTTTGCCCTTGTGGTTTTTTGCGGTATCATTTTCGGAGACTGAATCGTTTTCTACATGCGGGGCCTATGAAAGCGAAAATCGCCGTCATCATCCTGGCCGCCGGCCTCGGCAAGCGCATGCGCTCGCCGAAAGCCAAGGTGCTGCACGAAATTCTGGGCCGCCCGATGCTCTCCTATGTGATCGATGCGGCGCGCGGGATTGCCGACAGCAGCGTCATCGTGGTGGTCGGCAACCAGGCCGAAGCGGTGCGCCGTGCCGTATCCGGGGAGGCCGTGCGGTATGCCACCCAGGAGCGGCAGCTGGGCACCGGGCATGCGGTGCTGTGCGCCCTGCCGCAGCTGCCGGACGGTTGCGAACAGGTCGTCGTGTTATGCGGGGACACCCCGCTGCTCACGGCGCCGACGCTGAAGGGCCTCGTTTGCAATCATCTGGCGGCAAGGCGCGACGCAACGTTGCTGGCAGTTGAGCTGGATGACCCCCAGGGCTACGGCCGCCTGCTGCTCAACGACCGCCACCAGGTGTGCGGGATCGTCGAGGAAGCGGACGCATCCGCCGGGCAGCGCGCCATCCGGCTCATCAACACGGGGATTTACTGCGTCACGCGGCAGTTTCTCTCTGAAGCCCTGCCGAACGTCACACCGGACAACGCCCAGGGGGAGTTTTATCTCACCGACATCATCCGGATCGGCTACGAATCGGGTCGGAACATCGGCGTTTCCTGCGGCGCGGCTCCCCGGGAAATCCTGGGAGTCAACACCCCCGAGGACCTGGCCCGCGTCGAGGCCCTCATGGCCGGCCGGGACGCGATTATTTCTTGACTTTGCGCGATATTAGAGATTAAATTGAGCCAATGTCGCAGAAAGGGTTTACTGGTTTGGATATCGATGCACTGAGCAGCCAATTCGCCGAAATAGAGAAAAAAGTCGAAAAATTGATTGAAGTTTGCAGGTCTCAGCAGGCTGCAAATTTGGAGCTTCATTACAAGATCAAGCAACTGGAGGAGGAACTTCACGTCAAGAACGAGGTGGTCAAACGCCAGATGGAAGAGAAGGCGTTGATCCGGTCGAGAATTGACACACTGTTGGCCAAACTGGAGGAGACGAATCCTTCATAGTCTTTGGCCAAAGGGGAGACGGTCGGGAAGGTGTTTTTTTGGAACACTTTGTAACGATAGAGCTTTTCGGGCAACCATATACTTTCAAGTCCGATGCCGAGGCATCGAAGGCCCAGGAAGTGGCCGATCTGCTGGTCCAAGAGGTGGCGAAAATCCAGGAACAGCAGGGAGGCCCATCTGCGCATATCCCCAAGCTGACCATTTTAATCCTTGCCGCGTTGAATGTCAGCAACCGCATCGTGCAGTTGAAAAACGATTACGGCGAGTTCGCAGAAAAAATGGCAGAGCGGTCTGACCGACTGAACCGCATGCTCGACGAGGGGCTGAACCTATCCCAACCCCTTCGGTTTCCCGTATAGCCCGAATATCCCGTTAAGCTCCCGAATCACCCCCGTCACGGTACCGGTCCCCCCGCCCCGGAAAAGAGGCGATCGACCCTGCTGTCCGGCCATGCTCGCCGGCCGATGGGTCCTTTGCGGGGACTGCGTTCTCGGCTGCACCGCCTCAACACAGGCCGCTCGCGTTTCCGGGGCGGCGTGCTCGGGTCATCACACACCACCTTTGCTGTCGGGTCACGAAAGGCCCTGGGAGACATACTATGGACGGATACAGCGTTCCACTCGGCATTGTCGGCCTGATCGTAGGCTTTCTGGTCGCCTTCTGGTTAAAGGGGCGCATCTTGTCCCAAAAGGTACAGGCGGCGGAGAAAGAGGCCGCTGCCATCATCGAGGAGTCCAGGCACAAGGCCGAAACGCTTCTGAAAGAAGCAGAAGTGGGGACGAAAGAAACGCTTTTTCGAATGAAAAGCGATTTCGACAACGAGGCCAAAGAGACGCGGGCGGAGTTGAAAAAGCGTGAAACGCGGCTGGCGCAGAAAGAGGAGACCCTGGACCGCAAACTCGATCAGGTCGAGCAGCGCGACCAGGAGTTCGTCCGCCGGGAGCGGCTGGTGCAGAAGCGGGAGCAGAAAATCGAGGCCCGCGAGCTCGAATACGACACCCTCATAGAAGAGCAAAAGCAGCAGCTTGAGAAAATATGCGGTCTGACCTCCGAGCAGGCCAAGGATTTGCTGATCCGCGCCATGGAAAACGAGGCGCACTTTGAGGCTGCCAAGCTGGTCAAAAAAATCGAGAACGAGACCAAGGAGCTGGCGGACAAGAAGGCCAAAAAGATTCTGGCCACCGCCATCCAGCGCTATGCCGGCGACTTCGTGGCCGAACGCACCGTCTCCGTGGTCCCGCTGCCCAACGACGAAATGAAGGGCCGGATCATCGGTCGGGAGGGCCGCAACATCCGGGCGCTCGAGGCGGCCACCGGCATCGATCTGATCATCGATGATACCCCCGAGGCCGTGATTCTCTCCGGGTTCAACCCGGTGCGCCGGGAGGTCGCGCGCCTGTCCCTGTTGCGGCTGATCTCCGACGGCCGCATTCACCCGGCCCGGATCGAGGATGTGGTCAAGAAGGTCGGGCTGGAGGTCGATCAGATCATTAAGGAGGCCGGCGAGCAGGCCGCGTTCGATCTCGGCGTGCACGGCCTGCACGCAGAACTGGTGCGCTACATCGGCCGGTTGAAGTATCGCACCAGCTATTCCCAGAACGTCCTCCAGCATTCGTTGGAAGTGGGGTTCCTGACGGGCATCATGGCCTCGGAGCTAGGCTTGAACATGAAGCTCGCCCGGCGCATGGGGCTGCTGCATGATATCGGCAAGGCCATCGACCACGAGGTGGAGGGGCCGCACGCGGTCATCGGTTCGAAGCTCGCCAAGAAGTACGGTGAGAACTCCAAGGTCGTGCACGCGATTGCCTCCCACCACGAGGATGTCCCCCCGAACTCGGTCTACGCCTTTCTCGTTCAGGCCGCCGACGGGCTGTCCGGCGCCCGGCCGGGTGCGCGCAAGGAGCTGCTCGAGAATTACGTCAAGCGGCTGGAGGACCTGGAAAAGATCGCCAATGAGTTCAAGGGCGTCGCCAACACGTATGCCATTCAAGCCGGCCGTGAGTTGCGGGTGATTGTTGAAAGCGACAAGGTGACCGACGACGAAGCGTTCCTGCTCAGCAAGGACATCGCGCGCAAGATCGAAGAGGCGTTGAACTTTCCAGGCCAGATCAAGGTTACGGTGATCCGGGAGACCCGGGCCGTGGAGCTGGCCAACAGCAACTGATGGATGCCTTCGCAAACAGGCCCGTTTCAGTCTTGCGCTGCATCGCGTCGGTGCTGCGGCGGTCGGGGAGTGCGCCGCAGCGCTGACGAAATTCGCGTGTTGCGGCTCTCTTTGTGAGGTCATCGAAGCGGCGGGAGAAGAGACGATCCATGGCGAATTTGGTGGACATACTGAAGGAACGGGGGTTCATCGAGCAGACCACCCACGACGAGGAACTCCGCGACCACTTTGATACGCACCGGGTCACCGGCTACATCGGTTTTGACCCCACGGCGTCCAGCCTGCACATCGGCAGCCTGGTGCCGATCATGTCTCTCGCCCACATGCAGCGGCAGGGGCACCGGCCGATCGCGCTGGTGGGGGGCGGCACCGGCCTGGTCGGGGACCCGAGCGGCAAGACCGAGATGCGCAAAATGCTCACCCCGGAAGAGGTCGACGCGAACGCGGCCGGCATCAAGCGGCAGCTGTCGCGGTTCCTGGATTTCAGCGACGGCAAGGCGCTCTTGCTCAACAACGCCGAGTGGCTGACGCAGCTGGCGTACATTCCGTTTCTGAGGGACATCGGCCGTTATTTCTCCGTCAACCGCATGATCAAGGCTGAGAGCTACAAGATGCGGCTCGACTCGGAGGAGGGCTTGAGCTTTATTGAGTTCAACTACATGGTGCTCCAGGCCTATGACTTCCTCGAGCTGATGCGGCGGCACGATTGCCGTCTTCAGATGGGAGGGCGTGACCAGTGGGGCAACATCGTCGCCGGCGTGGACCTCATCCGGCGTCTGCAGCAGCAGTCCGCCTTCGGGATCACCTTCCCGCTGATCACGACCAGCGCCGGCGAAAAGATGGGCAAGACCGCCAGGGGTGCTGTGTGGCTGGATGCGGCGCGCACCTCGCCCTACGACTACTACCAGTATTGGATCAACACCGACGACCGCGACGTGGCTCGCTTCTTGGCGTTGTTCACCTTCCTGCCCATGGCGGAGATTCGGGCAGTTGCGGCCATGCAGGGGGTGGGGCTCAACCTGGCGAAGACGATCTTGGCGTTCGAGGCCACGCGGCTGGCCCACGGGCACGAGGAGGCCCTGCAGGCCCTCCAAGCCGCGCAGCGCCTCTTCGGCGGCCGTGAGCTGCCGGAGGATATTCTGCCCGCGAGCACCATCCCGCGGGGCGGTGCTGAGCCCGCTGCCGCCGCCATTCCCTGCTCGGTCATCCGCCTGGAGAAACTCCAGGCGGGTATCCCCGCGTTCAAGCTTTTTCATGAAACCGGCCTGGCCGCCTCCGGTGCGGCCGCGCGTCGGCTCATCGGCCAAGGCGGGGCCTACGTGAACGGGGAACGCATCGATGCCTCCGATCGCCTGATCACGGCCGCCGACCTGACGCCGGACCAGGCCCTGGTGCTGCGGTCCGGCAAGAAAGCCTATCATCAGATCC
>DATITS010000008.1:0-16878 GCA_035467535.1 Desulfobacterales bacterium
CCTCCTTTTCGTAGCTCTCCAGGGCCTTGTCGGAGCGGTCCTGGCGGGAGATCCGCTCGACAAATGCCAGGACCTCGGCCGCCTGGGGTTTGCCCTGGCACAGTTGCGGCACCAGGGGGTGCTCCGGCGCCAGGCACATGAAGCTCGCCCCGCACACGGTGTCCTGGCGCGTGGTGAAGACCGGGATGACCCCCTGCCCGCCCTCGAGCGGGAAACGGATCTCCGCGCCGGCGCTGCGGCCGATCCAGTTCTTCTGCATGGTAGTCACTTTTTCGGGCCACCCGGGCAGCTGATCGCAGTATGCCAGCAGGTCCTCGGCATAGCGCGTGATCCGGAAAAACCACTGCGAGAGTTTTTTCTGACGCACCGGTTTGCCGCAGCGCCAGCAGGCGCCGGCCTCCACCTGCTCGTTGGCGAGCACCGTCTGGCAGGGGTCGCACCAGTTGACGTAGGACTCCTTGCGGAAGGCCAGCCCTTTTTCGTACATCTTCAGGAACAACCACTGCTCCCAACGGTAGTATTCCGGCCGACAGGTGGCGATCTCACGCTCCCAGTCGTAGCTGAACCCCAGGCGCTTGAGTTGGGAGCGCATGGTGGCGATGTTGGCGTACGTCCACTTCGCCGGGTGGGTCCGGTTGGCGATGGCGGCGTTTTCAGCCGGCATGCCGAAGGCGTCCCACCCCATGGGGTGCAGCACGTTGAACCCGCACATGCGCTTGTAACGCGCCACCACGTCGCCGATGGTGTAGTTGCGCACGTGGCCCATGTGGATGTTGCCGGAGGGATAGGGGAACATCTCCAGCAGGTAATACTTGGGGCGACTCTCGTCCTCGGTGACCCTGAACAGGTTCGCAGCCTGCCACCGGGCCTGCCACTGACGTTCGATCACCTGAGGCTCGTACTTTTCTTCCATATCCGGCTTCGTTTCCCTTCGGCATGTAGGATGGTCGACCCACTGGGCCGGTTGCGCCTTATTCTCTAAACGATATTGATAAAAAATATTTATTGCCATACTATGCCACAAAGTGCAAGTTTTCCCGGGCCGCCCGGGCCCCGTATCGCTGCCGGGAACGGGGCGGAAGGCCGCGGCCGCTTTCCCCAACGCCCGGCCGGCGCGGGAAAAATCGTTTGACTTGTGCGCTTCAATCTCATATGGAAGCATGACTTTCGTTTCGCGAACAGCCCGAATTGATTAAGCCTTTGTAAGGAACGTCATTTATGAACACCAAAATCCTGATCAACGCCAGCGATCCCGGGGAATGCCGCGTCGCCACGGTCAAAGACGGCCGGCTGGAAGAATTCCGGATCGAAAGCGCGGCGCGGGCGATCACCCAAGGCAACATCTACAAAGGGATCATCACGCGCGTCGAGCCCAGCCTTCAGGCCGTTTTTATCGACTACGGGGCTGCACGGCACGGCTTCCTGCAGAAACATGACATCCACCCCGACTACTACCACGAGGACGACGCGGGCAGCGCCCCCTTGCAGCGGCTGGTCAAACGCGGCCAGGAGCTTCTGGTCCAGGTTGCCAAGGATCCGATCATGAACAAGGGCGCCATGCTCACCACCCTGCTCTCCCTGCCGGGGCGGCACGTGGTGCTGATGCCGGGGCACTCCGTCAAGGGGGTTTCGCGCAAGATCGAAGACGATCCCGAGCGCCAGCGCTTGAAAGGCATCGTCGGCGAACTCGAGATCCCCGAAGGCTATGGTGTCATCGTACGCACGGCGGGCATGGGCTGCTCGAAGACCATGATCTCCAAGGATCTGAAAGATCTCATGCGGCTGTGGAAGACCATCAAGGGCAAGGTGATGCAGGAGGAAGCCCCGGCCCTGCTGTACAAGGAGCGGGCCCTCGTGCTGCGCTCCATCCGCGACTCCCTGACGCCGGAAGTCTCCGAGATCCTCATCGACGAACCCAACACGTTCAACGAAGTGCAGGAGCTGCTGAACATCTTCTCGAGCAAGCAGGGGCAGACCGCGAAGCTCTACCAGGGTGAAAAGCCCCTGTTCTCGAAGTTCCAGCTCGAGGAGCAGATCGGCTCTATTTTTGAAAACCGCGTGCGCCTGAAATCCGGTGCCTCGATCGTGATTGAACCGACCGAGGCCTTGGTGACCATCGACGTCAACTCCGGCAAATCGACCCACGAAAAATCCGTGGAGCAGACCGCCTTCCAGACCAACCTGGAGGCCGCCGAGGAGGTCGCGCGCCAGCTGCGCCTGCGCGACCTGGGTGGCCTCATCGTCATCGACTTCATCGACATGCGCGAGACCCATCATCGCACCGAGGTCGAGCGCGAGCTGAAAAACCATCTGAAGCAGGACAAGGCCCGCACCAAGGTGGGCCGGATCTCCAAGTTCGGGCTCCTCGAGATGTCCCGGCAGCGCATCCACCCCTCGATCGAGTTCGGCAGTCACATCGTCTGCCGGCAGTGCCAGGGCAAGGGACTGATTCCCTCCACCGAAACCCTGGGAATCGGCTTTCTGCGAAAACTCGGCATGGAGGCGCTTAAAAACGACGTCACGCGCGTCAAGTGCATCGTGCCCACGGCCGTGGCGGAATTCCTGCTCAACAAGAAGCGGCGGGACATCGTGGAGTTCGAAACCCGCCGCAACATCGCCGTCGACATCGAGGGCGACGACGGCCTGGTGCCCGGCGAAAGCCGCATCGTCTGCAGCCCCTGAGCAGACCCGGCGCCGCGACTGCCGGCGTTTTCCGGCATCGGCACCCACGCGGTTTCAATTAGGATTTGACGAGGGCGCGAATTTCAAGTATACCAGCGCCACTTCACCATTCTATTAAGGAGGTTACCTCTTGGTCAGTATCGCTTATGCCATGGGACAGGGTGGCGCCGCGGAAGGCGGCCCCGCAGGGTATGCCAGCTTTATTCCGCTGGTTCTGATGTTCGTGATCTTCTACTTTTTGCTCATCCGCCCCCAGCAGAAACGCAGCAAAGAGCACCGCACCTTGATTGCCAACCTGAAGAAGGGTGACCGCATCATCACCAGCGGCGGCCTGCACGGGCGCGTCACCGGATTGGACGAGACCACCCTCACGGTGGAAATCGCCGACAAGGTCCGGGTGAAGCTCAACCGCGCCAATGTGGCGGGTGTCACCGCGGGGGCTGCCCCAGCCGCCGCCGAAACCAAAACGGAATAGTTCCGGGGTTCCCCCGTCCGGCCGCGCTGCCCCGAAGGGACGGCGCGGCCGGAATTTATTGCTGCGGCTTTATGCGTGGGGCTGCCGTTCATTCCGTGATGAAACTTATAAGGATAAAGCCTTGAAACGCTTTTCTGTCAGACTGGTGATCGTTCTGTCGGTGATCGTCGCCGCATTGGTTTACTGCCTGCCCACCTTCAACCTCGCGCTCTGGCCGCACAAGAAGATCAACCTCGGCCTGGACCTGCAGGGCGGCATGCACCTCGTGCTGGAGGTCAACACCGAGAAGGTTGTCGAAAGCAGTATCGAGCGCAATTTCCAGGAAATCCGGGAACTGGTGCGCAGAAACCAGATCCAGAACGCTAGCATCGAGCGCTCGAGCCCATTGAAGATCAGCGTCCAGGTGCAGGGCCAGGAGAACATCGACAAGTTCAAAACCCTTCTCGAAAAAGAGCTGCGCGACCTGCGGATCAGCAACCGCCGACAGGATGCGGAGACCTTTGCGGCGGTCCTCGACCTGCCGGACAAGGACGTCCAGCAGATGAAGAAGCTGGCGGTGGACCAGGCCCTCGAAACCATTCGCAACCGCATCGACCAGTTCGGCGTCAGCGAGCCGGACATCCGTCGCCAGGGCGAAAACCGCATCCTGATCCAGCTGCCGGGCGTCCAGGACCCCCAGCGGGCCAAGGACCTGATCGGCCGCACGGCGCTGCTGGAGTTCAAGCTGGTGGACGACGCCCATGACCTCAACGCCGCCCTGCAGGGCAGTGTGCCGGCCGGCAGCGAAATCCTCTACAAGATCGACGAGGACCGCGACACGAAGCGGACCAGCAAGACCCCCTTCCTGCTGAAGAAAAGCGCTCTTCTGACCGGCGCCTCCCTGACGGATGCGCGCGTCCAGCTCGATTCCCAGTACGGCGAGCCCTACGTCTCGATCGAGCTCGACAAGAAAGGCGCGCGGATGTTCGAACGCGTCACCGGCGAGAATGTCAACAAGCGCCTGGCCATCGTGCTCGACAACAAGGTCTACTCCGCCCCGACGATCCAGGAGCGCATCGCGGGCGGCAAGGCCCGCATCACCGGCCGCTTCTCCTTGGAAGAGGCGCGCGACCTGGCCATCATCCTGCGGGCCGGCGCGCTGCCCGCCCCGGTGACCATTTTGGAGGAGCGCACGGTGGGCCCCTCCCTCGGCGCGGACTCCATCCGTCTCGGCCTCATCTCCATGGCGGTCGGCGGCATCCTGGTGCTGCTCTTCATGGCATTTTACTACAAACTCTCCGGGTTGCTCGCCGATTTCGAGGTCCTGCTCGACATCGTCCTCATCGGCGCGGGGCTCGCCGCTTTCGGCGCGACCCTGACGCTTCCGGGCATGGCCGGCATCATCCTGACCATCGGCATGGCGGTGGACAACAATGTGCTGATCTACGAGCGCATCCGCGAGGAACTGCGACTGGGCAAAAGCCCGCGGGCTTCGGTGGATGCCGGTTTCGACCGCGCCACCACGACCATCATGGACGCCAACATCACCACGCTGATTGCGGCCCTGGTGCTCTTCCAGTTCGGCACGGGCCCGGTGAAGGGCTTTGCCGTCACCTTGAGCATCGGCGTGTGCGCGAGCATGTTCACGGCCATCGTGGTCTCCCGGCTGGTCTTCGACTACGTCCTGACCACGTGGAAAGTGAAAAAACTGAGCATTTAGTCCCTCGTTCGCGCGGGGTTTCTCATCTTCGATCATAAGGAACCGTTTTCATGGAAATCATCAAACCCGGGACCAACATCGATTTTGTCGGCAAGCGGAAGATCGCCTACTCCATCTCCGGCGCCCTTATCCTTCTCAGCATCATCTCGCTGATTGTTCACGGCGGTCCCAAATTCGGGATCGACTTCGTCGGCGGATCGGTGATCCAGGTTAAGTTTTCCAAGCAGACCCCCATCGACAAAATCAAGGACGGCCTGCGGGCCATCGACATTGAAAACGCCACCGTCCAGAACATGGGCGCCGCCTCTGACAACGAATTCCTGATCCGCATCGACGCCACCGACATCAATTCCCAGGAGTTCACCCCTGCGCTGAAGAAGGCGCTGGCATCCGCGGTGGGAGCGGATGCGGACATCCGCCGCGTGGAGATGGTCGGGCCTCAGGTCGGCCGGGACCTGCAGGAGAAGGCTCTGCTCGCCATTTTCTTCTCGCTCATTTTTCTCGCCATCTACATTTCCGGCCGCTTTGAATTCAAGTGGGCCCAGAGCGGCATCGTGGCCCTCGTTTTAGGGGGCGCCGTCTACGCTCTCTACACCTTCGGGCTGAGCATGGCGCTCATCATCGTCGTGGCCCTCGCGGTCACGCTGGCGCTTTTCTGGGTGCTCGGCCTGAAGTACGCGCTGGGTGCCATAGTGGCACTGATCCACGATCTGACCATCGCGGTGGGGGCCCTGTCGCTGATGGACAAGGAAATCACCCTGACCGTGATTGCGGCTCTCCTCACCATCATCGGCTATTCCCTGAACGACACCATCATCGTCTACGACCGGGTCCGCGAGAACCTCAAGAAACTTCACAAAACCCCCCTGGGCGAGATCATCAACCGCAGTGTGAACGAAACCCTCAGCCGGACCATCCTGACGGCGGGCACGGTCTTCGTCGTGGTGGTGGCCCTGTTCTTCCTCGGCGGCGACATCATTCACGATTTCGCTTTCGCGCTGCTGGTGGGAGTCGTGATCGGCACGTATTCATCTATCTACGTGGCCAGCCCCATTGTACTCACCTGGGAGGAGCGCTCCAAAAAGAAGAAATAATCGCTGCCGCAGCGGGGTCCTCCCGGCCGACCATCACCACCCCCCTTGACCCCCAAGGGGGGTTTTCACTTGCCGGCGGCGAATAACCTCATCGGACGGCAGCGTGGCGCCTTGGACGACATCCTTTCCTGGTTTCAATTGAAGAGTGTTCCGGGAGTCGGCAATCTTCTCTTTAAAAGGCTGATCGAGCGGTTCGGCACCCCCGCCGCCGCACTGACAGCCGCCCGGGACGACCTGCTGGCCGTGGAGGGGGTCGGCCAGCACCTGGCCGACGCCATCCGGCACCTGCCGCGACCCGCGGGAGCAGCCGCGGAATTCGAGCGCGCTCAGAGCCGGGGCTGCCGCATCGTCACTCTGACAGACCCGGGTTTTCCGCCGCTCTTGCGGGAAATCCCCGATCCGCCGCCCTTTCTTTATGTGCGCGGCGAGCTATCCGGCTGCCCCAGGCCCATCGCCGTGGTCGGCTCCCGCAACGCCACGGCCTATGGGGTGGAGACGACCCTCCGGATCTGCCGGGATCTGGCCGGGCTGGGGTTTACGGTGGTCAGCGGCATGGCGCTGGGGATCGACGCGGCGGCCCACGAGGGTGCCCTCAGCGGGCAGGGCCGGACGGTCGCCGTGCTGGGCAGCGGCCTTGACAACATCTATCCGCCGCAGCATCGTAGACTCGCCGAACGGATTGCCGCCGGCGGGGCGGTGATTTCGGAGTTCCCGCTCCAGGCCGGACCCGAGGCGCATCACTTCCCGGTCCGCAACCGCATCATCAGCGGGATGTCGTTCGGCACCGTCGTGGTGGAGGCCACCAAGGACAGCGGATCGCTCATCACCGCACGGCTCGCCGCCGAACAGAACCGCGAAGTGTTCGCGGTGCCGGGCAGCATCCAGTCGTTCAAGAGCATGGGCACCCACGTCCTCATCAAGCAGGGGGCCAAGCTCGTGGAAAACGTTCAAGACATCGTCGCGGAACTGGGGCATTTTCTCCAGGATAAGGCCCCGCTGCGGCGTGAGACCGCTTCGGTCGCACCGCGGCACCGGCTCACGGCGGAGGAAGCCGCGGTGGCCGCGGCCCTGACGGCCTATCCCGTGCACATCGACGATCTGGTGCGGAAACTGGCGATGGAGCCCGGACACCTTTCCGGCATCCTGCTGCAGCTGGAACTGAAAGGGATCGTAACGCAACTGCCCGGCAAGCTTTTTGTGGCGGCGGGCGCTGACCGGTCACGGACCCCGTGACTTCGAGGACCTGAGAGATCATGACGAAACCGTTGGTCGTGGTGGAATCGCCGGCAAAAGTCCGGACCATCAAAAAATACCTGGGCAAGGATTACAACGTGGCCGCCACCGTCGGACACATCCGGGACCTGCCGCAACGCGAAATGGGCATTGACGTGGAGGCCGGCTTCACGCCCAAGTACGCGACCATCCCCGGCAAGCAGAAAGTGCTCCAGGAGCTCAAACGCGCCGCCGCGGACGCCGAGGACATCTACCTCGCCCCCGACCCCGACCGCGAGGGCGAGGCCATTGCCTGGCATACGGCCGACATTCTCAAGAAAAAGGGCCGCCGCTTTCACCGGGTCCTCTTCCATGAGCTCACGAAAGACGCCATTGAAAAATCAATGGCCCGGCCGCTGGAGCTGGATCGGCACAAGTTCGAGGCGCAGCAGGCGCGCCGGATATTGGACCGCCTGGTGGGCTACCAGGTCTCCCCGCTCCTGTGGCGCAAGGTGAAGGGCGGGCTGAGTGCGGGCCGGGTGCAGTCGGTAGCCGTGCGCATCATCTGCGAGCGCGAGCGCGCGATCCAGGCCTTCGAGCCCGAAGAG
This sequence comes from Desulfobacterales bacterium, assembly GCA_035467535.1. GTDB lineage: Bacteria > Desulfobacterota > Desulfobacteria > Desulfobacterales > SpSt-501 > SpSt-501. The sequence continues at coordinate 7,771 of DATITS010000008.1, forward strand.
TACTGGTCGATCACGGCCCACCTGCAGGGCGCAACCCCCCCGCCGTTTGCCGCCAAGCTCGTCAAAAAGGGCAAGGAGAAGATCGCCATACCGAACGAAGCGGCCGCCCGGCAGATCCTGGACGAAATCAACGGTGCCCCCTTCATCGTCGAGAAGGTCCAGAAGAAGACGGTCCGCAAGAACCCGGCACCCCCGTTCACGACGAGCAAGCTGCAGCAGGAGTCCATCCGCAAGCTGCGGTTCACCGCCAAGAAGACCATGATGCTGGCCCAGCAGCTCTACGAGGGCATCGACCTGGGGCCCGGGGAGCCGGTGGGTCTTATCACCTACATGCGCACCGATTCGGTGCGGATCGCGGAGGTGGCCGCCGTTGAGGCACAGGAGTTGATCCGCGAGCGCTTCGGCAACGATTTCACTTTGGAAAAGCCCCGCTATTTCAAGAACCCGAAACAGTCCCAGGATGCGCACGAAGCCGTCCGCCCCACCTCGGTCTTCAACACGCCGGAAAAAGTGGCCCCGCACCTCAGCGCCGACCAGCTGGCGCTCTACCAGCTGATCTGGCAGCGCTTCGTCGCCTCCCAGATGCCGGAGGCCCTGATCGACCAGGTGACCGCCTCCATCAAGGCCGGGGCTTACCTCTTCACCGCCACCGGATCCGCCGTCAAGTTTGCGGGCTTCATGAGCCTGTACCGCGCGGAGGAGGATGGCAACGGCAACGGCGACAAGGGTCGGGAGCAGCTCCCCGAGCTGAACGAGGGTGTGCGCCTGGATCTCCACCGCCTGGAGCCCAAACAGCACTTCACCCAGCCGCCGCCGCGCTTCTCGGAGGCATCCCTCGTAAAGGAACTGGAGGAGAACGGCATCGGCCGCCCCAGCACCTACGCCTCCATTCTGTCCACCATTCGGGACAAAGGCTACGTGGAGATGCTGCGGGGCTACTTCCGGCCGAGCGAGCTCGGCTTCATCGTCAACGACCTGCTGGTGATCAGCTTCCCGGATGTCTTCGACGTCGAGTTCACCGCGAAGATGGAAAACAACCTGGACCTGGTCGAAACCGACCAGGTCAACTCGCAGGAGATCCTGAGCCAGTTCTACACGCCGTTCAAAAAAGACCTCGACACCGCGGCCGAGAAGATGGTGAGCATCAAAGGGGTGGGCTTCGCGACCGACCTGAAGTGCCCGGAATGCGGAAACACCCTGCACATCAAGATCGGGAAAAACGGCCACTTCATCGCCTGCAGCGCCTATCCCGAGTGCCGGTACTCGCGCGACTACACCCGCGACGAGAAAGGCCACATCCAGCCGGTGGCACCGCCGGCCGACGAGGTGACGGACAAGGTCTGCGCGAAGTGCGGCAAGCCCATGGTGATCAAGCGGGGCCGCTACGGTGACTTCATCGCCTGCAGCGGTTTTCCGGAATGCAAGAACACGCAGTCGCTGTCCGTCAACGGCGGGGCCAAGAGCACCGGCGTTGCCTGCCCGGAGCCGGGCTGCACCGGCGAGATCCTGGAAAAGACGTCCAAGCGCGGCAAGGTGTTCTACGGCTGCAACCGCTACCCGGACTGCAGCTTCGCCACCTGGGACAAGCCCGTCGCCCGGGGCTGCCCGGCCTGCGGTGCCAAACTACTGGTGGAGCGCACGACCAAGAAACAGGGCACCGTGCAGTCGTGCCTGAATCCGGACTGCGGGTTCAAGGAGCAGGTAGAATAAACGTTTGTCGCGTTTATCGCGTTTGTCGCGTTCATTGCGTTGCTCGCGTTCGTTTGCGATGCGAATTTGAAAAGATGAATATTTGTAAAATGCGACAAACGCGATGAACGCGAAAAACGCTTGACATCTCTATTGACGGCTGTTAGCGTTAACGAAACTTCAACTCGAATACACATTTTATGCGGAAAATCGCCATTATCAAAATTAGCATCCTTATGCTCGTTCTTATCGTCGGCCTCATTAGCGGCGATGAGAACCAGGGGCTGGTAATGGCGTAAGCAACGCATCCCGAAAATAAAAAATCCGTTACCAGCCCTGAAGGCGGTAACGGATTTTTTTTTGGCCAAACTACACGGAGGCGACGGCATGATCATGACAGGCGCCCAGATCCTGATGAACATCCTGAAAGACGAGAACGTGGACACTCTTTTCGGCTTTCCCGGAGGGGCCGTCATCGACATCTACGACGAGCTTGCCCGAACCGACATCCGTCACATACTGGTCCGGCATGAACAGGGCGCGGTGCACGCCGCGGACGGCTACGCCCGGGCGAGCGGCAAGGTGGGGGTGTGCCTGGTCACCTCCGGGCCCGGGGCCACCAACACGGTGACCGGGATCGCCTCGGCTTACGCCGACTCCATTCCCATCGTCGTGCTCACCGGCCAGGTGCCGACCCATCTCATCGGCAACGATGCCTTCCAGGAAGTGGACATCGTCGGCATCACGCGCTCCTGCACCAAGCACAACTACCTGGTCGAGTCGATCGCCGACCTGGCCCGGATTCTCAAGGAGGCTTTCTACCTCGCCCGCTCGGGCCGACCCGGGCCGGTGCTCGTCGACATCCCGAAAAACATCACCAGCGCCAAGACCGACTTCACGCCCCCCGGAGCCGTGCGCCTGCGCTCCTACAACCCGACCTACCGGCCGAACCAGAAGCAATTGCGCGAAGTCGTCCGGCTCCTCCAGGCGGCCGAGCGCCCGCTGATTTTCGCCGGAGGGGGGGTGATCCTCTCCGAGGGTGCGGTCGAGTTGACCCGCCTGGCGCGGGCGGCCGCCATCCCCGTCACGACCTCGCTGATGGGCCTGGGCGCGTTCCCGGGCTCGGACCCGCTCTTTCTCGGGATGATCGGGATGCACGGCACCTACGCGGCCAACATGAGCGCCTCGACCTGCGACCTCATGCTGGCCGTCGGCGTGCGCTTCGACGACCGCGTGACCGGGAAAACCGACGCGTTCGCGCGCCAGGCCAACATCGTGCACATCGACATCGACCCGACCTCGATCCGTAAGAACATCCCGGTCAGCGTGCCCCTCGTCGGCGACTGCCGCATCTGCCTGCAGATGTTGAACGAGATGACCGGGGCGGCTGCCGGCGGTGCCCCCTACCCCGCGCGCGGCGAGTGGCTTGCCCGGATCACGGAATGGAAGCGGACCAAGCCGCTGTCGTATCACCAGGGGGAGTCGATCAAGCCGCAGCAGGTCGTCGAAAAAGTGTACGAGCTGACCCGGGGCGAGGCGATCATCACCACCGAGGTCGGCCAGAACCAGATGTGGGCCGCCCAGTTTTACCGGTTCGATCACCCCAACCGCTTCATCACCTCCGGCGGCCTCGGCTGCATGGGCTTCGGGCTGCCGGCGGCCATCGGCGCCCAGATCGCCTGCCCGGACAAGGTGGTGGTGGACATCGCCGGCGACGGCAGCATCCAGATGAACATCCAGGAGATGGCCACCGCCGTCCAGTACGGCCTGCCCATCAAGATCGTCATCCTCAACAACGGCTACCTCGGCATGGTGCGCCAGTGGCAGGAACTTTTCTACGGCGGCCGCTACAGCGCGACCCGCATGAATCACGCGCCGGACTTCGTCAAGTTGGCCGAGGCTTACGGCGCGGTGGGCCTGCGGGCGACCCGTCCCGAAGAGGTGGAACCGGTGCTGAGACGGGCACTGGCGGAAGACAAACCGGTGATCATGGACTTTGTAGTCGAGGCCGAAGAGGGGGTCTACCCGATGGTCCCGTCCGGTGCACCGATCACCGAAATGCTCTTGGTGTGACCCAAATTGAACAATTCTTTCGATTTGTACCGAGTCCCGATGGGGTCTGCCTCCGCAAAAAAACAAAATGTGAATCACTCACCTCAGGTGTGATAAAGGAGGTCTCGGATGGCGGAAGACAAGCATGTCATGACCATGCTGGTAGACAATCAGCCCGGCGTCACGTCGCGGGTGACGGGGCTTTTCAGCGGCAAGGGCTTCAACATCGAGAGCATCTGCGGCAGCCCGACGAACGACCCCAACGTGTCGCGCATCACCATCGTGACCCCGGCCAACCCGCCGGTCATCGAGCAGATCGAAAAGCAGCTGCGCAAACTCATCAACGTCATCAAGCTGCGCAGCCTCAACGGTCCCAAGTCCGTCCGGCGCGAGCTCGCCCTCATCTGCGTGCATGCCAAGGCCGAGCAGCGCGCCGAGGTGCTGCGGATCGTGGACATCTTCCGGTGCAAAATCGTCGACGCGGGACTGGAGCACTTCATCATCGAAGTGACCGGGGAAGAGGCGAAGATCAGGGCCGTCCTGAACCTGCTCAAACCCATCGGGATCAAGAAGCTCGCCCGGACGGGCATGATCGGGTTGATCCGGGAGCCGAAATGAGAGCAGGGTTCAAGGGGCCAAGGGGTCGAGGGGTCAAGCGAAATGCCGTTTTTTCTCACTTGAACCCTTGACCCCTCGAACCCTGGAACCCTTGTTACGCGAGGATTCGAGCAGACAGCAACAACGAGATAACACTACAAACCAAAGGAGCAATAAAATGGCAACATTCGATTTCGGCGGAACGATGGAAGAAGTGGTGAAGGACGACGAGTTTCCCCTGCAGCGCGCCCGGGAGGTCTTGAATAACGAGGTGGTGGCAGTGATCGGCTACGGCGTCCAGGGGCCGGGCCAGGCGCTCAACATGCGCGACAACGGCATCCGGGTCATCGTGGGGCAACGCACGGGCGGCAAGTCCTGGCAGCGGGCGGTGGACGACGGGTTTGTCCCGGGCGAGACGCTCTTTTCACCGGAAGAGGCGACCCGGCGCGCTACCGTCGTGCAGTACCTGCTCTCGGATGCCGGGCAGGTGGCCATGTGGCCGAAGATCAAAGCCTGTCTTTCGGAGGGCAACACGCTGTATTTCTCCCACGGCTTTGCCATCGTCTACAAGGACCAGACCGGGATCATCCCGCCGCCCAACGTGGACGTCGTCCTGGTGGCGCCCAAGGGCTCCGGCCGCACGGTGCGCACGAACTTCCTGAACGGCTCCGGCATCAACGCGAGCTTCGCCGTCTTCCAGGACTACACCGGCCGCGCCCGGGAAAAGACATTGGCACTGGGGATCGCCATCGGCTCGGGGTACCTCTTCCCCACCACCTTCGAACGCGAAGTTCTAAGCGACCTGACCGGCGAGCGGGGCATCCTGATGGGCGCGCTGGCCGGGGTCATGGAGGCCCAGTACACCCTGCTGCGCAAGCACGGCCACACCCCGAGCGAGGCGTTCAACGAAACCGTGGAGGAGCTCACCCAGAGCCTCATCGTGCTCGTGGGTGAAAAGGGCATGGACTGGATGTTCGCCAACTGTTCCACCACGGCCCAGCGCGGGGCCCTGGACTGGGCCCCCCGGTTCCGGGACGCGGTGGCCCCGGTCTTCGATGAGCTCTACGAGCGGGTCAAGAGCGGCCAGGAGACCCGGCGGGTGCTCGAGGCCAACAGCACTCCGGACTACCGCGAGAAACTCGACCGGGAGCTGGCCGTCATGCACAACTCCGAGATGTGGCGAGCCGGTGCGGCCGTGCGCTCGCTCAGGCCCGAAAACCGGAAATAACCGTTCGGGGGTTTTTCACCCCGGTGGAGACACCGATGGATCCGATCTTCGTTTACGACACGACCCTCCGGGACGGCACCCAGGGCGAGAACATCTCCTTCAGCGCCGAGGAGAAGCTCAAGATCGCCCTGCGCCTGGACGACATCGGCATTCACTACGTTGAGGGCGGATGGCCCGGATCGAACCCCAAGGATCTGCGTTTCTTCGAGCTGGCGAATACGGTTAGGTTCAAAAACGCCCGGCTGGCGGCGTTCGGCTGCACCCGCCGGCCGGGCGTCCCGGCCGACGCGGACGATAAGCTGCAGGCGCTCATCGAATGCGGGGCCGGGGTCGTGGCCATCTTCGGCAAGAGCTGGGACCTGCATGTCACCCAGGTGATGGAAAACAGCCTGGAGGAGAACCTGGCCATGATCCGGGACACAGTGGCCTGCCTGCGCCGGAACGGCCGCGAAGTGGTCTACGACGCGGAGCATTTCTTCGACGGCTTCAAGCACAACTGCGACTACGCGCTTCAGACCCTCACGGCCGCCGCCGAGGGCGGCGCAGACTTCGTCGTGCTCTGCGACACCAACGGCGGCAGCCTACCCTGCGACATCGAGGCCGTATTCGCCGAGGTGCGGGCGCGCTTTCCCCGGGTGCGGCTCGGCATCCACACCCACAACGACTGCGGGCTGGCCCTGGCCAATTCGATTGCGGCCGTGGCTGCCGGCGCCGTCATGGTGCACGGAACGATCAACGGCTTCGGCGAGCGCTGCGGCAACGCCGATCTTACCGCCGTGATCCCTGTCCTGGCACTTAAGATGAACCGGGCCTGCATCCCGGAGCAGAACCTCAAGAAGCTCAAATCGCTGTCGCGTTTCGTGAACGAAACCGCCAACGTCGTGCCGGTGCACAGCCGACCCTTCGTCGGCCGCAGCGCCTTCGCCCACAAGGGCGGCGTGCACGTGAGCGCCATTATGAAGGTGCCGGCGGCCTACGAGCACATGGACCCGCAGCGGGTCGGCAACGAGCGCCGCGTGCTCGTCTCCGACCTGTCCGGCCGCAGCAACGTGGCCTACAAGGCGCGCGAGCTCGGCGTCGAACTCGACGAGAAGGGAACCGACAGCCGCCGCATCGTGGCCGAAATCAAACAGCTCGAGCAGGACGGCTACCAGTTCGACGTGGCGGACGGCTCCTTCCAGATCCTCTTGGAGAAGTTGACCGAGGCCTTCACGCCGCTCTTCGAGCTGGAGTCCTTCCGCGTCACCATCGAAAAAGACAAGGGCCAACCCTGCCAGTCCCACGCCACGGTCAAGGTCGCGGTGGGCGGCACGCACGAAATCACGGCCGCCGAGGGCTACGGTCCGGTCAGCGCCCTGGACAACGCACTGCGCAAGGCCCTGGGGCGCTTCTTCCCGGACCTCGACACCATGCGATTGGTGGACTTCAAGGTGCGCGTGATCGACGGCAGCCGCGGCACGGCCGCCCGGGTGCGGGTGCTGATCGACTCCCGCGACCAGGACCAGATCTGGAGCACCATCGGCGTCTCGGAGGACATCATCGAAGCCAGCTGGCACGCGCTGGCGGACAGTTTTCAGTTCAAACTGGCGCGCGAGAAGAAAATCCGCAAGACAGCACAGGAAGCATTTCCCTTTCAGACGAACCCACCCACCCCACCTTTGAAGGAGTGACTCCCATGAGCGACCGCGTCATCATTTTCGACACAACCCTCCGGGACGGCGAGCAGAGCCCGGGAGCGAGCATGAACACGGCGGAGAAGCTGCGGATTGCCTTCCAGCTCGAAAAGCTGGGCGTCGATGTCCTCGAGGCCGGTTTTCCGGCGGCTTCCGAAGGCGACTTCGAGGCCGTCGCCCAAATCGCGGGCCGGCTGAAGAAGACCGAGGTCGCCGCCCTCGCCCGCACCACCCGGGCGGACATCGACCGCGCCTGGCAGGCGCTCCGGCACGCCGCCCGGCCGCGCATCCACACCTTCATCGCCACTTCCGACATCCACCTCCAATACAAGCTCAAGATGAGCCGCGATGCGGTCGTTCAGGCCGCCGTCGACGCCGTGACGTACGCCAAGTCCCTCACGGACAACGTGGAGTTCTCGGCCGAAGACGGCTCGCGCAGCGACCGCGACTACCTCTGCCGCGTGTTCGAAGCGGCGATCGATGCCGGGGCCACCACCGTGAACCTGCCCGACACGGTCGGCTACGCGATCCCGGAGGAGTTCGCCGCCCTCGTGCGCCACATCCGCAAGCACACGCCCAACATCCACAAGGCGATCCTGAGCGTGCACTGCCACGACGACCTCGGCCTGGCCACGTCCAACACCCTTTCGGCCATCCACGCCGGCGCGCGGCAGGCGGAGGTGACGATCAACGGCATCGGCGAGCGCGCCGGCAACACCTCCCTGGAAGAGGTCGTCATGGCCCTGCACACGCGCGCCAACTTCCTGAAGGCGGCGACCGGCATCAAGACCGAATTCATCCATCCGACCAGCCGCCTGGTCAGCATGATCACCGGCATCCTCGTGCAACCCAACAAGGCCATCGTCGGCGCCAATGCCTTTTCCCACGAAGCCGGCATCCACCAGGATGGGATGCTCAAGAACCCCATGACTTACGAGATCATGAAGCCGGAGACGATCGGGCTCAGCACCAGCAAGCTCGTCCTCGGCAAACACTCCGGGCGCCACGCGCTGCGCTCCCACCTCAAGGAGCTGGGCTACGACCTCTCCGACGAGGAGTTGAGCCTGGTCTTCACCCAGTTCAAACTGCTGGCCGACAAGAAAAAGCACGTGGTGGACGAGGATCTCGAAGCCATCGTCGCCGAGGGCATCCTGCGCACCCGGGATGTCTTCGTCTTGGACTACCTGCACGTCACGGCGGGGACCACGGTGCTCCCGATGGCCAGCGTGCGGCTGATGATCCAGGGCCGGCCGGCCCAGGATGCCGGCTACGGCAACGGCCCGATCGACGCTGCCTTCAACACCATCGCCAAGCTGACGGGTACGAGTTCCGAACTGCTGCGGTTTTCGATCAGCGCGCTGACCGGCGGAACCGACGCCATGGGCGAGGTGACGGTGCGGTTGAGGGAAAACGGGCTGCTCGCTCTCGGTAAAGGCGCGGACCCGGACATCATCACCGCCAGCGCCAAGGCCTACATCAACGGCCTGAACCGCATGGAATATCTCAAGGCGCACCCGATGCAGGAAGCGGCGATGCTGTAACAGCACCATCGGCGCGCAAAGGAATGCAGTCTTTTTTATGATTCGCTCGCTAACCCTGCCGCAAGCGGCGGAGTTAGCGAGCGCTTTCACGGTTCAAATCCCATCATCGCGCTTGCACAGCGACTCTCCCGGTGCTATTATTCCAAATGAATTCGATAGGCTGAACATCACAGGCAAACACCCATGGACCTTTCCCCCTATTGGGAATCCATCATCGACACCATGAAGGAGGGCCTTCTGGTCGTCAACCCGGAGGGGACGATCATTGCCGTCAACCCTGCCGCCGAAGCCTTGACCGGTTATTCGGCGCAGGAGCTCATCGGCAGCT
>DATITS010000009.1:0-2534 GCA_035467535.1 Desulfobacterales bacterium
TAGCCCTGCATGATGTTCGGCCCGCTTGCGACCAGCTCTCCCTGCTGGCCGACCTCAGCTTCTTCCCCCTGAGCATCGAGCACCCTGAACCGGACTCCGCGCACGGGTTTGCCGATGGAATCCATCTTTTTTTCAAAATCATCCGGCCTCAGATAGGAGAGGCGCGCGGCGGCCTCCGTCGCCCCGTACATGAGATAGATCTCGACGTGGGGCGGCAACACGCGCCGCAGCTCGATTTTCAAGTGGCGCGGCATGGCCCCGCCGGCCTGGGAGCAGTAGCGCAGGTGAGCCAGTTCCCCTCGATACTTTTCAAGGGGCGACCGGTACAGCAGGTAGGCGAAGGTCGAGGGGACTCCCGAAAACCCGGTGACTTTTTCGCTGACCAGCTGCTGGACCACCGCCGCCGGGTATGCAAACTGGTTGTTGATCACCACCTGGCCGCCGACGGCGACATGCGTGTTCAACAGCGACTTGCCCATGACGTAGAAAAACGGCAGCACCACCATCTGAATGTCGCTCGCGGTCAGTTTCAGGTATTCGCAGATGGCGTGGGCGTTGGACACGATGTTGGTGTGGCTCAGCACCACCCCCTTGGGCCGGCCGGTCGACCCGGAGGTGGTGATGATGCTGCACATATCGCCGCCATCCCCAACCAGGTCGGGGTTGCGGGCATCACCGCTCGCAAACAGCTCTTCCCAGGCAACCACCTCAACCGGGCCATTCGGCCAAAGAGCCTGCGGCGCCTTCAGAACGAGCCGCGGCCGGCTTTTATGCACTGATGGCAGGGTGTGCAGGGCATTCGCAGCCTTGCCGCCCCCGATGATGAAGTCCGCCTCCAGCTCTTTCAAAATCGGAGCCAGGTTCTCCGCCTTCAGTTCGGGGCTCAGCGGCACGACAACGCCGGCGGCCTTTAGGACCCCGTAGTAGCTGACCACGTACTCCAGGCTGTTTTCAAGAAGCAGGACAACGCGGCCTCCCCGGCACAGCCCCTGGTTCACCAGCCAGCGGGCCAGCTGGTTGGCCTGGCGGTTGATCTCGGCATAAGATGCCCGCATCTTGCCGTGCACCAGGGCCGTTTTCGCAGGGTACTGCCTTGCGCTCTCCTCGAGAAAGTGATGGACCAGCGTATGGCGGCCGAAACGGTTCACTCACACCTGCAGCTTGCGGGAAACAAATGCCCCGATGCTTGAAATGGAATCCAGGTTCTCGGGTGTGAGCTCGTCGTCATCGACCCGAACGCCGAACTGCTGTTCCAGAAATGCCACCACCTCCAGAACACCGGTCGAATCGAGTATGCCGGCTTCCAGAAAAGAGGTGTCATCCGCAAGCCCGTTCGCATTGCCGAACAGGAAATTTTCGACCACAAAGTTTCTGACCTTGAGCTTGATCTCTTCCATTATGTTCAAAACCTCTCTAAACTTATAAGGTGTTTAGGCTGAAGGCTATAAAACATTTCGCGGTGCATGAATCAAGCCATTCAAGACCTTCTCGGTTTCAATAACCCTTGTCCATGAAGGCCTTCAGCCTTCAGTCTTCAGCCTATTTTTTGAGTCGCTCACGCCGGCCCCTTGCTCTCTGCCCCGTGCGCGTCTATCTCGGGGACCGCGCCCGCCAGCATGGGCGGCAGATGCAGGTAGCGGGTTCCGTTGCGCTTGGTGTCTATATCGGCATAAACGCGTTCCACTTGATCCGGGGTAAGGCCAATCGTACTGGCGACAGCCTCGCTGGCGACCCCGTTGTTCTTGCCGTAAAGGCAGAGGTCCATTTTGTCGAACGGCAGGGAAAAATAGAACTCGTCCTGGCCCTGGGGCAGCGAGTAGGTGTCCGTCGTGGGCGGGCGGGTTCGAATCTCTGCGGGAACCCCGAGATGCTCGGCCAACTGATAGACCTGAGTCTTGTAGAGATGCGCAATCGGCTTCACATCGGCCGCACCGTCGCCGAGTTTGACGAAAAACCCCTGGTCGTATTCCAGTCGGTTCGGGGTCCCGGCCACGGCATAGTTCAGGCGATCGGCGTGGTAGTATTCGAGCATTTTGCGCGTGCGCTGCTTGAAATTCGTCGCGGCCAGGATGCCAAGGTAGGCATCGAGCGGCAGGCGGCCTTCGACCCGAGTGCCGTCAGGCTTCTGGGCCACTATGGAGAACAGGCGAAAGCCGTCGCGGACGAGCAGGCTCGGCAGAACGATCTTGGATTTCCACTCCCGGTCATACCCGGGGATGACCCGGCGCACGGCCTCCGCATAGCGGTCGTAGAAGCCCACCGCCTCGAGCACGGCGGAGATGTTCTCGTGGTGCTGGGCTACCTTGAAGCGGTCGGCGACCAGGCGGCTCAGGTCGAGCGTCTCCGGCGCCGAGTGCGTTTCCGGCATCAGCAGCGCCAGAACGCGCTCGGGGCCGACCGCCTTTGCGGCCAGGGCAAGTGTCACGCTGCTGTCGATCCCGCCCGACACGGCGACCACGTACCCCCGCCGCCGAAACGACCGCGCGAGCAACTCGCGCATCCTGCCGCAGATTTTTTCAACCTCCAGGGAGGGA
>DATITS010000010.1:0-10746 GCA_035467535.1 Desulfobacterales bacterium
AGGAGATAGGGCTTAAGGGCTTCCCGCGCGATTTCCGTAAGGTACTTCGCCGGTATGATTTCGTCCGTGTTGATGTCCGCCCGGTCGAGAAAAAGAACGCGCCCACCGAAATTTTTCATGCCGATTTATCCTCGTAGAGCACTGAATTCGCAATGTGTCCGGCAATGGCCGAGGCCGCGGCCGTGGCCGGGCTCATGAGGTGCACCATGCCGCCTGCGCCCATGCGGCCGTTGAAGTTGCGGTTGGAGGTGGAGGCGCACACCTCCCCATCGGCCAGGACCCCGGTGCTCATGCCGAGGCAGGGGCCGCAGGTGGGGTTGGTCACACAGAACCCGGCCTCCGTGAAGACCCGGATCAACCCTTCCTCCATGGCCTGGGAAAAAATCTTGGTCGTGGCCGGGCAGACGACCCCGCGCACGCGGGGGTGGATTTTGCGGCCGGCGAGAACGCGGGCGGCGCTGCGCAGGTCGTCCATGCGGCCGTTGGTGCAGGAGCCGATGAACACCTGGTCGATGGGAGTGCCTTCCATTTCGCGCACCGGCCGCACATTGTCCGGTTTCTGGCCGAAGGTCGTCACGGGCGCGAGGCGGGAGATATCGTGGACGATGGTTTCCTCGTAGACGGCGTCCGGGTCGGGCCACCACTTCCGGAAGTCCGCGACCGCGGTGGCTTTGTCCGGGTAATCGCCCTGGATGTGTTCCCAGAGGTAGTCGGCGGTCATCGCATCCCCATAGCAGATGCCACAGGTTCCCCCGGCCTCAACCGTCATGTTGCACAGGGTCATGCGGGCTTCCATGTTCATGCGCTGCACGGCCGGGCCGTCGAACTCGACGATCCGGTTGGTGGCGCCGCCGACACCGATACGCCCGATGACGGAAAGGATTACGTCTTTGGCAAACACCCCTTGCGGGAGTTCGCCGGTCAGGGTGATCTTCATGGTCTGCGGCCGGCGGAACGCGCAGACCCCTTTCAGGATCCCCACCGCCAGGTCGGTCGTTCCCACACCGGGGGTGAAGGCGCCGAACGCGCCGTCCGTGCAAGTGTGGGAATCTCCCATGATCACGGCGTAGCCGGGGCGGATGAACCCCTTTTCCGGGAAGAGCACGTGGCAGACGCCGTTGCGGCCGATGTCGAAGAAATCAGTGATATGGTGGCGCCGGGCCCATTCCCGGAGCACCTTGCCCTGGGTGGCGGTGTTCGAGTCCTTGGCAGGGCTCACGTGATCGATGACGGCCTTGATCCGGGAGGGATCGAACACCCGGTCCTTGCCGAGGCTCATCAGGTCCAGGATGGCGGTAGGGGTGGTGATTTCGTGGCAGAGCACGGCGTCCAGGCGGATGACCCACACGTCCTCCGCCGGCCGGTCCACCACGTGGGTCTCAAATATTTTTTCTGCTACGGTTTTCCCCATGTTTTTCTCCCCATCTAAATAGATTTTATGCAATCGCCCGGCTTCTCAGGGCGATTGCATAAAATCTAGTCGGTGTCCGTTTTCAGCACCGCCAAGAACGCGGACTGCGGGATCATGACTTTGCCGACCATCTTCATGCGCTTTTTGCCCTTCTTCTGTTTTTCGAGCAGCTTGCGCTTGCGGGTGATGTCGCCGCCGTAGCACTTGGCGAGCACATCCTTGCGCAGGGGCGAGACGGTTTCGCGGGAGACGATATTGCCGCCGATTGCGCCCTGGATGGCGATCTTGAAGAGTTGACGCGGGATCTCCTCCTTGATCCGCTCGCAGGCCATGCGGCCGCGCGACACGGAGTTGTCGCGGTGCACGAGCTGGGAGAGGGCGTCCACGCGTTCGCCGTTGATGAGGATGTCCAGCTTCACGAGATCGGTTTCGCGGTAGTCCAGCAGCTCGTAGTCGAATGACCCGTAGCCCTGGGTGATGGACTTGAGCTTGTCGTAGAAGTCGTAGACCACCTCGGCCAGTGGCAGCTCGAAGATCATCTCCAGCCGGTCGCTCGTCAGGTACTGGTAGTTGGTGTTCAAGCCGCGGCGCTCCAGGCAGAGCTTCATCACCGCCCCCATGTAGCGTTCCGGGACGATGATGGTGGCCCGGATGAAAGGCTCCGCGGTGGACTCGATGCGCGTCGGGTCCGGATACAGGGCAGGGTTGTCGATGGTGATCTCGGAGCCGTCCCGCAGCTTGATCTGGTAGCGGACCGACGGGGCCGTGAGGATCAGGGACAACCCGTATTCACGCTCCAGGCGTTCCTGGACCACTTCCAGGTGCAGCAGCCCCAGAAAGCCGCAGCGGAAGCCGAATCCCAGGGCCACCGAGGTGTCCTTCTCGTAAACGATGGCGGCGTCGTTCAATTTGAGCTTCTCGATGGCCGTCGCCAGTTCCATGTAGTCGTCGGCCGCCACCGGATAGATCGACGAGAAGACCACCGGCTTGGCTTCCCTGAAGCCGGGCAGCGGCTCCGCGCAGGGCCGCCCCTTCAGGGTGATGGTGTCCCCGCAGCGGGTGTCGCTGATGGTCTTGATGCCGGCGATGAGATAACCCACCTGCCCCGCGACCAGTTCCTTCGCCGGGATCTGGCGCAGCTGGAAGATGCCGACCTCCTCCACTTTGTAGGCGGCATCGTTGGACATGAAGCGAATCACGTCCCCGGCCCGCAGACGGCCGTCAAAAATGCGAAAATACACCACCGTGCCGCGGTAGGCGTCGTAGAGCGAGTCGAAGATCAGGGCCCTCAAGGGCGCTTCCGGGTCGCCGGCGGGCGGCGGCAGCCGGCTGACGATGGCCTCGAAGAGCGCATCGATCCCGACCCCCTCCTTGGCCGAGACCAGCAATGCGCCTTCCGGGTCGAGGCCGAGGTCGGACTGAATTTGCTGTTTCACCCGCTCGATGTCCGCCGAGGGCAGGTCGATCTTGTTGATGACGGGAATGATCTCCAGGTTGTTTTCCATGGCCAGGTAGAGGTTGGCGAGCGTCTGGGCCTCGACGCCTTGACTGGCGTCAACCAGCAGCAACGCCCCCTCGCAGGCGGCCAGGGCACTGGAAACCTCATAGGTGAAATCCACGTGGCCCGGGGTGTCGATGAGGTTCAGGGAATACGACTGCCCGTTGCGGGCCTTGTACGGCAGGCATACCGTCTGGCTCTTGATGGTGATGCCGCGCTCGCGCTCGATGTCCATGGTGTCCAGGATTTGGTCATGGAAATCCCGGTCCGAGACGATGTGCGTTGCCTGGATCAGGCGGTCGGAGAGCGTGGATTTGCCGTGGTCGATGTGGGCAATGATGCTGAAGTTTCGAATGTTGCGCATGTTCTATCGCTGGCGGCCGGGCTATGGCCGTTGTGGGTTTCGAAAGTTGACTCCGTGCTCCATAACGGATATAGTAACGTATCGATCAACCCGAATCTAATAGCAACGAATAGCCGCAGGTGTCAAGGTGCAGCCGGACCGGATGCTCCGGGTCCGATGGTTGCCGAATAGGGTGCCGCTGCGGACAAGGCTTGTAATCATGGCGAACCGGATTCTCATCGTCGACGACAAACCCGAAGTCCGCGACTCCATGAGCGACTACATGCGGCTCGCCGGCTTTGCCGCCGAGTCGGTCGCCAGCGCCGAGGAAGCCCTGGACCTGCTCCGTGACAATCGGTTTGACCTCGTCATCACCGACATTGTTCTGCCCGGTATGGGCGGTCTCGAGCTCACCCAGCTCGTCAAGAAAAAGCATAATACCGACGTGGTCGTGATGACCGGCTACAGCGACAACTTCTCCTATGAAGAGGCCATCAGCATCGGTGCCAGCGACTTCGTGATCAAACCGGTCCGGCTGGAGGAACTCCTGCTGCGGGTGAGGCGGGTGCTGCGGGAGCAGGAACTCACCCTGGAGCGCAACCGGATGATGGAAAAGCTGCAGAAGCTGGCCGTCACCGACGGGCTCACCGGCCTTTTCAACTCGCGGCACTTTTTCACCCAGCTCGAGCTGGAAGTGGACCGTTCCAGCCGCTACAAACACCCGCTGGCCCTGCTGCTGATCGATATCGACCACTTCAAGGACTACAACGACTCGTTCGGACACCTGGAAGGCGACAAGGTTCTGGTGCGCTTCAGTCAGATCCTGGGCTCCTGCCTGCGGGCGAACGACTCTGCCTTCCGGTACGGTGGGGAGGAGTTCACGGTCATCCTGCCGGAAACCGGCGCGGAGGAGGCCCGGACCGTGGCCCAGCGCATCCGGGCCGCGGTCGAGGCGGAAATCTTCGCACTGAACTCCGGCCGGACCGTGTCGAAAACCATCAGCATCGGCGTCACCGAGTACTGCCCGCCGGAGGATATGACCGCCTTCATCAACCGGGCCGACGCCGCCATGTACCTCTCCAAGCAAAACGGCCGCAACCGGGTCTCGCTGCTGTTCGCCGAGACCACCTGCGCACCGCCGGCCGACCCCGCACGCTGAGCTTTTCGCCCTTTCCGCACTCTTTTTCGAATGAAATTGGATGCTTTTCTGTTCGAGAGGCTCAGTGCGTGGGGTGCTCCGAGACCACCACCGTGAGCAGAAGGTCCCCGGCCGGCCCGTGCCGCGGGCGACGGCCGAGCCCCTCAAGCCGCAGCACCATCCCATCCCGAACGCCTGGAGGGATCTGGACCCGCAGGATTTTCTCATAGAATCCCTGTCGAAGGCCGACCAGTTTGCGCGCCCCGTGGCGCGCCTCCTGCGCCGACACCGCGACCGTGCCGCGGATGTGCGGGGCGTCGGTTTCCGCGGCCGGGGGGACGAACTGCAGCCGCTCCGTGGTTCGGCGCGGGGGGTCGGAAATGCCGGTGGCCGGCAGGCGCTGGAATCCATGGATCAACCCCATGCCGGCGAGGAACCCGCCGATGTGCGCCCACCACGCAATGCCGCCGGCGGCGCCGCTGCCGGCGGCGTTCCAGAATTGGAGGAAAAACCAGAGCCCCAAGTAGAAGGCGGCGGGGATGTGGAAAAACAGCGGGATGAACAGGATCGGCACCAAGGTCAGCACCCGCGCGCGGGGGTAGAGCAGGAAGTAGGCGCCCATCACCCCGGCGATCGCCCCGCTCGCCCCGATGGTGGGGATGTTGGAGGTGCGGTAGATCAACAGGTGGGCCAGGCCGGAGAGCAGGCCGCTCAGGAGGTAGAAAGCCGTGTAGCGCAATGGCCCTAAGCGGTCCTCCACGTTGTCCCCGAAGATGTAGAGCGACCACATGTTGCCGAGCAGATGCCAGAGCCCACCGTGCAGGAACATGAAGGAGAGCATGGCGAAGAGCTGCTGGCCGGTTGAAAAGTACTCCGCGATCTGGGGCACGAAGTAGCGGGCTGGCACCAGCCCGTAGATATAGACGAACCGGTCCGCGTAGGGGCCCTGGGTCGCTTGGACTAGGAAGACCGCCACGTTCACAGCGATGAGCAGGTGATTGACGACCGGCGTGGAACGCGCCGGGATGTCGTCACGAAGCGGAATCATACTCCCTGATCTTGTCCAGGTTGGACTGGATTTTCTGCTGCCGTCCCAGCAGTTCCTGCTGCTGGTCCTTTACTTTTGTGACCACCTCTGGCGGGGCCTTGGCCAGGAAATCCTGATTCTGGAGCTTCTTGGCGATGGAGGCAAAATCCTTCGCCAGTTTGCCGAGCTCCTTTTCCATGCGCTCCCGCTCCTTGGCGAAATCGATGACCCCCTCGAGGAGCACGTGGATGGTTGCCCCCCGGGCCACGGCCGAGGCCGAGGCTTTCGGCCGTTCGGCGCTGTCGGTGACCGCGATGGACCGCAGCCGGGCGAGGGTGACGATCATGTCCCGGTATTGTTCGATCACGGCCCTGGCGGCATCGTCAGCGGGGTGCACCACCGCATCCAGGTTGAGCGCCGGCGATATGCCCGCCTCGCCCCGGATGTTGCGCACCGCGGAGACGACGTCGATCAGGAGGCCCATGTGCGCCTCGGCCTCGGGATCCGGCGGGATGGGGGCTGCCGCGGCGCCCTCTCCCGGAAAGGCGGCCCGCATGATGGAGCCGTCGGTGCCGGGCAGTTTGTGCCAGATCTCCTCGGTCACGAAGGGGATGAACGGGTGCAGAAGGATGAGGGTGTCGTGCAGCACCCGCCACAGGACGGCGAGCGACCGCTCCCGCACGTCCGGGGCGAGTTTTCCATGCAGGGCGGGCTTGATCGCCTCCAGGTACCAGTCGCAGAACTCGTGCCAGACAAACCCGTAGAGGGCGGCGGCGGCATCGTTGAAGCGGTAGGTGTCCAGCGCCTGCGCCATCTCCAGGCGCACGCGGTTCAGTCGCGACAGGATCCAGCGGTCCGCCAGGCAGAGCTCGTCCGGCTTCACCAGATCGTAGCGGCGGTCGAGGTGCATCAGGGCGAAGCGCGCGGCGTTCCACAGCTTGTTGATGAAGTGCCGGTAGCCCTCCACCCGTTTTTCGGACATCTTGACGTCGCGGCCCTGGGCGGCGAAGGCCGCCAGGGTGAAGCGGAACGCATCGGTGCCGTAGCGCTCGATGATCTCCAGCGGGTCGATGACGTTGCCCTTGGACTTGCTCATTTTCTGGCCGTCCTCGTCGCGCACCAGCGCGTGCACGTAGACGTCCCGGAAAGGCACTTCGCCCATGAAGTGCAGGCCCATCATCATCATGCGCGCCACCCAGAAGAACAGGATGTCAAAGCCGGTCACGAGCACCGCGGTCGGGTAAAACGTCTTGAGCAGCGGGGTTTGATCCGGCCAACCCATGGTCGAAAACGGCCAGAGCGCGGAGCTGAACCAGGTGTCCAGCACATCCTCTTCCTGGACGAGGCGCGTGCCGCCGCATTTCGGGCAGGCAGGCGGCGTCTGCATGGCGACCGCAATCTCGCCGCAGCCCTCGCAGGTCCAGGCCGGGATCTGGTGACCCCACCAGATCTGGCGCGAGATGCACCAGTCCCGGATGTTTTCCAGCCAGTCGAAATAGGTGTTCGCCCACGTCTCCGGGATGATGCGGGTCTGACCCTGTTTC
This sequence comes from Desulfobacterales bacterium, assembly GCA_035467535.1. Classification (GTDB taxonomy): domain Bacteria; phylum Desulfobacterota; class Desulfobacteria; order Desulfobacterales; family SpSt-501; genus SpSt-501. The sequence goes on from DATITS010000010.1 coordinate 6,962, forward strand.
ACGGCGGCAATGGCCTTCTCCGCCAGGGGCTTGGCCCGCACGAACCACTGGCGCGAGAGGTTCGGCTCGATGATGGTCTTGCACCGGTAGCAGTGGCCCACACTGTGGCGGTGAGGCTCGATTTTCTCCAGTTGGCCGGTCTCCTGGAGCTCCTGCACCACGGTCTTGCGGCACTCGAACCGGTCGAGGCCTGCGAAGCGGCCGGCCTCCTCGGTCATGCGCCCGTCGTCGCCGATGGCCTTGACGCTCGGCAGCTCGTGCCGTCGGCCGATTTCAAAGTCGTTCGGGTCGTGAGCCGGCGTGACCTTCAGACCGCCGGTCCCGAAGCTCATGTCCACGTAGGCATCCCGGATGATGGGGATCTCCCGGTTCACGAGGGGCAGGATCACCGCGGTGGCGCTGATGTCCTGATAGCGCTCGTCGTCCGGGTGGACGGCCACGGCCGTGTCGCCCAGCATCGTTTCGGGCCGGGTGGTGGCGATGGTGATGCCGCCGCTGCCGTCCGCGAAGGGGTAACGGATGTGATATAGGTTGCCGTCGATTTCCGCGTGCTCGACCTCGAGGTCCGCTAGGGCGGTGTGGCAGCGGTGGCACCAGTTGATGATGTAATTGCCGCGGTAGATGAGCCCCTGGTGATAGAGTTCGACGAAGACCGTGCGCACGGCGCGCGAGAGTCCCTCGTCCATGGTGAAGCGCTCGCGCTTCCAGTCGCACGAGGCCCCCAGGCGCTTGAGCTGGTTGATGATGGCGCTGCCGTACTTCTCGCGCCACTGCCACACCTGCGCAATGAAGCGCTCGCGGCCGAGGGCGTGACGGTCCGTGCCCTCCTGGGCCAGCTTGCGCTCGACCACGTTCTGGGTGGCGATCCCGGCGTGGTCGGTGCCCGGCATCCACAGCACGTTGTCGCCCTTCAGGCGCCGGTAGCGGCAGAGGATGTCCTGCAGGGTGTTGTTGAGGGCATGTCCCATGTGCAGGACACCCGTGACGTTGGGCGGAGGGATGACGATCGCATATCCGCGGCGTGTGCCCTCGTCCTCGGCAGCGAACAGGCCGTTTGTCTCCCAGAATTCGTACCAGCGGCGCTCGACATCGTGCGGCTCATAGCCCTTGTCCAGTAGGTCGGAACCCATATGGTATCTTCCTCCGATTCAGCGTTGCAGCGTCATTGAATTAAATGAGGTCCAACGCAGTTGAGTTTTTTCGTGGCCGCGGCATCTCATGGCCGCCGTAGCTTTCGGCGAAGGCCGGCTGCCGCGATTCAACCGTCGCAGCCAAAGCGGCGTTGGCGAAATCGGCTCGTCGTGGCGGGAGCCGTCTCCGCCGAAGTGGCTGTCGGCTCCGTCATGGCTTCCCCGGCTGCGACGGTGCGATCGTCTTCGAAGGCCGGAAGCCACTCCCAGCGCATCCCGTTGAACTGGCAATTATGCCGCAATCCCCGATTTTTTCAACCTGTTTTTTCGGGCATTGGGCGGTGGGCGGGTGACCGGCGGAGCGGGGGCTGCCTCTCAGGCGCTGCCCCCCTTTAATGTTAGGGGATCTTGTCGCCGGGGTCATTTTCGAGCAGGCGGTTTTTGACCCGCTCAATCTCTTTGAGGACGGCCTTTTCGATGGACTGCCGGATGATCGTCTCGATCGTGCCGGCATACATGCGAGTGATCACCCGTTCCACGGCAGCATCGACCTGATCTTCCGTCAGGGCATTCGCGGCGGCCGGCTGCGGAACGTCTATGGTCTCGGACCGGCTCAGCGCGGCGGTGACCGGTATGGCCCCCAGGGGGGCAACCGTAGACGGCCCTGCGGGTGCGAGCGTGTCGCCGCCGGCCGGTCCTCCCAATTGCGCGAAGGCGTCGAACAGATCCGATGCGCTGGTGGCGGCGGCGGGGGTGTCCGAAAAAATACGGGGATCTGCCGGTTCGGGAGGCGCAGCACTATCTTGTCCGGCCTGCGCCACTGCGCTGTGGACATGCGGCTTTTCGATGTCGTCGAACCAGACGAGTTCGTTGTCGATGTCATCGTCATCGAGGTCGAGAAGCTCCAGCGTTTCCTCTTCGTTCTCGGCGTCGGATCCATCTTCCGCAGCTGCCTGGCCGTCTATGACCTCCTCGGCCTCCAGGAACTGCTCGTCGAATTCCGTTATTTCAGTGACGTCGTTGTCAATTCCGCCCGCATTGCGTGCAGGGCCCACGGCAGGGGCGGCCGCAACCTCATCCAGGAGCCAATCCAGCTCCGGCTCCGTGCCGTCGGGCAGAGGCTCTTTTGCGGTCGCCGGCGGGGGAGTGCCGGACGCTGGGTGCTCGGCGCTGTCCTCTTCAAAGTCAAACCCGTTGAGGTCATCCAAATCCGGCAGTTCCGAGAATGTGCGTAGATCCTCACCGGGCTTTTCGAGGCCGCGGCTGAAACTTTTATCAAGGTTGAGGAGGTTTTTCTCCAAATCGGACAGAGCGCCATCCGCCGGGCCTTCGGGAACCTCGTCGACCAGGTCGATGATAGGTTCGTCATCCAGGAACTCGATCGATGGTTGTGCGGGATCGCTCTTTTTAGAGTCGCTCATAATTTCTCCCCATGGCAGGCCGTATCGGGCAATGCTTGATAATTCTTAAAAAATATCACGAAAACGCATAACAGGTCAAGCTGCTTGACACGGCGGGCCGGAAGGGGGAGAAACATATTTGCAGTGCCATGGGTTCTTGTATAAATAAAATTGCGGTTACACCCTGCGAAGCTCTCGTATCTTTTCACCCCGGTGAGCGGTCATGCGCCATTTTTTCATAGAATCTTTCCATTCGGCCGGCCGGAGGGCATCCCTCTCCGGCGCAGAGGCCCGGCACATCAAGAACGTGCTGCGTCTCAAGCCCGGCGATGAGGTCCGGCTTTTTGACGGCACCGGGGTCGAGTACGTCGGCGTGATCGACACCATGCCGCCCGGGAAGGTCGAGGTGACCATCACCGGCAGCAAACCCGCCGCGGGGTGCGCCCGCCTCCCCGTCAGCGTGGGGCAGGGTTTTCTGAAAGAAAAGAAAATGGACCAGCTCGTGCGCCAGCTCTCCGAGCTGGGTGCTGCCCGATGGATGCCGTTTATCTGCGACCGCTCGGTGGCCCGTCCCGAGGGCGGACGGGCGCAGGCCCGGCAGGAACGGTGGCGCAAGATCGCCGTGGAGGCCCTCAAGCAGTGCCGGCGCGGGGATCTGATGCAGATCGATGAGATCGTGGGATTTGATCGGCTGCTCGAGCGCGCCCCTGCCCACGACCTGCGGATCGTTTTCTGGGAGCAGGCCGGCGAGCCGTTGACGGCTCAGCGCTTTTCCGGCAGCCCCGCAGGACCTGCCTCCGTCTTGATCGTGCTCGGCCCGGAGGGTGGTTTTGCCGAGGAGGAGGTCCGGGCCGCAGAAGCGGTTGGCTTTATCAGCGCCAGCCTCGGACCGCGGATCCTGCGGGCCGAAACCGCCGCCGTTGCGGCCTGCGCCATCGTGCAGCATCTGTTCGGCGACCTCGGGGCCCGGGCAAAAAAATCTTGACAAAGATGAGGGGCTCGCATAAGAACAGCAGGCTGAAGTCAAGCGTTTCGTGTGTGCCGAGGTAGCTCAGTCGGTAGAGCAGGGGACTGAAAATCCCCGTGTCGGCGGTTCAATTCCGTCCCTCGGCACCAGTAAAATAAAGGGGTTAGCGGTGATGCCGTTAACCCCTTTTCTTCTTGGTTGCGCCTGGGTTGCGGATGGTTGCGTAATCTGCCGATCTCATCCAGCTTGACCATTTTGAACCTGATGCTTAATCCTGATCAGCAAATG
>DATITS010000011.1:0-7802 GCA_035467535.1 Desulfobacterales bacterium
TAGGATAGAAAGCCGGATCAGTAACCAACCGTCAATGTAAGAAGGAGGAGGAGATTATGCGCAAACTGGTGCCCTGTTTGTTTCTGATCCTGTGCCTGTTGCCGGCGTTGAGCTTCGGCGCCGAGAAGGCGGCGACCGGCGGGACCCTTGTGTGGGGCCGCGGCGGGGACTCGGTATCGCTCGACCTGGCGCAGGCCACCGACGGCGAGTCCATCAAGGCCGGCATCCAGGTCCTCGAGAACCTGGTCATCTTCGGCAAGGATTCGATGAACGTCGAACCCCAGCTGGCCGAGTCCTGGAAGGTGTCCGACGACGGCCTGACCTGGACCTTCAAGCTGCGCAAGGGTGTCAAATTCCACGACGGCTACCCCTTCAATGCCCAGGCGGTCTATGACTCCTTCGCCCGGGTCATTTTCAAAGAGCACCCGTACAACAGCTACGGTCAATGGAAATACACCAGCATGTCGCTCGGGCCGGTGAAGGACATCAAAGTCGTCGACGAGTACACCATCGCCCTGATCACCGACAAGCCTTACGCCCCGCTGCTGAACAACCTGGCGCTCTGGCTCTGCCCGATCCTCTCGCCCAAGGCCATGGCCGATTACAAGGAGAAGATCGGCCAGCACCCGGTGGGCACCGGGCCCTTCAAATTCGTGAGCTGGACCAAGGACGACCAGATCGTGCTCGAGCGCAACAACGGCTACTGGGGCGAGAAGGCCAAGGTGAACAAGATCATCCTCAAGTCCATCCCCGAGCCCTCGGCGCGCCTGATGGCCCTGCAGTCCGGCACGGTGGACATTGCCGACGACCTCGACCCGGATTCCATCGCCTTGGTCAAGAAGAACTCGAAGATCGCGATCATCGAGCGGCCGAGCGTGAATGTGGGCTACCTCGCGTTCAACACCGAAAAGCCCCGGCTGAAGGACCCCAAGGTGCGCCAGGCCCTCAGCCACGCCGTCGACAAGAACACCCTGATCAAGTCGATTTTCGCGGGGCTGGCCATCCCGGCCAAGAACCCGTTCCCGCCCTCCATCTGGTCCTACAACGATGCCATCAAGGCGTATGACTACAACCCGGAAAAGGCCAAGAAGATGCTCGCGGAGGCCAAGTTCGATTTCAACACCGAGATCGAGCTGTGGGCCATGCCGGTTTCGCGCGCCTACATGCCGGAGCCGGTGAAGACGGCCGAACTGATCCAGGCTTATTTTGCGGCGGTGGGGGTCAAGGCCAAGATCGTGCGCCACGAGTGGGGCGCCTACCTCAGCAAGACCTCCAACGGCGAGCACGACATGTGCATGCTCGGCTGGCTCGGCGGCAACGCCGACCCGGACAACTTCCTCTACGGCCTGCTCTCGGCCAACACGGCCAAAACCCCGGGGGCTGCCAACGTGGCCATCTGGAAGAATGCCGAGTTCACCGACCTGTGCCTGAAGGGTCAGAAGACCTTCAACAAGGCCGATCGCACAAAGCTCTATCTCAAGGCCCAGGAGATCTTCCACGCCGAGGCGCCCTGGTTGCCCCTGGTGCATTCGACCATCGTGCGCTGCTACAGCAAGAAATTGCACGACGTGCCGTTGCGGCCGAACGGGCTCAACTCGTTCCAGATGGTCCGGAAAGAGAAGTAACGACTTCCAGGGAAGTCGTTACTTCTCTGATGTGAGGGAGCGGGGTGCCTGCCGCTCCCAAAATTAACGGCACGCAATCGCGAATTTTTCACTCACCCCCACCCGGTCTCCCCCGTCAAGGGGGAGTGGGATTTTGGGGCGTCTCCCGTCCAGGGGAGGTGGATGCTGAAGCCTCTCCATCTCAGGGGGGTGTATCCTGCAGCCTCCTCCGTTCACCGAGGAGGCAGCCTTTCCTCTATTTTCCCCTCCCCTCGCGGGAGGGGCAAGGGGAGGGGGATGATGTGAATACCAATTCCATTACACGATGCCTCTCGCCTACATAGCCAAGCGCCTGTTTCACCTGAGCCTGATCATGTTCGGGGTCTCCGTGCTCGTCTTCCTGATGCTCCGGATGATCCCCGGGGACCCGGCGCGCCTGCTGCTCGGCGAGTTCGCCTCCCCGGAAGAACTGGTGCGGCTGCGCAGCCAGATGGGCCTGGACCAGTCCTACCCGGTCCAATACGGCATCTACCTGAAAAACCTCCTGCAGGGCGACCTGGGCAATTCCCTGCGAAACGGGGAGCCGGTGGCCGCGGAGATCGGGGCACGCCTGCCGGCCACCCTGGAGCTGGCTGTCGCCGCCATGCTGATCGCTTCCATATTGGGCATCGCGGCGGGGGTGGTCTCCGCGGCGCGCCAGTATTCCGTTTTCGACTACGGCTCGATGTTCATGGCTCTTGTCGGAGTTTCCATGCCCATCTTCTGGCTGGGCCTGATGCTCATCTACCTGCTGTCCGTGTTGTTTCCGGTCATGCCCATGATGGGCCGCATCGGGATGGGCAGCGAGCCGGAGGTGGTCACCGGTCTGATGCTGGTGGACACGCTGCTCTCCGGCGAAATCGGCGACCTTCTCGATGCGCTGCACCACCTGGTGCTGCCCGCTTTCACGCTGGCCACGGTGCCCATGGCGATCATCGCCCGCATCAGCCGCTCGGCGATGCTCGAGGTGCTCAACAAGGACTATGTCCGCACGGCGCGCGCCAAGGGTATGGGCGAAGGTGTGGTCATTTTTCGACACGCCCTTCGCAACGCCTTCCTGCCGATCGTCACCGTGCTGGGCCTGAACCTGGGTCTGCTGCTGGGGGGTGCCGTGCTGACCGAAACCATTTTTTCATGGCCGGGTCTGGGGAGGTACGTGGTGGACTCTCTCATGGCGCGGGATTACGCGGCCGTGCAGGGCTGCATTCTTATCTTTGCGGCGCTGATGGCCTGCATCAATCTCGTCGTGGATCTGGTCTACGTGCTGCTCGACCCGAGGATTCGCGTCCATGCATAGGTGGGACACCCTGCAGGACCTGCTGCGCAGCCGCAGCGCCACGTTCGGCATGGCGCTGATCGGCCTGGTGCTGCTGGTCGCGATCGCCGGTCCGGCGCTCGCCCCCTACGACCCGCTCAAACCCGTGCCCCTCGATCGCCTGCAGGGCCCGAGTCAAGCGCACTTTTTCGGCACCGACAGCCTGGGGCGGGACATTCTGAGCCGGGTCATCTACGGGACGCGCATTTCGATCCTGATCGGGCTGATCTCGGTCTCGATCTCCCTGGTCCCGGGGACGCTGCTGGGGCTGGTCTCGGGGTATTTCGGCGGACGCATCGACAGCCTCATCATGCGCCTGATGGACATGCTGCTGGCCTTCCCGGCGATTCTGCTGGCCATCTTCATCACCGCGATCCTGGAGCCCAACCTGGTCAACACCATGGTCGCCGTGGGGATCGTCTACATCCCGCACTACGCGCGGATCGTGCGTTCGAGCGTGCTCTCCCTCAAGGCGCAGCTCTTCGTGCAGGCGATCGGCCACTTGGGCGGGAGCCACTTCCGCATCCTGGCGCGCCACATCCTTCCGAACGCCATGCCGCCGATCATCGTTTACGCGACGCTCGGCATGGGCACGGCTGTGCTCCAGGCGGCGGCCCTCGGGTTCCTGGGTCTGGGCGCCCAGCCGCCTCAGCCGGAGTGGGGCGCCATGCTGAGCGAGGGGCGCCAATACATCCAGATCGCCCCGCACGTGGCGGCCTTTCCCGGTGCGGCGATCCTGGTGCTGGTGCTCGGCTTCAACCTCTTCGGCGACGGGCTGCGGGATGCGCTCGACCCCTCGCTGCGGACGGTTTAGCAGGGTAGGGCGGGGCGATGGCCACGGAGAGACCAGATAACATTCTCGAGATCATGGGTCTACAGACCCAGTTTAAAACCCGGCAGGGGCTGGTCAAGGCCGTGGACGGTGTCGACCTCACGATCACGCGCGGGGAGACCTTCGGCCTGGTGGGCGAGAGCGGCTGCGGCAAGAGTGTCACGGCGCTTTCGATTCTGCGCCTGCTGCCGAAGCCGGCCGGCCGGATCGCCGGGGGCCGCATCCTGTTCGATGGCCGGGACCTGGCCACGCTGAGCGAGGCGGAGATCCGCAAGATCCGCGGCAACCGCATCTCCATGATCTTCCAGGAGCCCATGACTTCGCTCAACCCGGTCTACACCATCGGGTTCCAGATCGAGGAGGTCCTGCGCCGGCACCGGGGCATGCCGCGGGTTGCCGCCGGCGCCGAGGCCGCCCGCATGCTCGGGCTGGTGGGCATGCCCGAGCCCGTTGCGCGGCTCGACGACTACCCGCACCAGCTTTCGGGCGGCATGCGCCAGCGGGCGATGATTGCCATGGCGCTCGCCTGCCAGCCCGCGCTCATGATCGCCGACGAGCCCACCACGGCGCTCGACGTCACGATCCAGGCCCAGATCCTGGATCTGATCGCGCGCCTCAAGCAGGAGACCGGCATGTCGGTGCTCCTCATCACGCACGACCTCGGGGTGGTGGCCGAGATCTGCCGCCAGGTCGCGGTGATGTATGCCGGCAAGGTGGTCGAGAGCGCCGAGGTGGGCGAACTCTTCGCGCGGCCGGCGCACCCATACACCGTCGGGTTGTTCAATTCGTTGCCGCACGTCGGGGGCCGGGGGGGAGTGCTCAAACCCATCCCCGGCGTGGTGCCGAGTCTGGTCAACCTGCCGCCGGGGTGCGCCTTCCAGGAGCGCTGTTTCCGCCGGCACGACGCCTGCCGCGCGGAGCCGCCGTGGCGTGACATTGCCCCCGGACATCGCGCCCGGTGCTGGGCGCCGCTGGAGTGAGGAAATGCCGGATCCGATCTTAACCGCCGAGCATGTGGTCAAGCATTATCCTCTGAAGGGTGCCGGTTTTTCACGCCGTAAAGGGCTCGTGCTGGCGGTGGAGGATGTCTCCTTCAGCGTGACGGCCGGCGAGGTCTTCGGCCTCGTGGGGGAGAGCGGTTGCGGCAAGTCCACTCTGGGCCGGGTGCTGCTGCGCCTGGAGGAGCCCACGGCGGGCCGGGTGTTTTTCAACGGGCAGGACCTGTCCGGCTTCGAGCGGCCGCGCCTGCGGCAGTTCCGGCGCGAGGCCCAGATCATCTACCAGGACCCTTACTCCTCCCTGAACCCCCGGCGCCGGATCGGCGACCTCGTCGGCGAGCCGCTCGACATCCACGGCATCGGCACATCCGGCGAGCGGCAGGAGCGGGTGGCCTGGCTGCTCAAGGTCGTCGGGCTTCTGCCCGAGCACGCCCGGCGCTATCCCCACGAGTTTTCCGGCGGCCAGCGCCAGCGCATCGTCATCGCCCGGGCCCTGGCCCTGAACCCCCGGCTGCTGCTGGCCGACGAGCCGGTCTCGGCCCTGGACGTCTCGATCCAGGCCCAGGTGGTCAACCTGTTGAAAGAGCTGCAGGCGGAATTCAAGCTGACCTACATCTTCATCTCCCACGACCTGAGCCTCGTGGAGTACATCGCCGACCGGGTGGCCGTGATGTACCTCGGCCGACTGGTCGAACTGGCTGAAAAGCAAGCCCTCTACCGCGATCCGCTGCACCCGTACACCCAGGCACTGCTCTCCGCTGCGCCGGTGCCGGACCCCCATGCGAAAAAGAACCGCATCCTGCTCACCGGCGACGTGCCGAGCCCCATCAACCCGCCCGCGGGCTGCAGCTTCCACCCGCGCTGCCGCGAGCGCCGCGAGCGCTGCTCCATCGAGGCGCCCGTCTTCCGCGAGCTTGCCCCCGGTCGCTGGGCCGCCTGCCACAACCGCTGACTGCCGGGGCCGGTCTCCAACCGAGCGAATCTTTGTGCAAAAAGCCCGCGAAGGACCCGAAGGCAATTTCTGCACGAACGTCCGCAAGCGAAATCGCGCGCGGTGCTTGGCGGCGCTTTGATCTACCCGTGCAGCGTGCCCAGGAAGTGGTTCATCTGCTTGTACCACCAGGGCCAGTCGTGGTTGACGTCCGGACCCCAGAAGTCCACCCAGGCGGGGATCGATTTTTCGCGGAAGATGCGGTCCAGGTCGCGCGTGTCCGCGATGGCCTCCTCCTCCCAGGCGCCCAGGCCAACGCAGACGATGATGGTGCTGCGGCGGTACCAGTCCAGAAACCACGGGTCGTTGAGGTTTTGCAGATAGGATATGGGCGAGTTGTGATAGACCGCCGGCAAGTCGGCTGCGCCGAGGTTGAATTCGTGGCGGTCGAGTCGGTAGAGGCCGGAGAGGGCAAGGGTGCCTTCACAGAGGTCGGGGTGCTTCAGAAAAAAGTTCACGGCGTGGTAGGCCCCCATGCTGCAGCCGGTCGCCATGGCGCGCGCTTCCGGCAACCCGCAATGCTGCCGGATGAAGGGCACGACCTCCTGGGCCATGTAGCCGTCGTAGGCCTCGTGGCGGGCGTTGCGCTCCGCCGGGGACACCGTATAGTTGTACCACGATTCGCTGTCGACACTGTCGACGCAGTAGAGCTTGATCTTGCCTGCTTCGATAAAGCCTGCGACCGCGGCCACCATGCCCATGCCCTCGAAATCGAAATATCGCCCCCGGGAGCTCGGGAAGACGATGTAGGGTTTGCCCCAGTGCCCGTAGATCTTGAGCTCCATGTCGCGGTTCAGGCGCTGGCTGCGCCAGCGGTGATGTTCGATCTGCATGATCGGCGGTTCCTTTTCAGGAGTCTGTTTCGTGGATGAAGCGCACGGCATCCATGATGTCGTCCAGTGTCTCCGCGCGGAAGATGTAGCCCACGTCTCCCAGTGCGCTGCTGAAAACGCCGGGCACGCTCTGCACCTGCAGCATGAGGTGGCCGAAGCGCGCCAGGACCTCCGCGTGGCTGTGCCGGTAAGCCTGGTTGAATTTGCGGCTGGCGTAGCAGCAGTGATACTTGCGGGTGTAGACGAGGTCGGCGCAGCCGTGCACCAGCAGCTGCGCCCAGATACGGTAGATATCGATGTCGGCGCCATAGTTGAACATGTCGGTGGTGTAGCCGCCGGGCGGCCGCATGTTGACTTCCAGTGCCACGTATTCGCCGGAGGCCGTAAGGAAGAACTCGATGTGGAAAAAGCGTTCCTTGACGCCGAAGCTCTTCAGGCAGGCGCGCCCGATGCGCGCAAGCTCCGCCGGGATCTCCCGCATGGAGTAGTAATAGATGTGCCGCGCCTCGTTCACGGTCTCCATGATGCCCTGGCTGAACACGTGGCCGGTGCAGAACAGCGGGTTGCCGTCGGCGTCGGCCAGCCCGTCGAAGGAGTGGATCACCCCGGCGATGAACTCCTCCATCAGGTAATCGAGCGCGGGCTTGGACGCAAAAAAAGAATCGAGGTCCGCCTCCGCGTCGATGCGGCAGGTGTTCAGGGCGCCGACACCGGCGTCGGGCTTGGCGATGACGGGGTAGCCGGTCTCGCGGATCAGCGCCCGGGCTTCCGCCGGGCCGTGGACGAGCCGGCCGCGAGCCACCCTAACCCCGGCCGCGTGGAAAAGCTCCTTCATCATCGATTTGCGGCGGATGAAGTCGATGTCCGCGGAGCGGACGCCGGCAATGTTGAAATCGTCCCGGATGCGGGCCTCGGTGCCGAGCCAGTATTCGTTCAGCGACTCGAAACGGTCGATCTTGCCGTAGCGGTGGGTGAAATATCCGCAGGCCCGGATGAGCGCGTCATAGTCGTGCATGTCGTTGACGAAGTAATACTCCGTCAGCGCGGAACGCAGCTCCTCCGACAGCCCCTCGTAGGGCTCATCGCCGATGCCGAGGGCGTTTGCGCCGGCCTGCTTCACGCTCAGCCAGAAGCGGTGGTAGTGGGGCGGGAAATGCGGGGACAATATGACGATGTTCCGGTTCATGACG
>DATITS010000012.1:0-13063 GCA_035467535.1 Desulfobacterales bacterium
AATCGGCAGGAATTTCCGACATAGGCAAAAAACGCGAGGCCAACGAAGACCGCATCTTTGTCGATGATGCCATGGGGCTCTACCTTGTGGCCGACGGCATGGGGGGGCATCAGGCCGGCGAAATCGCCTCCGCGCTGGTCGCGACGTCGGTCCAGGATTTCCTCATGGGCAAATGTCCGGAAAACACCGCCCCCCTGCCGGATACCCGCCTGTCTCCGCCCGCCGGGCGGTTGCTGGCCGGCATCCAGTGGTCAAACGCGGTCGTCCACCAGACGGCCATGACGCGTGTCGACTGCCGCGGCATGGGCTCGACGGTCGCCGCCGTGTGTTTTGCGGATGCCACCCTCGTGGCCGCCAACGTCGGTGACAGCCCGATCTATCTCGTTCGCAACGGCGGGATCGATCTGCTCTCCGTCCCCCACTCGCTCCAGGCCGAAATGGCTCCCGGAGCCCATGCCGCATTCTTCAGCAATGTTCTCACGCGCGCGGTCGGCTCGAAACCAGCCGTCGAGGCCGACATTTGCGAGCTGAGCTGTTACAAGGGCGACATCATAGTGATATGTTCGGACGGGCTGAGCACCAAGGTGGCGCTCCCCGAGATCCTGTCCATTGTCACGTCCCGGGCACCGGCGCACGCCTGCCGGAGCCTGGTCGATCTCGCCAACGAACGCGGCGGGGACGACAATATCTCCATCGTCATCGCGCGCGTGACGGATGTCCGGCGCAGCCATCCCTCCCCCCTCACCCGGTGGGTGGCACAACTCAAGCAACGACTACTTTCGTGGGGGCCCGTGAACCCCGCTCACTGAGATGCCAGATGCCGACTATCACACTGAAATTCAAGGATAACACCATCGGTTCCTATCCGATTGAGAAAGGGATCTCCCTGACCATCGGGCGCCGTAAGGAGAACGACATCGTCATCGACAACCTGGCCGTTTCCGGGCATCACGCCCGGGTCGATTCCGTGGGAGAGACATTCGTCCTGGTCGACCTTCAGAGCAAAAACGGCACGTTCGTCAACGAACTCCTGGTGAGCAGCCACCGGCTGAAGCACGGGGACGACATCAGCATCGGCAAGCACCTGCTCGTGTTCTCCTCCGGGGATGGGGCGGAGGCGGCCGCCAAAGCGCCACCGCCTGAATTCGACAAAACCATGGCAATGGACACGAGCAACTACCGCTCCATGGTTCAGAAGAGCCCCCCCGTGGTCCCGCAGCCCCTGCGGCGCCCGAGTGAGCCGATCGGCTGCCTGGCATATCTCTCCGGCGGCCAGGGTCGGCTGGACCTCACCCAAAAGCTCATCAAGATCGGCAAGGACCCCACGTCCGAAATCGTGGTCAAGGGGTTCTTCATCGGCGCGACGGCGGCCACCATCAGCCGGCGCCCCGACGGCTACTACCTGAGCCGCACCGGCGGCATGGCCAAACCCAGGGTCAACGGCCAGACCGTGCAAACGTCCGTCCTGCTGCAGAACCTGGACCTGATCCAGATCGGCCCGGTCAAGCTCAAGTTCTTCCTCAAAGAGCCATCCGTGGCCGACCCCACCTGAAGTTCCGGAGCCGGCGCTCCGAATTGATGCGGATCGAATGTCACGATCGCCGCAAGCTACCCCTTCACGCGTTCCACGTAAGCCCCGGTGCGGGTGTCGATTTTGATCAACTGTCCCTCTTCGAGGTAGGGGGGGACTTGGAGGTCGTATCCCGTTTCCAGGGTGGCCGGCTTGGTGTCGCCGGAGGCCGTGTCGCCTTTCACCCACGGGTCCGCCTTGACAATACGCAGGTTCATGAAGATGGGGATGGTGATGCTGATGGGCCGGTCCTTGTAGAACAGGACGGTGCAAACGGTGTTTTCCTTCAGAAACTTCTTGGCTTCACTCACATGGTCCTCGCCGACAAATTCCTGCTCGAAGTTGCTGCTGTTCATGAAACAGTACTTGTCGCCGTCCTTGTAGAGAAACTCCATCTCCTTTTCTTCGAGGTTCGGTTCCCCGAACTTCTCGCCGGAACGGAAGTTTCGCTCGAACTGGGAGCCGGTGAGCATGTTCTTGAGCCGGCACTTGTAAAGCGCCTGGCCCTTGCCGGGCTTGACGAAATCGAATTGAACGACGATGTAAGGCTCGCCCTCGTACTCAATTTTGAGCCCTTTTCTCAGATCACTGCTTTCGTACATGGCGTAAGGCCCTCTCTTCTTTTCATTGAAGGAATTCCTCGGCGCGGCGCACCGCGTCGACGAGATGTTTGACTTTTCCGGGATCCTTACGGAACCGGATGGGGCGGCCATGCCCGTCACAGGCGTTGGTCAGCGTGCAGCTGTCGACTCCCGCCGGTCGGGTCGCGGTCATGCCATCGGAGACGTTTTCCGCTGAAATGCCGCCGGCCAGGATGACCGGGATCCGGGAGTTCTGGACGAGCCGGCGGGCCATGTTCCAGTCGCAGGTTTTTCCGGTGATGCCCACGAAACCGCTGACCGGCTGCGCCGACGCCGCCGCACCGGATGTGCCGATCATCAGGGTATCGGTCAGGAAAAAATCCGTCGCCGGCTGAAACCAGCGGCCGTATTCCAGGGTCGGCACGCGCTCCGCCGCCCCCGGCGGGGCGATCGGGATGGAGCGCATGATCGCAACGTCGGGGAATTCCTCTTTAACACGAACCTGCCGTTCGATCAATTGCTCGCAATACGGCCGCGCGTCGGTTCCAAGCGGCAGGGCGTCGCAGAAGTGCACGATGTCCGGCCGATAATAGTCGAGCGTGCGGCGGATCGTTTCCGGGTCGGAGAACAGCGGAATGAGGCTGCTGCGCGCTCCCGCCGCACGGACCGCGTCGATCGCTTCCCGCAGGCCCGGCATTTTCCAGTCGGCCGCGGACAACACCACGCTGCCGATGTGGTCCACCCCCATGGCGGCTACCGCCTCGGCTTCGCTCGCCGTCTGCACCTCGTAGATCTGGATAATGAGTCGTGCCATGGGGATCCGCCGTATCCTGCGCCGCGGCGCCGGGCCGGAGCGCTCGCATTTTCCGGTTGACTTTTGCGGGCGTGTTTAACATATTCAGGATAGCTTCGCAAACGCTTAATCGCCGGCGGGAGAATATTTTTATCTTAATCACGAGCCCGTTGCGCTTTGGCACGGAGACGCGTCCGCCGCGGATGGAATGATCATCGACCCGCCGGCGGCGTAATTTTTCACGCCGCAGTAGATCGGCGCAACCATGTACCAAGGAACCTCCATGATCGTCATCATCGACTTCGGCTCCCAGTACAACCAGTTGATCGCCCGGCGCGTGCGTGAGAACCACGTGTTCTGCCAGATCGAACCGCCCGGCATCTCCATAGACGCGCTCAAGGCGCTCCAGCCGGAAGGCATCATCCTGTCCGGCGGCCCGTCCAGCATCTACGAGGCCGGAAGCCCCAAGGTCGATCCCGGCATTTTCAGCCTCGGCGTTCCGGTGTTGGGCATCTGCTACGGCATGCAGTTCATGACGGCGGCTCTGGGGGGAGACGTCGCACGCGCGGGAAAGCGCGAGTACGGCTTCGCCGAGCTTTCCATCAACGCACCGTCGGGGTTGTTCAAAGGGATCGCCCGGAACACAACGTGCTGGATGAGCCACGGGGATTCCATCCGCAAACTTCCCAAAGGGTTTCACGCCACGGCCTCCACGCCGAACACCCGCTTCGCGGCCGCTATCGACCCCCGGCGCAAACTTCTCGGAGTGCAATTCCACCCGGAAGTCGCCCACACCCCTCGGGGGGGGGCCATGCTCAAGAACTTCCTCTTCGACATCTGCGGCTGCAAGCGCTCCTGGAGCATGAAATCCTTCGCCCGGGATGCGGTCGCCGGGATCCGCGAAAACGTCGGCGACAAGAAGGTGATCCTGGGGTTGAGCGGCGGGGTCGATTCGTCGGTGACGGCGGTTCTGATCCACCAGGCCATCGGCAAACACCTGACCTGCGTTTTCGTCGACAACGGTCTTCTACGCAAGCACGAAGCCGAGCGCCTCAAACTGACCCTGCGACGGCACCTTCAGATCAACATCCGCTTCGTGAACGCCGGCCACCGGTTTATGAAGGCCCTCGCGGGGGTGACCGACCCGGAGCGCAAGCGCAAGATCATCGGCCGCGTCTTCATGGAAGTGTTCGAGGCGGAAGCCCGCAAGATCAAGGGGGCGGAGTTTCTGGCCCAGGGGACGCTGTACCCGGACGTGATCGAGTCGGTCTCGGCATTCGGCGGCCCCTCGGCCGTGATCAAGTCCCATCACAACGTCGGCGGCCTGCCCCGAAAAATGAAACTGAAGCTGATCGAGCCGCTCCGCTATCTCTTCAAGGACGAGGTCCGCGAACTCGGCTCCGCGCTGGGAATGCCGGACGAACTCGTCTGGCGGCAGCCCTTTCCCGGACCGGGGCTGGCGATCCGGGTCCTGGGCGAAATCAGCGCGCGCCGGCTTGCCATTCTGCGCAACGTGGACGAGATCCTGCTTGAAGAAATCAAGGCCGATGGGTATTATAAGAAACTATGGCAGTCGTTTTCCGTGCTGCTGCCCATCAAGAGCGTGGGGGTCATGGGCGACGCCCGCACCTATGAAAACATCGCCGCGATCCGCGCCGTGACCAGCCGGGACGCCATGACCGCCGATTGGGCCCGGCTGCCGCATGACTTTCTCGCCCGGGTATCCAACCGCATCATCAACGAGGTTGCCGGGGTGAACCGGGTGGTTTACGACATCAGCTCGAAACCCCCCAGCACGATCGAATGGGAATAACCACCGTATGACGGATCAGGACAAATTTCGATTCCATCTGGGAGAGGAGGAGCCGGAGCCCTCCCCCCCCGCCATCGACGAAGCTCTCCAGCGGCGCGTTCACAAGCTCAGCCTGCGCATGAGTTTTTTGACGCTGATGCTGCCCTGCCTCATTGCGCTCGTCATCTACGTGGCCTACCGGGACCTCAACCTGCGGGTGGCCCAGACGCAGCATAGCGAGCTCCAATCGGTAGACCGGATCGCGGCGGATTTGGAGCAGAAGAGCACCGCCCTGCTCGCCCGGGTCTCCGAACTCGAAGCGGCCCTGGGGGCTAAGCTCGACGAGGTCTCAAAAAGCGTTTTCGCCCTTCAGGAGGCAATCAAAAAGGCGGATGCGGCCATCGAACGGCACAACACCGACAAGGCGGACAAAAAGGAACTCGAGGAGTTGGCGGCCCGCGTCGATTCTGCGCTGGCCGTCATGAGCAAAGACGTGCAGGGGCTCACGCGGGAAGTGCAGGGGCTTGCGCCGTTCCGGGAAGAACTCGGCAGCGCGTCCGCCCTTCGAAACGACGTCAACACCGTTTCGGCCCGGCTGCAGAAGCTCGAAAACAGCCTTGGCAAGGATCTGACCGGGATCGCCGGCTACATGGATCGGAACAAGACCGAATTCGCTCAGATCAAGACCGAGATCGCCAAACTGCAAAACAGCAAGATCGGCGAAGAATCCATCGAACTGGAAATCCTCAAGGCCAAGAAAAGTTACCAGGCCGCCCTGGACCAGGAAATGGCGCGTATCGAAAAGACCCTGAGCACGATTCAGAGACGGCTGGACCAGATCGAGAGGGCCTTTGCTGCCCCGGCCGCCAGGGGGACCGCGCCCGCAGCACCCGGAAGCATCCGCGAGCAGCCGCTCCAATAAGTCATATTCATCCGCGCCGATGACAAGCGGCCCGATTGGCCAAGCTCGCCGGCCGGCCGGGCGCTCCGGCGCCGGGACATCCCATGGACAAAGAGATCCTGCTCAGACTGCTGCAATCCGTCGCGGCCGGCGCCACCCCGGCCGTGGATGCCGCCCGTCAGCTCCGCCACCTGTCCGTCGAAGACGTCGGGTTCGCGCACATCGACCACCACCGCTCCCTGCGCAAGGGATTCCCCGAGGTGATTTTCGGCGAAGGCAAAACGGCCGAGCAGATCATCGGCATCATGGAGCGCATGGGCCATCAGGAGCAGGTGATCCTGGCGACCCGCATCGACCCGGAAAAGGCACAGGCCGTTCTGTCCAGGATACCGCGGGCGCGCTACGATCGCGAGGCGCGCATGATCGTCTGGGAAATCACGCCGCCCGCCAACCAGGGCCGGGGCACGATCCTGATCCTTTCGGCCGGAACCTCCGACATCCCTGTCGCCATGGAGGCGTCGCTCACGGCCCAGGCCATGGGCAACCGGGTCGAAACCGTTTTCGATGTCGGGGTTGCCGGCATTCACCGGCTATTCCAGCACCGTGAGCGGATCGAGAGCGCCACGGTGCTCATCGTCGTGGCCGGCATGGAGGGGGCGCTGCCCAGTGTTGTGGCCGGAATGGTGAGCCGGCCGGTGATCGCGGTGCCCACGAGCGTCGGCTACGGTGTAAGTCTCGGCGGCCTGACGGCGCTGTTTGCCATGCTCAACAGCTGCAGCTCCAACGTCGCGGTGGTGAACATCGACAACGGGTTCGGCGCCGGGTACATGGCGGCGATGATCAACCGAAACTGAAGCAACTCATTTCGCGCATCGCTTTATTCGGTATTACAGGTGTTAATACCCCCCTCTTTCATGCAACACATACTTTTTTGTGCTTTAGGGTCACTTGAACTCCTGAACCCTGAACCTTGAACCCTTTTTTCACAAGGACTCATCCATGGACACTCGACAAGCCATCCTCGCGTTTTCGCAAAGCGAAAAAGCCAAATCCGCGCTGATCATGGCCATCCAATTGATGGAGATCTACAACGGCCTGCCCGAACCCGAGAAGCACTGCGCGGAGCGCTTCATCCGGGCGTTTCTGGGGATGATCACCAGCGAGATCAGCCTGGCCAAAAAAATGACACCGGCCGATATGTGGACCGCCGTCGACAAGAGCCTCAACACCGCCTTCATCATGATGAATTCCGGCGTGTTGTCCGAGGCGACCTACCACATCACCCAAGCCATCAGCGCCGTGACCACCATCGGCCAACGGTCGATGCAGTTCCTTATTGATCAGAAGCTTCTCTGACGGAAACGGCGGGGCGGCATGCGCTACGGGCCATCCGGAAGACCGCGGATGGACCGATCCTGTTTGGCGTAGCACTCCGCAGCTCGTTGGATGCTGACTGCCGCAAATGCGGTGGAAAATGTCAGGGCCATTACCCGCATTTCACATCTCCTTTTCACAGGAGCCGTCAAGAGTATCCGGCGAACCGTACCTCTATTTTCGATCTTGCTATTCGTTTCGGTGAATTAACAACTATTTTGTTTTATTACAGTTAGATAATGTTCATTTCGTGATAATATTGTTCCAGATCATTTCCGTGCTGCGAGGGTATGGTTCGGAGGCAACGAAGAGCGGTTTGTTCAACACCATCTCGAATTCGTTCTTGGCGTCGGCGATCTTGTTCATCAAACCGGAGATGTCAGCATCCTGCAGGGTCTTGAGCATGAGCAGCTCGTCCCGTGCCTGGCGGGCATAGAAGTTCAGGAGCTGATTGGCCCCCCGGAAATATTCGACCCTCCCGTTCAACCGCTCCATATAGGCGTCGAGTTGCTGGATCAGCTTCAGGTTGTTATCGATGCGCTTGATTTGAACCGCCTGCCGGAAAGAGCTAATGTCCTGGCGGCCCCTCTCCTGATGGATCTCATTTTTGAGAAGATCGCGGTGTTGGTTCAGGTGGTCTATAAGGACACGAGCCTCTTCGATCCGCTGGTGAATGCTCCGGCCAAGCTCCGCTATCTCCGACAGCGCGCGGTTCAGGGTTGCCGTCTTGCCCGCATCATCGGCCAGGGCGCCGCCGAACAGGCATGCCACGAGAACCACGGCCATGGCGGCCGGCTTTCTCAGTATGGCGCATCCGGTGCTCATGCCCCCCTCTTTCGCAATGGCGTTCCCGGACGGGTCGACTGCCGCCAGGCGGTGATTTCCTGCCGGATGCCGGCCGGGACAAACAGCCTGCCGCCGGACGCCTCCCACTGCGCCAGGTATTCGATGCCGTTGGTTCTTTGCAGACTCATGAGCTCAAGTTTTCTGCCCCTCCAGGCGGGCAGGTAACGGGCGGCGTCGACCGTCAGTTCGCCGATACCGTTCAGCGATATCCAATCACCCGACCATGCAAACAGGTGCTGCGCCGTCTCCGGCGACAGTCGGGTGAAGCCGTTCAGGCAGACCCAGTTTCCGGGCCACTCGACAAGCTTTTTCACCGCGGCGGCGGGCATGTCGGTCAAGCGATTCAAGAACAGTTCCTTCGCTTGCGACTCCGCCAGACAGCGGGCGGATCTGAGCGTCAAAACGGAAAGCTCGGGGACCCGGCCTAAATTTCCTGAGCAAATTTCGTCGACGATATCCTGGTTGCGGCTCTCGGCACCCGTTAGCACCACCTGCCGGCTCTTTTCGGCCAACCGTTTCCACATCGGCTCCAGGGTCTGAAGCACCGCCGCGGTGTTCACGGCCAAATTCTCGGTGGTCGGCTGGTAATTGCGGAGAGCAGCGTCGATCTCGCGCTGGTGGGCATCCATGTCGACACCGGAGGCGGCCTGTCGCACCTGGAGGTCGTAGAAGGCTCGGCGCTGCAAATACAGGAGATCCTCGCCGGCGGCATCGATCCAGCGCAAGGGCTTGTCAAGCCCGTCGGCGTAGGCCTGGCGGCGTTGGATGCTGTCCAGGTTGAATTCAACCGGCTTCTCCTTCAAGGCCTGGACGAGGCCATCCACACCCGTGCGTTTGATGAACCGGGCGATTTCCTCCTCGAGCTCAAAAACGCCGAACTGGTAGCTTTGCCGCAGCCGGACAATCTCCGCCCGTTTCGCCAGCAGCACCTGCCGCAGGACATCGACCTGTAGAAGCCGGCTCTCCCAGCTCATGCCGGGCGCCGTCACCGACGCTGCGGAGTGCTCCGCTCGATCGGGCGGGGTCTGGATGCTTGCGGGTTCTGCCGTGGAAGGCAGGCCCCCATGCGGCAGACCGAACAGGTGCGGACGATGAAAATAGATCCAGACACCGCCCGCGAGAGCGAGAGCCAGAACAAGAGCACAAATGACGTGAACCTCGCGCCGGCTTTGGATGGCCCTGCCCTTTTCCGGCTGCGTTGCGGTCGCATCGACCTCTTTCAAAACCGGGCAGGGGCCTTTTACGCCGTGCGTTTCGCCCACCGGGTGATCCTTGATCTCCTCGGCGACAGCCGCCGCCTCCTCCACGGGCATTTCTGCGGCAGTGCTTGGTCCTGCGGGAAGCTCGTGCACCTCATCGGCCGCCGCTTCCGCCATTGGCTGATCACCGGCTCGGGCTTGAGCGGCGATCGACCCGCCCGGCGGCGCGGGTGAGTCGAGGCCCATGTCTTTCATGTCGTCTTCTCCCAGGCTTTGAAAGCCCTCGGGCTCGGGCGGGTCAGCGGTGATGTTTGCGTTTTCAGACATGGCGCGTTCAGACTCGGTGACAATGTGATGAAATCGACGGAGGGATTCTCCATCTTTCTACTGTATCGGCATTTTTCAACAGATCTTGAGCACCGAGGGGGTTCACATTGAGCCAGGGTTGTGATAGTCGGAAGGCGGCAGCTTTGGGCGAGACGAAATTCGAACACGAGAAATTCGTTCATCAAGCATTTTCGTGTATTTCGCGTATTTCGTAGTTAATAGTTATTTCAAATAGTTGTGTAATAAATGTTCATGCCTTATTGCAGCAGGAGAGGACGGGATGCGTGAAACTGATTTTGTGATCGTCGGTGCCGGAATCATCGGCCTGAGCATCACGCGCGAGCTGGTGCGTCGCTTTCCCGGCGCCAGGATGGTGGTCCTGGAAAAAGAAGCGGAGCCGGCCTTCCACGCCAGTGGTCGCAACAGCGGCGTGCTGCATGCCGGGTTCTACTACTCCGCCGACAGCCTGAAGGCCCGTTTTACGCTCACTGGCAACAAACTGATGACGGACTACTGCCTGGAGCACGGGTTGCCCATCAACCGCTGCGGCAAGGTCGTGGTGGCTACGAGCGAGGCCGAGATCGAGGGTATTCACGAGTTGAAGCGTCGGGGCGATCGCAACGGCGTCGACCTGAAATTAATCGACCCCCAGGAGCTGAACGAGATCGAGCCCAACGCCCGGACCGTGGGAAAAGCCCTGTTTTCGCCCACCACGTCCAGCGTCGATCCGCGCCGGGTTTGCCGGCGCCTTGCAGCCGATTTCCCCGCGAGCGTCGAGATTCTTTTCGGACGGCGGTTTATCGGCAGAGGCCCCGGCAGCGTTCGAACCGACCGCGAAAGAATCGGCTACCGCTATCTCTTCAATGCCGCCGGGCTTTACGCCGATCGGGTTGCCCGGACGTTCGGCGCCGGGACCTCCTTCACGATGATTCCGTTCAAGGGCATCTACCTGCGCTACAACGACGACGGCCTGCTCCAGCGGCACGTCTACCCCGTGCCGAACCTGCGCAACCCGTTCCTGGGCGTGCACTTCACCAAGACAGTGGACGGCCACGTCAAGATCGGCCCCACCGCCATACCGGCGTTTTGGCGCGAGAATTATGACTTCAAGAGCCGATTTGATTGGAGGGAGTTTGGTGAGATCGCTGCGCAGGAGGCGCGCCTGTTTCTCTTCAACCATTTCAACTTCCGGCAGCTCGCCCTCGAGGAGATGCGTAAGTACAGCCGGCGCTTTTTCATCTCAAAGGCGCAAGCGCTTCTGACGCATTTGGATGCCGGTCGGTTCGGCGATTACACCCGACCCGGGATCCGTGCGCAGCTGCTCAACACGCAGACCAGCGAACTCGTCATGGACTTCCTGCTGGAGCATGCCGAGAACTCGACCCACGTGCTGAACGCCGTCTCGCCGGCGTTTACCTCCGCTTTCAGTTTTGCCCGCCACATCGTCGATTCATCCGTGCCGCGAATCAATATCGCTTGAGAGGAGATTGAACGAAATGACCCACACCGCAAAAAACGTAATGATCGTTGTCGGCAGCCCGCGCAAGCGCGGCAACAGCTCCACCCTGGCGAAACAGGTTGCCTCCGGGGCCAAGGACGCCGGGGCCAAAGTGGAATTGTTTAACCTGCATGACATGAACATCAAGCCCTGCAGCGCGTGCGAGGGCTGTCGCAAGAAGCGCGCCACCGGTTGCGTCATCCGCGACGACATGCAGAAGCTCTACCCCAAGATGCGCGCCGCCGACGCCATCGTCATCGCCAGCCCCATCTACTGGTTCACGGTGTCGGCCCAGACCAAGCTGTTCATGGACCGCTGGTATGCCTTCGGCGCCGACGAGAACTACAAGGTTCTGGCGGAGACGAAATTCGGCATCGTCCTGTCCTATGCCGATGCAGACCCCTTCAGCTCGGGTGCGGTGAACGCCCTCAGAACGTTCCAGGATGCGTTCAATTACCTCGGCGCGGACGTGGTCGGCACGGTCTACGGCAGCGCCTGGAAGGCGGGTGAAATCAGCAAGAACAAGCCCGTCATGAAACAGGCCTATGCCCTGGGAGAAAAAATCGCCACAACGTCATGAACGTCACTTCTGTCAGGATGTTGAAAAACAAGCATCAGGCCGTCAGCCAAGGCAGATATAAGCTTGAGGCAAGAGGCTTGAGGCTCGAAGCTCAAATAAAATCAGGCACCGTCAATCAGGCTTCCAGCTTCTCGCCTCAAGCTTCCAGCTGCCTTTATGTGAGCATTTGCAAAACGGCGTGCAACGCCGGATCACGGCCTGAGGCGCTGTTTTTTATGCGTTCATCTGGTATTCGCCGTTCAGGGACAGCACGCAGCTCTCCCAGATCCGCCGGCTCTGCTCGGCGGCCGGCACGGCCCGGATGAGCATTATCTCCTTGCAAAAAGCTCGCTGCTCGTCCCGGGTGCCGTGCATGCCGTAGATCTGCAGCGCGAAACGGGCGAAGTCGCGCACCATGAAGTCGAAGATCTGGTTGATGACGTCAGGGTCGATGCGCTCGAGTTCGCTCTGTTCGAGAATGAGCTGCCCGTAGACCACGATGGAGAACATCTCGCCCAGCGGCAGGGAGAAGGAGGGGTCCAGGTCCTGCAGCTTGTCGGGGCCGGCCTTTTCCAGCATTTCCTTGAAGAACGCGATCTGCCGGATGAAGGCGGCCACGTTGGGCAGGTGGGCGTTGGCCGCGAAGGTGGATGTGTAGTCATGGAACCGGACCGCGCCCAGGCCCTTGGTCGGTCCCTGGCGGAAGAGAAACAGATCGTCCTTGGCGCAGACATCCGGGGCCACCGGAGCATATTCGGCCGGGTTGAAAAAATAGTTCTGCATGAACTTGCGGATGAGCTGAACGTTGACATGCACGGTGCCCTCGAGCTTGGACGGCCCCCGGACGTCGACAGCGCCCATGGAGAAGACGGTGTCCTTCTCGAAGCCCTTGGCCGCAATGACATCCCAGAGCAGGTTGATCACCTCTTCGGCCTGCAGCGTGACCTTCATCTTGCTCGTGGGGTTGTAGAGCAGGTAGCGCCGATCGCTCGCCGATGCGTTGCGGAAGTAGTCGGTGGCGCGGCGCTGGTAGAGCTTCATGCCCACCAGGCGCAGCCAGGCATCCATAAAGTTATTTCGCACGTGGGGCATGTCGGTGACGCGCATCCCATAGAGGACGCGGTTGGCCGCATGGGTGATGGCCTCGTAGAAGCAGTGCTCGGCCACGCCGATGGAGGCCGGGCCGATGTTGAACTTGCCGATGTTCACGGTGTTGAGCGCCGCATCCCATGCGTCCGGGCCCCGGGAGAGCATGTCGTCGGCGCCGATGGGGTAGTCGTGCAGGGCAAAGTTGGCCACGTACTCCTGGTGGGAAATGACGTTCTTTTTCAACTCGTAGGCCTTGTGCCGGGAGAGGGTCACAAAGAACGCGTAGTCGTCGGTGCCGTCCTTGTTCTTGCCCAGGGTGGAGACCATCTCGGCTTCGTTGCCGTTGCCGATGTAGTACTTCTCGCCATTCGCCGTCCAGACGCTCTCGCCCGCAGGCGTAAGGGTCGTCTCGGTCGCATAGATGTCGGCGCCGTGCGCCCGCTCGGAAAGGCCGAAGGCAAAGATCGCCCCCTGCTTGAGGAGCGCGGCGGCCTTCAACTTGGCCGGCTCGTTTGCGCTCATCCAGATCGGCCC
>DATITS010000013.1:0-28724 GCA_035467535.1 Desulfobacterales bacterium
TGATGTCACACCTCAGACATGGCATTGAACCGTAACCCACGCGGGCAGTCGCCAATGGGTGGCTCGCGGTGGTGTGCACAGCAATAGTGATCCTGTCGGCTTCGCCCCTGTCCTTGGCCGCCACTGACCTTTCGGACACCCCGATGTTCACGCGCGTTCTGCCGCCGCCGGCCAACATCATGTTCCTTCTGGACGACTCCGGCAGCATGAACTTCGAAATCCTGGTGACGGGGCAGTACGACGGAAGCTTCCCCAACCCGGACAAGAGCGCAGCGGATCTGGCGGCCGACCCCCACGGTTTCTGCTACCTGTTCGACGACGTGGGCGACAACGCCTACAAGCCGTCCAGCCAGCCCGACTGGTACGCCGGCCCCGAGGGCCGCAAGCTCTGGCAGACCCAATTTTACCAGACCAACGCGATGTACTACAACCCGAACGTAACCTACACGCCCTGGCCGAGCTACGACAGCGTAGAGTTCAAAAATGGGGACAAGGACAACCCCAGAAGCCACCCCGTCAACGGCAGCTACACCCTCAGCCTGGAGGGCACATCGTACACGGTCGGAACCGTTAATGTTCCGCACTCGCGTTATGTTGTTTACTCCGCCATCGACAGCAAGCACTACCTGGTGGTGCTCGACAAGGCTTCTTCCTCGAAAAAATACTACACGTTCACCGTGACCGGGTCCGGCCTGGCCGGAAAGATCTCCGCGCTCACCCCGGTGTCGTCTCCGCCGGACGATGGGTTTCCAGTCCGCAGTTATGAGCAGGAAAGGCAGAACTTCGCCAACTGGTTCACCTACTACCGCCGCCGGGAGTTCGTGGCCAAGAATGCCCTGGCCAACGTCATCAAGGGCCTGTCGCAAGTCCGGGTCGGGATCTACGGGATCAACCAAAAGGTCGTGCAGCCCCTCGCCGACGTGAACGTGACGCAGGGGCTTACGAGCAGCGACGCCACGGACACGCTGATCGCGAAGCTTTATCCTTACCAGTCCGCCGGGGGCACCCCGCTGAAACAAGGGCTTATAACCGTCGGCAGCTACTTCAAGGACAATAACGGAACCCTGGGCGGCGTTACAGGCCCCGCGCCCTACGGCACGGTCGCAGACGGGGGCGCCTGCCAGCAGTCCTTCACGATAATCATCACCGACGGCTACTACGACGATCTGAACGTCGGGTTCGCCGACAACATCGACGGCGACAACGGCCCCCCTTATGCCGATGGCCACTCGAAAACCCTGGCCGACATCGCCATGTACTACTACGAAACCGACCTTAGGGCCGACCTTCCAGACCAGGTGCCGGTAAGCAAGTACGACCGGGTCGCCCGCCAGCACATGACCACCTACGCCCTCGCCTTCGGTGTGAGCGGCACTCTGGACCCGGCGGACTACGATGCGGACTTCAAGGACAAGGACGGCAACCTCATCCAGTGGACCACGCCCAACGGCTCGTATAAACCAGAGGCGGTCGATGATCTCTGGCACGCCACCGTGAACGGCCGAGGCAAGTTCTTAAATGCCGCCAACCCGCAGGCGCTGACCGCCGGCCTGAACGATCTCATGGGCGCCATCGCCGAAATCCTGATCGGCTCGTCCTCCTCGGTCACCGTGAACGGCGACTTCCTTTACGGCAAGGTCGGCAGCAAGACCCTCATCTACCAGGGGCTCTACAGCAACAAGGACGGCGAGTGGACCGGCGACGTCAAGGCCTACCCGGTCGACGCCGTAACCGGGGACGTCCTCACCAATGCCCCGAAATGGTCGGCGGCCCAGCAGCTGCAGGCCAAGGAATGGGACCAGCGCCTGGTCGCCACCTTCAACGAAGCGGAGGGCAAGGGCAAGCCTTTCATGGGAGCAACCCTGACGCAGGATCAGAAAGACGCCCTCGGCCCGGATTATGAAAATAAAGTGAAACACTTGCGGGGCAAGGAGATCACCGGGTACCGCGTCCGCAAGCAGCGACTGGGCGACATCGTGAACTCCGCGCCGGTGTTTCTGGATGACGTGATCTACGCCGGCGGCAACGACGGCATGCTGCACGCCTTCGACGCCAACACGGGAGCGGAGATCTTTGCCTACGTGCCGAACCTGGTCTTCGATAGCCTCGACCTCCTGACCGAGACGTCCTACACCCACCGTTTTTACGTCGACCTCACCCCCACCGTGAAGAAGGGCAAGGGCATTTTGGCCACCGGCACGACGGACACGCTGCTCGTGGGCGGATTGCGGAAGGGCGGCAAGGGGTATTTCGGCCTGAAGGTGACCGATTCCAAGTCGGTCAAGACGGAAGACGACCTCGCCAAACGCGTCCTCTGGGAGTTTCCCAAGACGAGCGACCCGTACATGGGCTATTCGTTCAGCAAGCCCGTCATCGTCAAATCGAACAGCACCGCTTACCCCTGGGTGGTCATCTTCGGCAACGGCTACAACAGCGAGAACGGCACGTCGGCCCTCTACATCGTCGACCCGATAACCGGCGGCCTGATCAAGCGCATCGAGGCCGGCGCTGGCCCTGACAACGGTCTTTCGACCCCCATCGCCGTGGATCCCACCCACGATGATAAAGTGGATTTCGTCTATGCCGGCGACCTCAAGGGCAACCTCTGGAAGTTCGATCTGAGGGCGGCAGACTCCAATGACTGGGATGTTGCGTTCAAGCAAAGCGGTGTGCAGCCGCTCTTCCAGGCCAAGGGTCCGGGCGGCACGGTGCAGCCGATCACCACTCGGCCGGACGTCATGTACCACCCTGAAAAGCACGGCTTCATCGTCTGCTTCGGCACCGGCAAGTACCTGGGCGAGAGCGACTACTCCGACAAATCCCTGCAGTCCGTCTACGGCATCTGGGACTACGGGGATACCGTCTACGACCTGAACACCAAAAAATGGAGCACGGACGACGATAAAGAGTTCCCTGGCGTGTCGAATAGACCCGGACTCTCCAACCAGCCGGACAAGGTGAGCCTCCTGGAGCATAAACAGAGCGTTTTCACGCTCAAGATCGGTGGAATCGACCGCCGGCTCCGGTTTCTCAGCACCACGAAACCGGCCTGGGTCACCGAGGCGGACAACGATGATGCCACCACGCAGCTGCCCAATCCCTCCTCGACCCAGGCCAACCATGTGGGCTATTATTTTGATTTGGACGAGGGCGAGCGGGTCATCAGCGACGTCATCATCCGCAACGAGCTGTTGCTCGTCACCGGCTTTACGCCCAACAAAGATCTGTGCGGGCCCGGCGGCAACTCCATGTTCATGGAGATCAATGCATTCACCGGCGGCTCCGCGGGCAAAAGCCTCTTTGACATCACCGGCGACCTGAAGATCGATACCAAAGACCTTGTCAATGTGTATTTCGACGGCAAGAACGAGGACCTCGCGCCGTCCGGCATGGAATTTTTCGGAAACATCCAGCCGCCCGCCATCCTGGGATTGCCCGGGACTTCCTCGTACGAAAAGAAATACCTGAGCTCCTCCACGGGCAACATCGAGCTGCTTCACGAAAAAGGCCCCAAGCTGGGCGTGGCCTACTGGATGGAGATCCATTACTGATCAGGATCACGTTGTCGAAACCCGCGGCCCGGCACTATCGGCCGCGGGTTTTTTATTTATTTGTTGACTCGATTCGGAAGGTTATTAGAATAGTCGCGGTACCGATCGGGATGGGGCGCCCATCCCGGCCAAATAAAGTGGTTTTTCCATGATCGTCTCATTCCATCCTTTGTTTGAAGGGGATATTAACATCCTCTGCGCCGGGCGGGACCCCGGCCCCGAGGAGCTGGCCGCGATCCGGTCGGCCGCGGCCGTGATCCTGCCCCAGGGCTGCACCCGGCCGCTGTTTGAGATGGCGCAGCGCAACTGCGCCCATGTGTTCCCGAACTACGACGCCCGGTTCCGATACCCGGGCAAGACCGGCCAGATCCGGCTTTTCCGCGAAACCGGCACGCCCCATCCGGCAACCGCGCTTTTCGCCGGCGTGGTGGATTACCGGGAACGCAATGGGGATGGCCCTTCCCCGGGGCTGCCGTGCGTGTTCAAGTTCGACTGGGGCGGGGAAGGCGACACGGTCTTCCTTGTGCACTCGCAGGCCGAACTCGAGCAGTTGCTCCAGCACGCCGCGGCCTGTGAAGCAACCGGCCAGCGCGGGTTTCTGCTCCAGGAGGTCATCGCCTGCGGAAACCGCTCGCTGCGGGTGGCCGTGATCGGGGAGCGGGTCGTCTCCTACTGGCGCATCGGCGACGGGCCGGCCGGCTTCCACGCCAATGTGTCCAAGGGGGCGGCGATCGACGTCGGCTCCGACCCGCCCCTCAAGGCCCAGGCCGAACGCGTGGTGGCCGCATTCTGCCAACGCACCGGCATCGACCTTGCCGGGCTCGACGTCATTTTCGATGTGGACGGAAACCCGCCGCAACCGCTCCTGCTCGAAATCAATTATTACTTCGGCAGGGTCGGCCTGGGAGGGGCGGACGCCTACCACCGGATGCTGGCAGCGGCCATCTGCACGTGGCTGGATTGCATCGGTGTCAACCTAAAACTGCGCCTCAGGCCGTGATCCGGCGTTGTGCGGCTTTTGTAAATGCTCACATATCTTCGAATATACTGCGCTTTCCAAAACGCCGCACGCCTTGGCTGACGGCCTGATGCTTGTTTTTGAACACTTTGTATATCCAAAGCAGTCATAGTGGCATCTCACACCGGGGGGCGACACTCGGAAAGGAAGCGGTGCAAATAGGGATCATGAAACGGGGAGAGAAAACAGACGCTTTCGCACCTCACCTCGAGGAAGACGATCTAAAGCGGGAACGCCACAAGGCCCGCGAGCTGCGGGGGTCGCAGTGGTGGAAACGCCGCCTAGCCAAGGGGGCGTGTCACTACTGCGGCCGCATGTTCCCGCCGCGGGAGCTCACCATGGACCACATCGTGCCGGTCTCCCGCGGCGGCAGGAGCACCAAGGGCAACGTGGTCCCGTGCTGCAAGGAGTGCAACAACGCGAAAAAGCAGCTGCTGCCCATGGAGTGGGAAGAGCACCTGCAGCGCTTTGGCCAATCCCGCCCGGAACAGCCTCTCAAGTCGGCCGCCGCCTCAGCCGATAATGGTCATGAGCACGGATCGCCCGCTGAATCCGAGGAGAGCTGATGAGCCCCGCAGGCAGCCGCAGTTCAGAAAGGGACCGCCCGGAAGAAAACCCGGACAGCGTCCTGGAGGTTTGCTGCCCGAGCTGTCTGCGGCAATACCGCATACGCCGATCCCGCATCCCGGCGGGGGCATCGGCCGTTCGCTGCAAAAAATGCCGCCACAAGATCCCGCTTCACCGCCGCCCGGGGCGCCCGGAGAGATCGAGCCGACGCCCGGCCGCCCGGACGGACCCACGCCGTCCGCGATTTCGGCTGGATCTGATGACGCCGGAAAAGCGCCGCACGCCACGACGTTTCACCGAATTTCTCCTCTCCGAATTCTGCTATCAAAAGCGGCACAAATAAGTTCGAAGGGTTGCACAATAAAACGAAAAGGGGTATTGCCCCCGATAGAGAACTTTATCTTGCTTCAAGGCCGCGCGCGCTCATACTGGACCGGCCACGCAACGTCGACACCGAGCTCTTGGGCGGCATGCAGTGGCCAGTAGGGATCCCGCAGCATTGCGCGTGCCAGAAACACGGCATCCGCATCTCCACAAACAAGGGTCTGCTCCGCCTGTTGCGCATTCGTTATCAGCCCGACCGCCCCGGTGGCAATCTGCGCGTCGCGACGAATTGCGGCTGAAAATGGGACCTGAAAGCCCGGCCCTGCCGGGATTTTAGCGTCGGCCACCATCCCGCCGCTGGAGCAGTCGATCAGGTCGACACCGATCTCGCGCAGGCGTCGAGCGAACGCAATGGATTGTGCCAAATCCCATCCGTTGTCCACCCAGTCTGTAGCCGAGATGCGAACAAAGACCGGGAGCGAATCCGGCCAAACGTCACGCACCGCCGCCGCAACCTTCAGCGGAAATTTGACCCGGCCCTCCAGGCTTCCACCATATTCATCCTGGCGATGGTTGGACAGCGGGGACAAGAATTCGTGTAACAGGTAGCCATGCGCCATGTGAACCTCAATCACCTTGAATGCTGCCCGTAAGGCCCTTTGCGCGGCCTCGGCAAAGCAGATGACCAGTTTCGCAATCTCCGCCGCGGACAATTCGCGTGGCACCGGATAACCGGGTGCAAAAGGGACGGGGCTGGGGGCCAGCGGTTCCCATCCGCCGGAGCCGGCGTCGACGGGGCGGCCGCCTTTCCAGGGGGGCGCGGTTGAGGCTTTCCGGCCGGCATGGGCCAGTTGGATCCCCGGTACTGAACCCTGCGATGCGATAACCGAGCTGATCCGCTCAAACGCGTTTGCCTGGGCATTGTTCCAGAGGCCGGTGTCGGCCGGCGAAATCCGCCCTTCCGGGGTCACCGCGGTTGCCTCGGCCATCACCAGCCCGGCGCCTCCAACGGCCCTGCTGCCCAGGTGCACCAGATGCCAATCGTTCGGGACCCCGTCCGTGCAGCAATATTGGCACATGGGAGAGACAAAAATACGGTTACGAAAGGTAACCCCCCGGAGCGTCAGCGGTGAAAAGAGTTTTCGCATCGGTTTCTGTTCTCCCATACGGACTGGATTCAACCTTGAATGGCCGATAATTTAGCCACATTCCGCGGATAGTCAATTTGCGGTCCGTTATTGGCTGTGGTAGACGTCGATCGAGAGTTAGGCATCGCCGAATCCATGGTGAAGAGGCTGTCGATGAGCGACTATTCCGTTGCCGTGGTGCGCTATGAGGGACCCCTCGAATCGGTTCGCAGGGCGGTTGACGTGTCATGCGGCTTGGATCGCATGCCGTCGCACGCCAGGGTCTTCATCAAACCCAACATTGTCTTCTGGACCCGGGCCGTGCCGTTTCCCAAGTGGGGGGTGATCACGACCACGCGCGTGGTCGAGGACATGATCGTGCTTTTAAAAGAGCGCGGCATCGACGACATTACCATCGGCGAGGGAATGGTCACCATGAGCCCCGGCGACCTGGAAACACCGGCGCATGCCTTCCAATCCCTGGGCTATGGGGCGTTGCAGCGCAGGTTCGGTGTGAAGTGCCTGAACGTCTTCGAGCGCCCCTTCCGGCCGGTTGCCCTCGGAGACGGGTTTCAACTGCGCTTCAACGCGGACGCCCTCGCAAGCGATTTCATCGTCAATCTTCCCGTGATGAAGTCCCACAACCAGACCGTGGTCAGCCTGGGCATCAAGAACCTCAAGGGGCTGATCGACATCGCCTCCCGCAAGCGCTGCCACAGCATGCAGCCCGGCCGGGACCTGCATGCCTGGGTAGCGCGCCTGGCGGACAAATTGCCGCCTATGTTCACCCTGATCGACGGCATCTACACGAACGAGCGCGGGCCCGGCTTCGACGGCCGGATGCACCGCAGCAACGTGCTGGTGGCCTCCCCCGACGTGCTGTCGGCCGATCTGGTGGGGGCGCAGATCCTGGGGCATGCCCCTGAGAGAATACCGCATCTCGTTCACGCCGCC
This sequence comes from Desulfobacterales bacterium, assembly GCA_035467535.1. Classification (GTDB taxonomy): domain Bacteria; phylum Desulfobacterota; class Desulfobacteria; order Desulfobacterales; family SpSt-501; genus SpSt-501. The sequence continues at coordinate 7,542 of DATITS010000013.1, forward strand.
CGCAACCGCGGCCGGTCGACGGAGATTGCCGGTATCGATGTGCTGGGGGAAAAAATCGAAGATGTTGCCCGCTACCACGAATATGATTTTCACTACAGCGAGACGGCCGATGGCATCCTGCCGGCGCCGTTAGCCCGGGAAGGGCTGCAGGGGGTTTTCTACCGCAAGTACGATCTGTCCATGTGCACATACTGCTCGGCGGTGAACGGGATCATGCTGTCCGCCATCCGCCATGCCTGGCAGGGCACGCCCTGGGATGGCGTGGAGGTTCTGACCGGAAAATCCATGCAGCCGACCCCCGGGATGCGGAAGACCATCCTCATCGGCAAATGCATGTACAAGGCCCACAAGGACAACCCGGTGATCCGGGAGCTGATTGCGGTAAAAGGCTGCCCGCCCCGACCGAAGGAGCTGTGCAACGCTCTGCGCCGGGCGGGGATCGCGGCCGATGCCGGCCTCTTCGAGAAGATGGGTGAGCTTCCGGGTCTTTTTATGAGCCGCTATGCCGGTCGGCCGGAGTTCGAGGAGGGACATTTCCGCGCCTCGATGCCATAGCAAAGTGGGGTGTCACAGCCCAGCTGTCTGAAATCACGTTTAACTACGAAATGCGCGAAACACGCGAAAGTGCTGGCTTGCCGTTTCGCGCCTTTCGCGTATTTCGTAGTTCCTTTTTCCTCTTCCATTATAGCTGCTTTGGAAGCACTCGGGTGTGTCTATACCCGGATCGCTCTCAGCTGGCGCAAGATCGGCTCGATCCGCCCCAGGTGCTCGGGGGGCACCATCAGCACCGGCATGGGCCGATTGGCGATCAGGCCGTTTTCGGTGCAAAGCAGGCGGCCCTCGGCGCAGGCCCTGCGCCTTTCTTCACTTGTCAGGACCTCCAGCACGTCCAGCAGGTTTCCGCTGCACCCGTCGGCATCCACGTGCTCGATGGTCTGCAGGAAGAGCGTGTTCACCGACAGCACGAAGTCTTCCACGTCGGCGCAGCCTGTTTCGGCACAGGGCGTGCGCGAGATGAAGCAGCGGCAGTTGAACGGCCGCAGGGAGTAGATCGAGCAGAGATCCTCGGAAAGGAGCGGGCATTTTTCGTTGCCGGCCGCCTCGTCCTCGGCAGGCAGATCCTCATCTGCGGCGCACAACTCGGCCAGGGCATTGGTGGTGAGCGCCGGGTGGAACCGCTTGAGTCCGGATGCCGCGCGGAGCCGCCTGAACAGCTTTTCGCGTTCACCGGGCGGCAGGGGTGCGCAGATTGTATAGGCCTCCAGAGTGGTCAGGGTGACATGGGTGGTGCAGCACCGGTGGCAGCGCGTTTTGCAGGCGGTCTCCTGGGCGCGGGTGAATTCGGCGTAGGCGGCATAAATTCGGTCGAGGGCCTTGAGCTTGCGGTCGATCTCCATAGGTTTTCCGGATTAAAGTTCACCGCAAAGGCGCTAAGCGCGCAGAGTCGGAATCATCTTTTCATCTATAAGCCATTCAGCGGCTGCGGACAACCCGTTGGAAAGCCTCCAGGACATCTCCGGGGGTGACCCGCGCCAAGCAGTCTGCCGCCGCGCAATTTTCAGTCGCAGTTTCGAAGCAGGGCCTGCAGTCGAGCGGCGGCTGTACAACCGCGACAGCGTCTCCCCGTGGCCGCCAGCGCGCAGGATCGGTCGGCCCGAAGATCACCACGCTGGGAACTCCCGCCCAGGCCGCAAGGTGACTCACGCCGGAATCGTTTCCGATATAGGCAGCGGCGGATCGCAGCCGTGCCAGCAGATCGAGAGTGCCGGCTGGGCGGTGAACGGCGGCGTTGCGGCGCGCAAGCTCCGGCAGCAGGTCCTGCTCGGCCGGACCGATCACGAACTCCGGGTTCAGCTTGCGGGCGTGAAGCTGCGCCGCAACGTCCCGAAACCCCGCAAGCGGCCAGCGTTTGCGCGGGCTGCCGGCGCCGGGGTGGATGAGGACGGTCTTCGAGCGGCTATTTTCGGCAAGGGAGGCTACGGAAACGGCCGTTTGCGGAAGCGTGGGCCCCCGCTCCGGCAGAAGGCCGCATTCCCGGATGCGCTCCAGTGCATGCTCGGTCACGTGGATGCGCCGGTCCGCCGCCGGCCGCGGCGGGACTCGGCAGACGCGGCCGCCGATGCACTGAAGGGAGGCAGCCAGGGTCTCCGATCGGGAGAAGACCAGGAAGTGCGCATACGGAGCAAGGAGGCGCCGGGCATCGAGTCCGGCCGCACCCGCAAAGAGAGAGGCGGTCCAGGCGGCCTCGATCGGAAACCAGGCCTCGACCAGCCCCTCGGACGCGGCCAGTCTTCCCAGGTGCTCTTGGCAGAGGATGCCGACCGGATGAAAACGGCGCCGGAGTGCTACGATGATCGGGAAGATGCAGACGAGGTCCCCCAATGCTCCTTGATGCACGATGAGCAGTGCGGGAGGCCTCGGCATTCTCTATTTTCGCGCCTGGCGCGGGGCGGTGTCCGCCTTGGCGGCCGCGGGAGCCGATTGTTGTAGCTCGACATGGTTGCGCTCGATCGGCACCGGCTCGGCATGCCAGATGTCGCGGTTGTACTCGAGGATGGTGCGGTCGGAGGAGAACTTGCCGATGCGGGCGACGTTCAGGATGGACTTCTTCGTCCAGGCCTCGCTGTCGCAGTACAGGGCGTCGATCTCCATCTGGGCGCGATGATAGGCGTCGAAGTCGGCCAGCACCATGTAGCGGTCGTCGTTCAGGAGCAGGTCGACGAGCGGCTGAAACAGACCGCGGTCATCCGGGCTGAAAAAACCCTCGCGGATCAGGTCGATCGCCTGCTTCAGGACCGGGTTGCGGGCGTAACAGTCATACGGGCGGTAGGAGGGCCGCGCGGCGACCACCTCCTCGGTGGTGAGGCCGAAGATGAACATGTTTTCCCGGCCGACCTCTTCCATGATTTCGATGTTGGCGCCGTCGAGAGTCCCGATGGTGAGGGCGCCGTTCATGGCGAACTTCATGTTGCTGGTGCCGGAGGCTTCGTAGCCGGCGGTGGAGATCTGCTCGGAAACATCCGAGCCGGGAAAAATCGCCTCGGCCAGGGTGACGCGGTAATTCGGCAGAAAGACCACCTTGAGGCTCTGGTTGGTGGCGGTGTCGCGGTTGATCATGTCGGCCACGTGGCAGATCAGCCGGATGATCAGCTTGGCCGTGTGGTAGGCCGGGGCGGCCTTGCCGCCGAAGAAGAAGGTGTGGGGGTGGATCCGGAATTCCTTGTCCTCCTTGAGCTTCAGCCAGAGATAGACCACGTGCAGGATGTTCAGGAGCTGGCGCTTGTATTCGTGGATGCGCTTGACCTGCACATCGAAAATCGAATCCGGGTCGAGCCGCTCGCCGGTGATCTTGAAGGCCAGGGCCGCCAGGCGCTGCTTGTTGCGGCGCTTGATCTCGCGCCACTCCCGGCGGCAGTCGGCATCCTCGGTCAGCGGTTCGATGCGCTTGAGTTCGAAGAGATCCTTGACCCAGCCGCTGCCGATGTGACGGGTGATCAGCTGGGACAGCTCCGGATTGGCGGCCAGCAGCCAGCGGCGGGGGGTGATGCCGTTGGTCTTGTTGTTGAAGCGGCCGGGATACATCTCGTCGAAGTTCTTCAACTCTTTTTCGCGCAGCAGCCGGCTGTGGAGTTCGGCCACCCCGTTGACCGAGTGCGAGCCGACAATTGCCAAATGGGCCATGCGGACCCGCTTCTCAGGCCCCTCCTCGATCAACGACATGTCGCGTTTGCGGTCGCCGTCGTGCATGAAGCGGATGGAGACATCCTTGATAAAGCGCCGGTTGATCTCATAGATGATGTCCAGGTGCCGGGGCAGAAGCCGTTGGAACATGGGCACCGACCATTTTTCCATGGCCTCGGAGAGCAGCGTGTGGTTCGTGTAAGCACAGGTGCGGGTGGTGAGGTCCCAGGCCTTTTCCCAGCTCATGTCGTAGCTGTCCAGGAACAGGCGCATCAGTTCGGCGACGGCGAGCGAGGGGTGGGTGTCGTTCATCTGGAGCGCGACCTTGTCGGGGAAGGCGTCGAAGTTGTCGTGGTTGACGAGGTAGCGCCGGATGATGTCCTTGATCGAGCAGGAGACGAAGAAGTACTGCTGCTTGAGCCGCAGCTCGCGACCCTCGTAAAATTCGTCGCTGGGGTACAGTACCTTGGAGATGTTTTCGGAGACGTTTTTTTCCTCAACGGCCTTGAGATAGTCCCCGTGCTGGAAGTAGTTCAAGTCGAACTCGTTGGAGGCGCGGGCCGACCACAGCCTCAGGGTGTTCACCGTGTTGTTGCCGTAGCCTGCAATCGGTAAGTCATAAGGGATGCCCACGACGTCGCTTGTGTCGACCCACTCGCTTTTGAGGCTGCCGTCCGGAAGCTTGGTCTGTTTGACCCGGCCGTAATAGTGCACGGTGAAGATGACCTCGGGGTGCGAGATCTCCCAAGGGTTGGCGTAGCGCAGCCAGTTCTCGGGCAGCTCCACCTGGCCCAGGTTGCGGATCTCCTGGTCGAAGATTCCGAACTCGTAGCGGATGCCGTAGCCCATGGCCGGGATTTCGAGCGTTGCCAGCGAATCCAGGAAGCAGGCGGCCAAGCGGCCAAGGCCGCCGTTGCCGAGCCCCATGTCCGGCTCTTCGGTCGCAAGCTCCTCTACCTCGATGGAGAGCTCCTCCATGGCCTTGCGGGTTTCCGCGAACATGTTCAGGTTGATCAGGTTGTTGACCAGCACGCGTCCCATCAGGTATTCGGCGGACAGGTAATACACCCGCTTGACGTCGTCGGTGTAGTATTTCTGCTGGGTCTTGATCCAGCGTTCGATCAACCGGTCGCGGGCGGCGAGGGCGAGCGCCAGGTAGAGGTCGCGGTTGGTGGAGGTGTGCTGGTCCTTGGACAGCGAATATTCCAGGTGGCTGGCAAAGGAGAGCTGAATGCTCTGAGCGTCCAGGCCTTTGCGAAAGGTGCCCCACGACTGGAAGAGTTTGCTCTTCTTCATGGAAATCTCCTTGCAGCGCAGAAACGGCGGGCTCGCTGTCTCTGATCAGAGTGATGCCTCGGGAAGGGCATTGACAAGGTGTTGAAAAACCGCGCCTCGCGCCGTGATCCGGCGTTGTGCGGTTTTTTGTAAATGCTCACATATTTATGAATATGCTGCGCTTTCCGAAACGCCGCACGCCTTGGCTGACGGCCTGATGCTCGTTTTGCAGCACCTTGTTAAGGATAACAGGCCATTCTTAAAAGAAAATTTTATCATGGCGATGGCGGAGAGTCAAATTTTTGCGGCCCGAATCCGGTTGTGCCGGGGGGCGATCTGATCTAAGATGACAGCTGTGGCAAGATCCTTCAACCCTCATGATGAGAGAGTAAAAACCCATGGCAGAAACCGTTGAACCGTCATCCGCCGCCTGGCCTGCGGTTGAGATATCCTCGCGTGCCGCCAAGAAGATAGCCTCCGGCGTTTTGTGGATCTATTCGAACGAGGTCGAGCGCCGGGACGAACCGCCGGCCGCCGCCTACCTGTGCCGCTTCATGCGCAACGGCCGGGCGGTTGCGGCCGGCTACTTCAACAAGCACTCCCTGATCGCCGGCCGGGTGCTCACGCTCGGCGATGTGCCGGACCTCGAACGCCTGCTCACCCGGCGGCTGCGGGAGGCCTTTGCGCGGCGGGTGCCGGGCGTTGCCGGCGGCGCAGCACGGCTGGTCTTCTCGGAGGCGGACCTGCTGCCCGGGCTCGTGCTCGACCTCTACCCGCCTGATGCCGTCCTGCAGAGCGGGACTGCCGGCATGGATCTGCTGCTGCCGGTTCTGGAGGGCTGCGTGCCGCACCTGATCGAAGAGGTGTTCGGCCATGCGCTGCAAGGGCTGGTGCTGCGCTGCGATACGGGTGTGCGCCGGCTGGAGGCGGTCGAGATGTTCAGTCGGGTGTGCATCGGAGACCGGGAGCGCCTTGCCCAGGCGACCGTGGACGAAGACGGGGTGCGGGTTGTCGCCGATCTCGTCGGCGGCCAAAAGACCGGTTTCTTCCTCGACCAGCGGGACAACCGCCTGTTCCTGGGCCGCCGGGTGCGACAGATGCCCGGCGCCCGCGTGCTGGATCTCTTCTGCTACTCCGGCGGATGGGGGCTGCGGGCGCTGCGGGAAGGCGCCGGGCACGTGACCTTCGTCGACCAGAACCGGGAGGCCCTGCAGTTGCTCGAAAAGGGCCTGGTTGCCAACGCGTTTTCGCCCGAGGCCGCCGAGCCCGTCCGGGCGGATGTCTTCGAGTTCCTCGCCCGCGATCAGGCGCTCTACGACGTGGTCGTGGCAGACCCGCCGGCGTTCGTAAAATCCCGCAAGAACCTGGCCCAGGCGGTCAAGGCCTATCAGAAGCTCAACCGGCTGGCCTGGCGCCGGGTCAGGCCCGGCGGGCTGTTGATCACCTGCAGCTGCAGTCATCACCTGACCGAGACCGATTTCCTCAACCTGCTCGCCGCCGCCGTCGCCCGGGAGCAGGGGCTGGCGCAGATCGTCCACCGGGGCGGGCAGGCCGCAGACCATCCGGCCCTGTTGTCCATGCCCGAGACCGCCTACCTCAAGTGCGTCGGGCTCCTGAAAATGGGGCCTGAATGACCCCCGGGCCGGCGGCGCCAAACGGGCGAAACAATTTGCTTGCTTTTGAATTGCGCCTGCCGTATCGAGTCTCGTCGGTCCGGGACCGAACCGCCAGCCGGAGAGCAACCCGCCCTTGATGCGTGCGCGCACTCCTGCCGGCTTTGGCCACGACACGACGGGCCAAAGCCGGAGGGACACGCCCATGAGCGTCACTGTCACCCATAGAGATTTTTATTTCCTCAGCGAGCTCCTGACGCGCAAGCTCTACCACCCGGACGGCAGCTGCCTCGGCCAAGTTGTCGACCTGGTCGCCGAGAAGGTCGAGCCCTATCCGGTGGTGACCGGCCTGATGATCCGCCGGGGGCTGCGGGGGCCCAAGGCATTTTTGCCATGGTCCGCCGTGAGCCGTATCGACCCGCAACTCATGTTTTCGCCGAATTCGATTCAGCTCGCCAAAACGCCCGAGCACGGCGGGAAAATGGCATTTCTGCGGGAAGAGGTCCTGGACAAGCAAATCGTGGACACCTTCGGCGCCAAGGTCGTCCGGGTCAATGATCTCCAGTTTCTGTGCCTTGAATCCCAACTGCGGCTGGTGCATGTGGATGTGGGGTTCCGGGGGCTGATGCGCCGGGTGGGTTGGAAAAATTGGATCTCCGCGGTGCTGCGCTGGCTGTTCGCGTACGAACTGCCCGATCATTTCATCCCGTGGAAGTATGTTCAGCTCCTTTCCGGCTCCGGGCCCCTGCATTTGAGCGTCTCCCAGAAGAAGCTCGGGCAGCTTCACCCTGCTGAGTTGGCGGACATCCTCGAGGATTTGGGCGGTCGGGACCGGTCCGCGATCTTTCATGCCCTGGACACCGAAACCGCGGCGGATACCCTGGAGGAAATCGACGACCCCAAGCTGCAGAAAGCCCTGATCGAGACCGTTACCGTCGAGAAAGCCTCCGACATCATCGAGGAAATGTCGACGGCCGACGCGGTCGATCTGCTGGCGGATTTGCCCCAGGACACCGCCGATGAAATCCTGGACGGGATGGAAGTGGAGTGGGCGGACGATCTCCGGGAGCTTTTGGTTCACCCGGAGGAGACCGCCGGCGGCATGATGACCACCGCCTATCTCGGCCTGGCGCGTGACACGACCGCGGCCGCCGCCTGGCAGCGTCTGCGGGATGAAGCGGTCGACCTGGAAGTCATCGATTATGTGTATGTGGTGGACGGGGAAGAGGTGCTGCAGGGGGTGGTGAGCATCCGCGACTTGCTGACCAGCCCGCCGCAGAAGCGCCTCGCCGACATCCAGTCCTCGCGGCTGGTCACGGTCGCACCGGACTCGGACAAGGACGAGGCCGTCGAATTGCTGGCCAAGTACGGATTCAAGGCCCTGCCGGTCGTGGACGAGCAAGGCCGCCTGAAGGGCGTGATCAGCTTCCGCAGCGCGCTGGAGGTCTTGGCGCCGGATGCCGGTTGATGCGGGAGCGGCAGCGGTCTGACCGTCATCCGGGCGGCGCTGCCGGCGCAGGCCGGCATCCAAACGTCTCGCGTTTCGGCTGTTGTTTTTCGGTATTCCCGGGGACATGACGCATGAACGCTTATTGGAAATGGATGGCCAACCCGAACAGGCCCTTTTGGAAGAACCTCAGCCTTTTCTTCATCCTCATGGGCCCCGGCATCATCACCTCCAACGTGGACAACGACGCCGGCGGCATCACCACCTATTCCCTGGCGGGCGCCCAGTACGGACTCAAGTTGATCTGGTCGCTGATCCCGATCATGATCGCCCTGATCGTGGTGCAGGAAATGTGCTCGCGCATGGGCGTCGTGACCGGCAAGGGCCTTTCGGACCTGATTCGTGAAAAATTCGGCGCCAAAATCACGTTTTACCTGATGATCGGCATGTTTCTGACCAACATGGGCAACGTGATCTCGGAGTTCGCCGGGGTCGCCGCCGGGATGGAGGTGTTCGGCGTCAGCAAATTCATCTCGGTGCCCATCAGCGCCGTGCTGGTCTGGGCCATGGTGGTCAAGGGCACGTACAAGCAGGTCGAGAAGATTTTCCTGGTGGCCTGCGTCTTCTACATCGCCTACGTCGTCACGGGCGTCATCGTGAAGCCGGATTGGAGCGAGGTCCTGGACCAGTTTATCCACCCCCGGCTGGGCCTTGCACCCTCCGAGATGACCATGGTCATCGGCCTGGTCGGCACGACCATCGCCCCCTGGATGCAGTTTTATCTCCAAGCCTCCATCGTCGAGAAAGGCATCCGAATGGACGAGTACAAGTTCGCCCGGTTCGACGTCGTCATGGGCTCGATCGTCGTCCACGTGGTGGCCTTCTTCATCATCCTGGTCTGCGCCGAAACCCTGCACAAGAACGGCATCGCGATCGAAACCGCCAAGGACGCCGCCCTTTCGCTCGCCCCGCTGGCGGGAAGCTACTGCACCTTCCTGTTCGCGTTCGGCCTGGTCAACGCCTCGCTCTTCGCCGCCTCCATCCTGCCGCTGTCCACCACCTACCTGATCTGCGAGGGGCTGGGGTGGGAAACCGGGATCGACAAGAAGTTTGTCGAGGCGCCCGAGTTCTACGGGTTTTACTCGCTGATGATTTTTCTCGGGGCGGGCATCATCCTGATGCCCGGCATGCCGCTGATCACCATCATGTACGTCTCGCAGGTCATCAACGGAATGGTGCTGCCGGTGGTCCTGATATTCATCCTGCTGCTGGTCAACGACCGCAACCTGATGCAGGACCACACCAACGGGCCGGTGTTCAATACCGTGGCCTGGCTGACCACGGCGGTGATGATCGCTCTGACGGTGGTGCTGCTCGTGGGAACGCTTCAGGCGTGATGATGTTTGCGGTGGGGGGCCGTCGCACGCCCCTGAAAAATGCTCACCATTTTAACAGCGTTGGACCCCGTCCACGGGCGGGGTCCAACGCTGTTAGGCGAAGAGCTTGCTCCACGCGCGGCGCTTGCGCTTTTTCCAGCCCTTCTGGTGGTAGAGGTGGCTCGCAATGAGCGGCACGACGGTGGTGGCCTCGGCGAACACCATCTGCTCGTAGGTCGTGTCCACCTTGCCCCAGGAGGCGGCCTCCTTGAGGGTCGAACTCGAGCAGGCGCCGTCGCGCGCGTCGGCCACCGTGATCTGCACGGCGTACTGGTGCATGGGGACTTCGCGGCCGAGCAGCTCGGCGCAGATGACCGTGTCCTGGACGAAGTTCTTGGGCACCCCGCCGCCGATCATGAAAAGCCCCGTCGTCTTCGCCTCCATCTTGATCCGGGTCAGTTCATGAAAATCGCGCACGGAATCGATGCTCAGGTGCCGTTCGGGGCGGTCCACCTGGTGCTTGACCAGGCCGAAGCCGGCGCTCGAATCCGTGAAGGCCGGGCAGAAGATGGGCACGTTGTGCCGGTAGGCGAGCTCGACGAGTGAGTCTTTTTTCACGGCGTGCCGGGTCAGGTAGCGGCCCATTTCAAGGATGAACTCCCGAGAAGAATATGGCCGGGGCTCCAGGCGATCGGCGATTTTCTTCACGGTCATGTCGCAGGTCTGCAGCTGCCCCTCGTCGATGTAGGTGTCGTAGATCCGGTCAATGTAGTTTTTGCGCAGTTCGCGATCGTCCGCGAAGGGGCTGCCCTGGTAGTGCTTGAAGCCGAGAGCTTCGAAGAAGTCCATGTCCACGATGGAAGCACCGGTCGAGACCACCGCGTCCACCATGTTGTAGCGGATCATGTCGGCATAGACCTGCATGCAGCCGCCGGCGCTGGTGCTGCCGGCCAGTGTCAGCACGATGGTGCAGTCCCGGTCCTTGAGCATGCGTTCAAAGATGTCGGCCGCGGCGGCGGTGTCCCGCGAGCTGAAGGACATCCCGCGCATGGCCGTGATGATGGGGGTCGCGTTGAACGACGCGATGTCGACGTGCTTGACCTGTTTTTTGAGCAACTCTTTCTTTTTCATGGGGCTTCCTTTATCTGAAATCACTTTTAACTACGAAATGCGCGAAAACCACGAAAATAGATGGGTTTTCCTTTTCGCGCCTTTCGCGTGTTTCGTAGTTCCCGCTTCTCCATCCACCATGGTTTCCTGAGGGTTTATTCAACACCCGGCATCGAATGAGGGCCCGCTTGCGGGCGGATCATCCCTCGAACCGGTAACTCAATAGCTTGTAAATCAATTTGGCCGCCAGAAAATCCGGTGCTTTGTTGTGCTCGCCGGGGCACAGCTCGACCACGTCGAAGCCGACGATGCGGCAGCGGCGGCTTACCGCCCGCAGGAGCCGGGTGACGTCGTACCAGAACAGCCCGCCCGGTTCGGGTGTCCCCGTGGAGGGCATGAGCGCGGGGTCGAACACGTCCAGGTCGATCGTGATGTAGCAGTGCTTTGCCAGCCGCGAGACCACCGCGTCGATCCAGCCGGCGGTATCGGCAATCTCGTGCGCCCAGAACACGCTATCTTTCGGCAGGTTCCGGCGTTCGTCGGCGTCCATGCTGCGGATGCCGACCTGGACGATCGGGCAGAGCTCGCGCACCCGGGCCATGACGCAGGCGTGGTTGAACGGGCTGCCCTCGTAGGCGTCCCGCAGGTCGGCATGGGCGTCGAGCTGCAGCACGCACAGATCCGGATAACGTGCGGCGTGGGCCTGGATGGCGCCGATCGCGACCGAGTGCTCACCGCCGACGGTGACGACGAACTGCTCCCTCGCAAGGCAGCCCGAGACCCGCGCGCGCACGGCGGCGACCATGGCCTCCGGCGTATGCTTTTCGGTGAGGGGCTCGGCGGTGAAAATGCCCCGGCGGTAGACCTCGCTGCCGGTCTCGATGTCGTAGAGCTCCATGTTGGCCGAGGCCGCGAGGATGGCTGCTGGGCCTTTATCGGCGCCCTTCAGCCACGTGGATGTCTCGTCATAGGGCACTGGCAACACCACGACCCGTGCAAGTTTTTCATTTGCAAACTCGACGGGGATCGCACCGAAATTGGACATCAGGCGTTCAGGTTGACCCGCAGGGTCGGGTAATGGTAATTCCCGAAGGACAGCGCCACCAGGGCGGTGCCGTACTTCTTTTTGGGCTCGAAGCTCTCCGTTCCCTGTATCTTTTGTATCATTAAGGAGTCCTGATTTCAGGTTTGATCGAAGATTTCCGGGATTCGACGCCTGACACTGCAAACGCGTCGAAGGGGATCTGGCCCGGCCCAGAAAGACGATGTGGAAAGATAGCACCCCCAATTTATTTTGCAATAATTTTTTTCTGTGATTTCATTTAACTGAACGACAATTGGTGCGCAGCCGCCGGCATCCCCTTTCGCCAGAGTGTTATGGAAGTGCGGCCAGGTATTGGCAGGCAGGTGCTACCGGATTTTGGTTGTTGACAACCTCTGAGGGTGGTGCTACGGGGCTGGATTGGCTATTTGCAAAGGGCCAGACCCCGATTTTGGGGCGGCCGAGAGGTCTAACCACAATCATACCTTTATAAATTACACTAGAATAATGGATTGTATAAATGAGAAAATGGCGTATTGAAGATTCGGCTGAAATTTATAATATCAATGGATGGGGAATTAACTATTTCTCGATTAATGATAAAGGTAATGTTGTAGTTACACCCGCGAAAAATGGTGTAGAGGTAGACCTTAAAGAATTGGTTGAGGAGCTTCAGTTGCGTGATGTTGCAGCTCCAATGCTTATTCGTTTTCCGGATATTCTTGACAGCCGGATCGAAAAAATGTCGAACTCTTTTAAGATAGCAGCTGAAGAATATAAATTCAAAGCAAACAATTTTATTATATATCCTATAAAAGTTAACCAAATGCGTCCGGTCGTTGAGGAAATTATCAACCATGGCAAAAAATTTAACATTGGGTTGGAAGCCGGTTCTAAACCTGAACTTCATGCCGTAATTGCTATTACAACCGATAATGATTCGGTAATTATTTGTAATGGGTATAAAGATGAAGATTATATTGAGCTTGCCCTTTTGGCTCAAAAAATGGGGAAGCGAATATTTTTAGTAGTCGAAAAGCTTAACGAGCTTAAATTGATCGCGAGCATTTCTCGCCGTTTAAAAATTAAACCCAATATCGGAATTCGTATTAAACTTGCCAGTTCCGGTAGTGGGAAATGGGAAGATTCAGGTGGTGACCAAAGCAAATTCGGACTTACATCGGGCGAATTGCTTGAAGCAATGGAGTTTTTGGAAAAAAATAAGTTGAAGAATTGTCTTCGTTTATTACATTTTCATATAGGCAGTCAGGTAACAAAAATTCGTCGCATTAAAATTGCCCTTCGTGAAGCTTCGCAGTTTTATGTGCAACTTTATAAAAAAGGATTTAATGTTGAATTTGTTGATATTGGTGGTGGTTTAGGGGTCGATTACGATGGAACACGCTCGGCCAATAGCGAAAGTAGCGTTAATTACAGTATTCAGGAATATGTTAACGACTCTGTTTCAACATTGGTGGATGTGAGCGACAAAAACGGTATTCCACACCCAAATATCATTACCGAGTCTGGGCGTTCGCTAACAGCACATCATTCAGTTTTGATTTTCGAGGTGTTGGAAACTACAACCCCTTCGATGTGGGAAGACAAAGAAGAAATTTCGTCCGAGGATCACGAACTGGTTCAGGAACTTTACGGACTATGGGATTCGCTCAATCAAACCCGGTTGCTCGAAACATGGCACGATGCTCAGCAAATTCGCGAAGAAGCACTCGACCGTTTTAGCCTGGGTTTACTCGAACTGAAAACTCGTGCTCAGGTTGAACGTTTGTTTTGGTCTATTGCTCGCGAAACGCATCAAATGACATCAGAAATGAAACACATCCCTGATGAATTGCGCCATTTGCCGAAACTTTTGTCCGATAAATATTTTTGTAATTTTTCGTTATTTCAGTCGTTACCGGATTCGTGGGCAATTGATCAGATTTTCCCTATTATGCCCATTCAACGTCTCGACGAGAAGCCCGACCGATCGGCTACATTGCAGGATATAACCTGCGATTCGGACGGTAAAATCGACAATTTTATTTCTACACGAAACTTATCGTATTACCTTCCTGTTCATTCGTTAAAACCAAAAGAAGCATATTATATCGGCGTGTTTTTGGTTGGCGCGTATCAGGAGATTTTGGGCGATTTGCATAATTTGTTTGGTGATACAAATGCAGTACATGTCACGGTTAACGACAAGGGGTACGAGATTGACCAAGTCATCGGTGGCGAATCGGTTGCCGAAGTATTGGAATATGTTCAATACAATCCTAAAAGAATGGTTCGTACGGTTAAAACATGGGTAGCCTTGTCGGTTAAAAATGGGATTATTTCGGCCGAGGAAGGAAAAGAATTCCTTTCGAATTATCGATCCGGATTGTATGGTTATACGTATTTGGAATAGCCTATTTTAATGTTAATGAACAAAGCCTGCTCGGCTGCGGCATTGCTGCCGCCTCCGCATGACTCGAGGCCGGTGTGGCTCGCTGCGCCTTCACCGTATGGCTCTCTCATCCACTACACCTCACCGGTTTATCCAACCCTCTCAACGACGTTGTAAAAAGGAATCAGGACGGTTCACTCCCCCATTCCGGCGAGCTTATGGATCCGGCATACACCACTCGACACGCCTGGCTGGTAAGAGACTATTACGACCACAACACCGAGCGCTTTCTAAAGTGGGGAAAGGACGAAGGCACCGCCAATCTCCACGGCGCCTTGTGGCCGCCCGAGGTCACGTCCCTGGGCGCGGCCATGCACTATTCCAACGAGTTGGTTGCCCGCGAGATTGAACAGTGCCCCGTCCCGGTCAACCGGGTGCTCGACCTGGGCTGCGGAGTCGGCGGCAGCCTTTTTTATCTCGGCCGGCGGCTGCCCGGGATTCGATGCTTTACGGGCATCAGCTTGAGCCCGCTGCAAATCGAAAGCGCCCGGCAACGGATCCCTGAAACCCGGAAGAACCGGTTTCATTTCGAAGAGGGCTGTTTTCTGAAGCTTCCGACCGAACGGTTCAACGCCGACTTTTCCTATGCCATTGAAGCCTTCGCGCACGGCCCCGATCCCGGTATGTTTTTCGGTGTTCAAGCGGGCCTGTTGCCGCCCGGCGGCCGGTTGGTCATCATCGACGATTGCCTCAGCGATGAGCCGGACCCCGGAGGGCTCTCCGCGCGGCACACGCGGCTGCTGGGCATTTACCGCCGGAACTGGCTGTTGCCGGGTTTGCAGGGCCGCACGGCTCTGAAATCCCGCGCTGATGAAAAGGGCTTCCGCCTCATCAAGGATCAGAACCTGACTCCGTATTTGCGCCTCGGCCGGCCGCGCGACAAGGCGATTTCCCTGCTGGTGAGATTACTTGGCCCTCTGATGGAACGCGACCCCTATCTCAGGTCCTTGTTGGGCGGGGATGCCAAACAAAAATGCTATCGGGAAGGCCTGATTCATTACCGACTCCTGGTGTTTGAAAAACGCGCAATGGTTGCAGGGAGATGAATGATCTGAAGAGCAGGCCCTGGCCGGTCTGTCCCGTCCGCTCTCGGTGCTGTCGTTTGAATTCATCAGCTTCGAAAAGGCCAGGGCGTTGGCGTGCATCCGGAGCCTGATGCGCCTGGGCGCCTATCGCTTCAGTTGGAGCCTCCGGGAAAGGCTCCGCCTGGAAAGTCAGGGTTGGGTGGATGCCCCGCGCGTCGAGCAAATGCTCCGCGCCTTGGGATCAGGAATCGTTTCGGGAGACATATACGCTCGGCTCGAGAGTTGATGGTCGCTCACATTTCTCGGCAGATCGCAAAATGGATTAGAAGTGGTTTCATAACCCCGTCTGACCCCCGATGGCGGCGTTGCAGGCCTCTCAAAATGCTCACATACTGCCGTGTATGCTGCGCTTTCGAATCGGCCTGCGCCTTGCCCTCAGGGGTGATCCGAGGTTGTGAAACCACTTCTATCCCCAACAGGCAGAATTTGATAGAAGCTGTCAGGTCAAAATTATACCGCTTGTCATAATGATTTTCCGAAAAAGAGGATAGCGGCATAAGTGGTTGTAACAAAATAACGCCCGACAATTGGAACGTTATTTTGACAACCGCTATAAATCATCTTAATCCGCACAACCATCGGCTCAACCCGGATGCCACGCACCGGTTAGCCGTCAGCCAGTGCGACCCGGTTCGGAAAGAGAGGGATTCGAATGGTCAAGTTCTGCGTTTTCTACTACGGTAAGCCCGAGGACCCAGCTGCCTTCGACAAATACTATTGGGCCCATCACCTCCCCCTCGTCACCCGCTGGCCCAAGATCAAACGCATTGTGATCAGCAAGGGGCAGCCCGACGACGACCTCTATCAGATAGCCGAGCTGTATTTCGATAGTCGCCCGGAAATGGAGACTGCCCTGCATTCCCCGGAGCGCGCGCTTGCGGCTGAGGATGCCAAGAAATTGCCTCGGTTTAACGGCGAGGTCAAACGCCGGACATTTGAAGTCACCGACTACGTGAAATGAAGCGGCCCATATCCCGCGGCCATGGCAACACGCAAGAGACGCGACCGTCGGTGTCAGGCTGCCCACGGGTAAAAACGACGGCCGAACAAGCGGTTCAGCGGTCTGTTTCTGCCGGCACCGTCAGGGCCGACGTATTTTCCACGGTCAGCGTGACCGCACCCCAGTCCTCCTCGACTTTTCCCGAAAGCAGATACGGCCGTTCGCGGTCCAGCAGGTGGCAGAAGCGGCGGTAGGCCTCGGGGAAGAAGGTGGTTTCCACGAGCCCCGTCTCGTCCTCGAACGTCAGAAACTCCATGGGCTCACCCTGCTTGGTTTCCACTACTTTGCCGGTGATGAGCCAACCGGCAAAGCGCACGCGCTGCCCGATGCGGCGCGGGAGATCGGCCGCCTTGACCGCTCCTGCCCGGTGCACGGCGTCGGCGTAGAGCTCGATCGGGTGCCGGTCGCAGAGGAAACCGAGCACGGCGAACTCCCGTCGCAAGCGTTCGCGGGCGTCGTCCGGCGGCAGATGCGGGGTGCGGTCGTCGGCGCCCGGCGCTTCGAACAGCGACCGGTTGCGGGCCGCTCTTTCGGCGGTCGCGCGGGATGGCAGTCGGCGCGTCGATTCCCACAGGAGTTCGACGCGGCTGGCCCCCGGGGCGAGGCGGTCGAGCGCTCCGCAGTGGACGAGCGCCCGCAGTTCGGCTGCGTCCGGCCGCACCCGCTCCAGAAAATCCCCAAGACCGGCATAGGCCCGGCCCGTGCGGCCGGCGACGATCCGCTCCCGGGTGGCCGCCGCCAGGTCCTTGATGGCCAGCAGGCCGACCCGGAGGGCGGCTTGCTTTCCGGTCCAACGCACGTCGCTTGCGTTCACATCCGGCGGCAGCACCTCAAGGCCCAGGCGCCGGGCTTCCGAGACATAGGCGAAAGCACTGTAGAACCCGCCCTGGTTGCTGATCACCGCCGCCATGAACTCGGCCGGGTGGTGGACTTTGAGAAACGCCGCCTGGAACGAGACCCGTGCGTAGGAGGCGCTGTGGGGCTTGCAGAACGAATAGCCGTCGAAGCTCATCATCATGCCCCAGATCGCCGTCACCTGCGCTTCGGAGACCCCCTGCGCCTGGGCGCCTTCCCGGAAGCGCCGGGAAACGTCCTGCAGCTGCAGTTTGCGGTCTTTCTTGGAAAGGATCTTGCGCAGGCCGTCGGCCTCGGCGTGGGAGAACCCGGCCAGCGCCACCGCTGTCCGCGAGACGTCCTCTTGGTAGACCATGATGCCGAAGGTTTCTTCCAGCACGTCGGTAAGCCTCGGGTGGATAGGCTCCCACGGCCCGCCGTGCAGGCGCCGGATGTATTCGCGGATGTAGTCGTTCGCGGCCGGCCGGATGATGCTGCTGTGGATGACGAGGTGCTCGAAGTCGCCCACGCGGGACTTCTGCTGCAGCAGGCGCATGGCCGGGCTTTCGATGTAGAAGCATCCCATGGTGCGGCCCTGGGCCACGGAGGCCTGGGTGGCGAGATCGTCCTCGGGCTCCCAGCGGGTCTCGTCAAAGGCGGCCCCGTTCCGCTTTAGGTTGGCGAGGGCATCGCGGATTACTCCCAGGCTGCGGTTTCCCAGGATATCGATCTTGACCAGGCCGGCCTCCTCGGCGGCGTCCTTCTCCCACTGGATGATCGGGACCCCCTTCGGCGCGTGTTCCACCGGCACGTATTCGTCGATCGGCCGCGGGGTGATGACGATGCCGCCGGGATGCACCGAGAGATACCGCGGGGTGCCGATGATCCGTTGGGCATGTGCGAGGATCTCCGGCCAGGGCGGCGGGAACTCCACGGTCTGCAGCTCGGGCTGCTTCTTCAACTCGGCAAGCAAATCGGCATCGGCCTCCTCGGCGCGCCAGTACCAGGGCAGGCGATTGGCGACGCGGCCGATCTCGGCCGCGGTCAGGCCGCAGACCTTGGCGACTTCGCGCACCGCCATGCGCGGTTGGAAGCGGACGTGGTTTGCCACCATGGCGGTGTGGCCGTGGTGGCGCGCGAGCACGGCCGCGAGCACGGCGTCGCGCTCGTCCCAGGCGAAGTCCACGTCGATGTCGGGCGGGTCCGTGCGGCCCGGGTTGAGGAAGCGTTCGAAGTAGAGGTTGTGCTTGAGGGGGCAGACGTTGGTGATGCCGAGGCAGTAGGCGGCAAGCGACGCCGCACCCGAGCCGCGGCCGCAGGTGCGTGGGCTCAACGCCACGATGTCGCGCACGATCAGAAAGTAGGCGGCAAAGCCCATCGCCGCGATGATCTTGAGTTCCCGCTCCAGGCGATCCACCACGGCTTCGGAAAGCTCGTCCCCGTAGCGGCGGTGAGCGCCGGCATAGGCCTCCGCCCGCAACCGGTCGGCGGCAGCAAGCCCATCCAGCCCGGGAAGGGGCGGGAGCACCGTTCCAAAATTGGGGCCGGTGAAGGTGAGGCGCGCGGCGATTGTGGCAGTGGCAGAAACCGCCTCCGGGCAGGGCAGGAACCGCCGCGCGTACTCTTCCCGGGGGGCGAGCCAGGCCTCCGGCGGGGCGGTATCCCCGGGCCCAAGGCGGGAGAGACACGTGGTGAGCGCGATCGCCCGCAGGATGCGGTGAACGGCCATGTCGTCCGGTCGCAGAAAAAAGCTGCCGGGGGTGGCGGCTGCCGGCGCTCCCAATCGACGGGCGGCGGTGCGCAGCGGGTGGGTGGATGGAAGCGGTCGGCGCGGCATGGCCGCCACCACAAAAACTCCGGCGGCATGCCAGGCTTGGAGCAGGCCGGGATGCGTGGTCAGCACCGTCAGGCCGGCGGCGCGGGCGGGGAGGTCGGCCTGCAGATCGAACGCTTCCGCCTGGAGCAGCCGACGGGTGAGCAGTCGGCAGAGGTTGCGGTAGCCTTCTTCGGTCTCGACCAGGCAGACGGCTCGCTGGCCGCGGCCGGGGTCGGTGACCTCCGCCCCGATGATGGGGGTGATGCCCTCCTCGCGGCAGGCCGTCAAAAACGGCCACAGCCCGTAGAGGTTGTCGGTGTCGGTCAGCGCCAGGCGGTCATAGCCCAACTGCCGCGCCGCACGGCACAGCCGCCGGGGCGAGGCCGTGCCCCACATGAGGGAGTAGTGGGAGCGGACGACGAGAGGGATCATGGGTTTTTAGCTCCGCGACCTGCGGAGCTAAAAAATACTATCGCTTCGCGATTAAAAACCATTCGCAGCTCCCCGGCACTTCGCCTGGCGCGGCTCATCTCACCTGTCCGGAGGGCGAGCCTGTTTTCCTCCGCCATGTCGGCGGAGAAAAATGTTTGCGCCTGTCTGCAGCGAATACTCACATTTTTCACCTTTGCGATGAAAATTCTTCTTGTGCCGCCAAGGTTCGTCCGACCTGCAGCGCATTGCCGCCGAAGCGGTAACGGACGGCGTCCATGGCGCCGATGAGGCGGTCGTGTTTTTCGGCCTGCTGCCGGTCGTCGCCGAACAGCGCGAGCTGGGCCGGCGGGAACACCAGCCGGTCGCAGACGAGCCGCAGGTGCCGAATCCGCACCCGCCGGGCCCAGGCCAGGAACAGGGCCTTGCGGGCGGTCTCGAACAGGGAGATGTCGTTGGCGGTCGCGGGCCGGGCGGCGGCCTGGCGGATGCAGCGCGCGCCGTCGGAGTAGTCCAGCACGACGGCCACCCGCCGCGCTGCCCGCCGCCGCCGGCGCAGCTCGCTGCCGACCTCCTCCACCCGCTGGTAGAGGGCTGCGAGCAGGGTGTCGGTGTCGTTGGTGTCGGTGGCGAACACGTGGCTTGCGGCGACGGCCGGCGGTTTTTCCCCGACCGCAAGCACTGGGGAAGGGTCGATGCCCCGCACGGTTTCGTAGAGAAACATGGCGCGGCTTCCAAACGGCACCCACAGCTCTTCCAGACGCAGGGCCGCGACGTCGCGGGCCCGAGTCAGGTTGAACTCGCGCAGGCGGGAGAGGTCGTCCCGTTCGATCCCCGGGATCAGTTCCAGGCGCAGGGGGGCGAGAAACGGCTGCTCCTCGCCCGCCGCGACGATGTACTCGCCTTCGGGTTTGACCAGGCGGGTGGCCACCTTGGCCGTAAGCTTGTTGGGGGCCACCGACCAGATCGGGGCGAGGCCGAGGTGGGTGCGGATCTCCCGGCGCAGGCGCCAGGCCACATCCATGGCCGGCCCGAGCAGGCGGCCGGTGCCGGTCGCGTCGATGAAGAGGTGGCCGTCGTTCTCGCCGGCCTCGATGCGCGGGGAGCAGGGCAGGGCGCGCTGCAGCAGGGCCCGCATGGCCTGCTCGTAGCGCTCGGGGTGCGGCGGCAGGATGCGGGCGTCTCGGCACCGGCGCACCGCCTGGGCGAGCGTCATGCCCTTGCGGACCCCGGCCCGAAAGGCCTCCTCGCTCATGTCGTAGACGGCCGCCCGCTCCGCGCCCGCCCGGGCGATGACCACCGGCCGGCCGGTAAGCCGGCGGTCCATGGCCCGCTCCACCGCCACGGCGAAGTCGGCCACGTTCAGATGGATGATGGCACGGTCCATGAATCAAATAAGCTCGAAGGTCGCAGGTCAAAGCTCAAAGGAAAAGAATAAACCATCCCCGCCGCAAGCTGCGGGGAATTATACCGAATAGGATTAAAAACCGTTCCCTTTCCCCTTTCAGCTTTGAGCTTTCAGCTCGAGCGGTACGCCGCAGCGAGCGCGGGACAAAGTGCAACGCCGGCATTGGGCCTATTACGAAGCCGCCGCGAGCAGGCGTGCGAGTTGCGCAGCATTGCGCGGCGCTTGGGCGCGGACGTGGTTGTTGAAGAAGAGGACTCCTTCCGCCGCCCGGCCGGCCATGCGGGAGAGGGGGCCGTCGGCCCACGCGCGCAGTTCTTCATCCGTGTAGTCGTAGTCGAATTGCTTCTGCATGTTGCCCGAGCGCCAGCCCCGGGCGTTGCGGCCGTGGAAGCGGACGTAGAAGAGGCTGGGGTTGGTGACCACGTCGAGCCGCGGAAAAAGGCCCGGAAGCTCCGGCGCGTCCACGGTCACGAGCGTGGCGCGGCGGCGCTCGAGTTCGGCAAACACCCGGTCCGCGGCCCATGAGACGTGGCGGAACTCGACCGCCAGGGGCAGCCCGTCCAGCGCGTCCAGAAGCTCGGCGAGGTAGCGGCGACTGGCGGCATCGCGGGTGAA
>DATITS010000014.1:0-2565 GCA_035467535.1 Desulfobacterales bacterium
TGTAGCACAGCACCGCGCAGCCCACCGGGGCGATCCCGACGGTGCGGCCGCGGATGCCCAGCTCGTCGATGACCTCGGCCACCAGCCGGTGGGCCACCCCGTGGGTGCATCCCGGGCAGTAGTGCGTGACCACGTCGGCCAACGCTTCAGGTCGATGAAATGCTTTTCCCATAATTTCTGCTCCTGTCAGGTGTCGGCCCGGCTTTCAGTTTCGAGCGGGATGAGGTGCTCTGCGGCAGCTGCGCGGTATAGCCCGCCGCAGAAATTAACTTACGAAGCCATCAGCTTCGAGATTTCCTCCATCACTTCTTCCGGGGTGGGCACATCGCCGCCGCACTTGCCGTACCAGTGGACCGGCTTGAGACCCTTGACGCTGAGCTCCACGTCCTCCACCATCTGGCCCATGCTCATCTCGACGCTGATGGCGGCCCGGCAGCTCGCCTTGGCCACGGCGTCGTAGATGGCCTGTTTCGGGAACGGGAAGAGGGTCTGGGGCCGCACCATGCCGATTTCGATGCCCTGGGCCTTGAAGTTGTCGATGACCGTGCGGCAGACGCGGCTCATGGTGCCGTAGCTCACGATGAGCACGCGGTAGTCCGCCTCCAGGTTGTAGGTTTCCCAGCGGATCTCCTCGCGGATCATGCGGTCGTATTTGGCCTTCAATTTCAGGTTGTGGGCGTTGAGCTCCTCGGGAACGAGGTATAGCGTCTTCACCAGGTTGCGCGTGGCGCTGCCGCGTGTGTCCATGCCGTTGGTGGCCCAGCTGTCCTTGTTCGACGGCTCGCTTTTCAGCTGATCCGGAAACTCCACCGGCTCCATCATCTGGCCTATCAGACCGTCACCCAGGATCATGACCGGGTTGCGGTATTTCTCGGCCAGGGGGAAGGCCGTCATCGTCATTTCCACGGCCTCCTGGACGCTTGCCGGCGCCATGACCAGCAGCCGGTAGTCCCCGTGTCCGCCGCCCTTCACCGACTGGAAATAGTCGGCCTGGGAGGGCAGGATGCCGCCGAGGCCCGGACCGCCTCGCATGATGTTGATGAACACCGCCGGACACTGGGCGGCCGTGATGTAGCTGATGCCCTCGGACATCAGGCTGATCCCCGGACTCGACGAGGTGGTGAACACTCGCGCCCCGCAGGCAGAGGCCCCGAAGATCATGTAGGAGACTGCGACCTCGCTCTCTCCCTGGAGGAAGACGCCGCCCGCCTCCGGCAGCCGCTTCGAGAGGTATTCGGCCACCTCGGACTGAGGCGTGATCGGGTAGGCGAAATAGTTCAGGCAGCCGGCCCGGATGGCCGCTTCGCCGATGGCTTCGTTACCCTTCATCAGCACCTTGCCCATCTTACTTCCTCCGTTTGGCGGCGCCGGCGGCTTGGCCGGCGATCTCGTTGATCGAAATGGCGACATCCGGGCAAATCGTGGCGCAGATGGCGCAAAAGATGCAGTCCTCCGGCCGGGCCTGGCAGGCGGGGAAATAGCCCCGGGTGTTCATCTCCTTGTCGATCTCCAGAACGTTCTTCGGGCAGACCGTAACGCACAGGCCGCACCCCTTGCAGCGCTCCTTGTCGACAACATGTTCATACGCCATGATTCAATCCCTCTTGGTAATTACACAGGTGTTTAGGCTGAAGACTGAAGGTCAAAAATGATCGCGCAAATTTTTTCATTCAGTCTATCTAAATACCTTCAGTCTGTCTGCCTGAGTTACATGTCGTTGTTCGTTGCCCGCCGGACGGCGCACGGGCGTCACAGTCGGCCGGCCTTCTTCCACGGCGGCACGAGCTGCCGGCGGATCGGGAGCACCGGGCAGGCGAACCGCGAGGCATCCACCTGCGGCAGCAACTCCTCGGCCACGGTGATGCACACGACCGGCAATCCGCTCGCTTCCGACAACCCCTGCACGAACGCATAGCCGTCGGTGATCGCGCCCGGTGTCGTCTCGTCGATCAGGTTGGCGTTCCCGATCAGGCCGGTCACGGGAAGCCGGGCCGCGGCCTCGATCTCCCGGCGAATCTTCAGGCAGCCCTCGTGAGTTCCGGTCGCGGGCCGCAGGGGATTTACCACCTGCAGCACCTGCGGGATGGCGGCGGCGGCAAAGGCGTCCCCCAGGGCCGCCAGCACCATGGCGCCGACGTTGTCGCCGCCGACGTCGAGAATGGCCAACTCGCCCGGCTGACGGATGATCCCCGCCACCATGGGGCTGAGCACCGGCAGCTCGGCCTGCAGGTAGGCATCCGGCGGCAGCACCACCTCGATGCCCAGTTCCACAAGCGCCCCCCGGGCCTCGCGCGACCTGAAGTAGGGGTTCACCAGGTCGAGGTCGGCAATGCGCACCCGCAACCCTGCCTGCCGGTGGAAGGCTGCCAGGTTGATGGCCACCTCGGACTTGCCGCTACCGTAATTGCCGACGACGACGACCACACCCCCGAGCCGCAGTTCCACCAAGCCCCCGATCCATCCCTGATGGCTTCGTAGAAAGCCATCGGTCATGACGGCCTTTTGCGTAGCACCAACCTTAGTTATACGCGCATGCCGCTGCGAAAGGCCAAAAAGTGTTTTTAG
>DATITS010000015.1:0-4749 GCA_035467535.1 Desulfobacterales bacterium
CTGAACCGCGGTCAACGGCATGGGCAGCCCCAACAGAGCGGCGCCTACCATAATAAGGAGTTCACTGGTATTTGCGGAGAGAAGGTACATAAGATATTTTTTGCAGTTGCCGAAAATGCCCCGACCCTCTTCCACCGCCGCCACGATAGAAGCGAAATTGTCGTCGGTGAGCGTCATGGCGGCGGCCTCTTTGGATACATCCGTGCCGGTAATTCCCATCGCGACACCGATATCGGCCTTCTTTAGCGCCGGTGCGTCATTGACGCCATCGCCCGTCATTGCGACAATGTGGCCTTTTTTTTGCAGAGCGCTCACCACGCGAAGCTTATGTGCCGGAGAAACGCGCGCATAGACATCGATTTTCTCTGCCTCACGTTCGAATTCGACATCGCTCATCGCTTCCAGTTCAGCGCCGGTAACGACTCGGCCGGTCTTGAGCAAACCCAGTTCGCGGGCTACCGCCTGCGCGGTGAGTGGATGGTCTCCGGTAATCATTACCGTTTTGATACCGGCCTGCTCGCACGTCTGAATCGCGGCTTTTGCCTCTGGGCGCGGCGGATCAATCATGCCCACCAAACCGAGGAATGTCATTTCGCGCTCAGCGTCTTCAATGGCTGCGCCGGGTTTGTAGGCAATTGCCAATACGCGCAGTGCCTCCATGGCCATCCGGCGGGCCGCTTCCAGGAACTTTTCCTTGCCTGCGGCATCGAGCAGCGTTTCTCCCGATTCGGTCAATTGCAGAGCGCACGAGTTAAGAAGCATTTCCGGGGCGCCTTTGGCGTAAGCGACAACCCCGGCCGGTGCATCGTGCAGCGTGGTCATGCGTTTAGTTTCGGAGGTAAACGGGATTTCTTTGACGCGGGGAAATCGCGACTCGAGATCGGTTTTCTTCAAACCGGCTTTTGCGGCGGCAACTACCAAAGCGCCCTCTGTGGGGTCCCCCTTGATCTGCCAGCGCTTATCCAAATCATTGTAAACGACATCCGCATCTGAGGCCAATGTGGCGGCTTGCAGCAGCAATTTTAAGGTGTCGGGTGGTTCCATGACGGATTCGTTGTATGAAAACTGGCCGCGCGGTTCATAGCCGGCCCCGGAGACTTCCAGCAGCTTCCCACCCACAAAGATTCGGCGCACCGTCATCTCATCTTTCGTTAGCGTACCGGTCTTGTCGGAGCAGATCACCGATGTGCTGCCGAGCGTTTCAACTGCCGGAAGGCGGCGGATGAGAGCATTGCGCTTGACCATTCTCTGCACACCCAGGGCAAGTGAAATCGTGACCACCGCGGGTAGTGCCTCCGGGACAACGGCTACCGCCAGTGCAATACCGAAAATCAACATCTCGATAAAAGGGGTCCCGCGGAACAAGCCGAGGGCGACAATGAGCGCCACGATAACGAAGGCGGCACGCGCCAGCACGTGACCCAACCGATTGAGATTCTCCTGCATGGGGGTCTTGCCGGCTTCAATCGTCTGGATCATCCGCGCAATCTTGCCGAACTCGGTGTTCATTCCCGTGGCGACAACCACCGCACGGCCGCGGCCATAGGTGGCCGCCGTGCCGGCATAAACCATATTTTTTCGGTCGCCGATTGTCAGTTCGCCGTTTATGGGACCGGCATGTTTTTCGATCGGAACGGACTCGCCTGTGAGCGGCGCCTCTTCAACCTGCAAATTGACAGACTCAAATAGCCTTGAATCGGCCGGCACTTTGTCGCCGGCGCGCAGGAGAAAAACATCGCCGGGCACTAAATCGCGGGCAGGGAGTGCAACTTCTTTGCCGTCGCGCAGTGCGTTTGCCGTCGGCGCAGCCATCTTGCGCAGGGCTTCGATCGCGCGCTCGGCACGGTATTCCTGTACAAATCCCAACACCACGGCAAATAAGACAATGACCGTTATCGCGATGGCTTCAACCGCATGCCCCAGAAAGGCAGAAGCCACCGTCGCGGCGAGAAGGATCAATATCAAGATATTTTTGAACTGTTCCAACAATATCGCCCACGGTGATACTCCGTGGGAGGCCTGCAGCTCGTTCGGGCCATATTGCGCCAAACGCTGAACCGCCTCAGATCCAGATAAACCGGCAGGTGTGGAGTTTAGATCGGAAAAGACGACCTCGCAAGGCAGCGTATGCCAGAGAGGAGATTTCTCCTGAATCGACGCTTTCATCGGGGTTGAGTTTTTTGTCATTGTCCTTTACGGCTTTCTCTGAATGGATGAAAATGATCCGAATTAGTAACTAACTCGGTGCCTCTCCGGCAACCGCGCGCTCTCTCCCCATTCGCCCGGGAATTTCTGGCCCGCTTTTTCGCCCAGTTTATCTTTAAGCTTTTTAAGCCCCGGGCGGGCGAACTTGGGATGCCCCTCCTTGAGCGTGCGGCCGTTGATGACGGCTTCGCTGCGCAGGCGATGGCCCACCGTCCGCTCGATCTGGCGGCCGAGCCACAGCACGCGGTTCACGTTATACCCGTGCTCGATGCCCATCTCGTCGATCTGCACCAGCATGTCCTCCAGGCAGGTCAGCCCGACGTAGCGCGGGTCCTCGTAGTAGTACTCGCCCGTTCCCGGCACCGGGCAGTCGTCCAGGAAGTTGGCCGGCTGGCCGCCCATGCCGCCGAGCGTTCCCTCGAAATGCGTGATCCCGGCCTGCAGCGCGGCCAGCACCGAGGCGGAGGCCACGCGCTTGGTCTCGTGGAAGTGAGCGATGTGGACACGGGTGTCGGGGATCTCGTCCAGGATCATCGAAAAGTAGCGATACACCTGAGGGGCCGAGGCGCTGCCGTCGTGGTCGGCGTGCTCGATGTCGGCGGCGCCGATCTCGAGCCAGCGCTTGGTGAACTCCACGGCATCCTTGAGCTCAGTCGCCCCGGCGATGGGGCTGCCCCAGATGGTGCTGACCGTACCGCACATGTTCATGCCGGCGTCGTTGCACTTCTGGATGGCGCGCTCGCACTCTTTCCAGTACTGCGGCAGCGTGCAGCCGGAATTGGCAAAATGGTGCTCCTCTTCCGTCGACACCATCATCAGCAGCCGGTCCGGGCCGACGCCCTGCTTGCGCAGTTCGATCGCCCGGTCCACGCCAGGCTCGCGGATGGTGACAGCCGTAATGCAGACATCGTCGATGTTGATGCCCTTTTTCGCGCAGCGCTCCCGGAACCGGTCGCTGCGCAAGTGGGCCAGCACCTTCTCGGCATCGCTGAACTGCGGCATCAGAAAGGCGTTGCCGAGGTTGGTGACCTCGATGTTCTTACAGCCGGCAAATATCATCTCCTCGGCGTAGAAGATCTTGGCCCGGGTGGAAATGAACTTCTCCAGATGCTGAAAGCCGTCCCGGACCGTGATGTCGCCCAGCGTCACTTTTCTGGGCATTCGCGGGAAAATTTTCCAATAATCGTACTCGGTCATGATTTTTTCCCTTTCTTCATAATAGTCGCGTTTGATAAAGATTGGGTGATAGTCTCCTTTTAAATCTCAAAAGGTTCGAGTGGCCAAGAGGAAAAAATCAATATAAAATCTTCTCCCTGAACCTTGAGCCCTGAACCCTGACCCTTCATTTCCCCTTGTACACCGGCTTGCGCTTCTCTTTGAACGCCGCCAGCCCTTCGAGGCGGTCTTCGGTCGGGATGGTCACCCAGTAGGCATTGGATTCGATCGCAAGCCCCGTGGCGATGTCGGCCTCGATCCCGTGGTTGATGGCGTACTTGGCCTGCTCGATGGCGATGGGCCCAGTCTCGCAGATCATGGCAGCCATCTTACGGCACTCCTCCAGCAGGTTCTTGGGTTCGCAGACCTGGTTCACCAGCCCGATGCGCTCGGCCTCGGCCGCATCCACCCGCCGGCCGGTGAAAATAAGCTCCTTGCCCTTTCCCCGACCCACCAGCCGCGGCAACCGCTGGGTGCCGCCCGCCCCCGGGATGATGGCCAGTCGCGTTTCGGTCAACCCCATCGTCGCGGTTTTCGAGGCAATGCGGATGTCGCTCGCCAGGGCAAGCTCGGTACCGCCGCCGAGAGCGATGCCGTTCACCGCCGCGATCACCGGCTTGTTCAGCTGCTCGATCGCGGTGAAGAGGTTGCGGATCGTAAAAATATACTCGCGGACTTTTTCCGGGGCCAGGGTGGCGCGCTCCTTTAAATCCGCCCCGGAGCAAAAAGCTTTGTCGCCGGCGCCGGTGATGATGATGACCCGGATATCGGGCCGGAAACGGACACTCTCGACCGCATCCCGCAACGCGAACAAGAGCTGAAAGTTCAGCGAATTCATGACCTCGGGCCGGTTCAGCGTCAGCGTCACGACCCCGTCTGCCTCTTTGACCAGCAACACGTCCTCACTCATGCCGACCTCCTGATAGGATTGATGACTACATAGGCGGTTAGGCTGAAGACTGAAGGGTAGCAGTGATCGCGCATGTCTTTTCCTTCAGTCTATCCACCTTCGGTCTATCTTCCTGAGCAGTTACATTTTCCTGGAGCCATTGGCGCTCGGAGACCGGTCGCGGCGAAGAGCTGGAGCGTGCTGAGGGAGTTCAACCAAAATGAGCGAGCGCTCGTTCATGTTTAGACCATCTCATCCCCGCTTGTCAATCCCTTCACGCAACCGCCGGACGGCATGCGGCGATGGCTTTTGAAGAGGGGGCGGTGTATGGTAGCCCGCTCCTGGAAAGTTGAATGCGGTCCAGTTCTGCTTTCCGATGAAGTCGTCTTTTTCAGCCCTGTGGGAGCGGCATCTTGCCGTGATGATCGTGGCTGGAAGCC
>DATITS010000016.1:0-19128 GCA_035467535.1 Desulfobacterales bacterium
TCCATCATCATCACGGACGACCAGGTGCTGACGGCGCGGCTGCTCAAGCTCGTCAACTCGTCCTTTTACGGCTTCCCCCAGCGCGTCTCCACCGTCACCGCGGCCATCGTGCTGCTCGGGTTCGACGCCATCCGCAACCTGTTGCTGACGACCTCGGTCCTGGACCTGTTTCCCGCGCGCAGCGCGCACGTCCGGCGCGATCAGGAGCAGCTCTGGGACCATTCGCTCGCCTGCGCGATCGGCGCCAAGACGATAGGCAATTTCCTGCGGCACGACAAGCTGGAGGAGCTCTTCGTCGCCGGACTGCTGCACGACATCGGCAAGATCGTCGAGATGATGTTCCTGCCGGGCGAGTTTGCCCGGATTGCGGAGCGCGTCCGGGCCGAGGGCGTGCTGATCTCGTCGGCCGAACAGGAGCTGCTGGGGTGCACTCACGCGGACATCGGCCGGCTCCTGGCCGAGCGCTGGAACCTGCCGGCGAAGCTGGTGAGTGTCATCGCTCGGCATCACACCCCGGCGGCCGCCGAGGGGTTTGGCGTGGAAGCTTCCGTCGTGCACCTGGCCGACATTTTCACCCGGGCCCTTGATCTCGGCTCCGGCGGCGACGATAAGGTGCCACCCCTGGACAAGGCCGCCTGGGGGCTGCTGAAGCTAAAGACGGGTGCTGTCGACGCCATCATGGCCTCCATGCTGACCGAGTTCGACGACATCCGCTCCTTTCTGAGCTGACAAAATTCAATTTTTTCAATTTGCGCTTGAAAACCGAAACGGTGTGATATAATATCATACCGGAGGTGATCCCCATGGCGACATCAAAGATAGCAATTACCATTGATGATAAAATTTTGAGTCGACTTGACCTTCTGGTGCAATCCAATGTTTTCCCAAATCGTAGCAAGGCCATCCAAGAGGCTATTGAAGATAAGTTGATCCGCCTTGATAAGAGGCGGTTGGCCCAGGAATGCGCGAAGCTGGATCGAGCCTTTGAGCAAGCCATAGCCGAGGAAGGGCTTTCAGCGGAGTTGGAAGAATGGCCGCGATATTAAGGGGCGATATCCGTTGGGCGGATTTGAATCCAGTCATCGGAAGTGAGCAGGGCGGGTTACGCCCTGTTCTTGTTTTGAGCCACAATGTGTTCAACGAACGGTCTGGGACAGTCATTGCAGTTGCCATTACGAGCCAATCCCAACGCGCTGGATTCCCACTGACAATGGAACTCGGGGATCCAAGTCTTCCCAGTAAATCATGGGCCAAAATCAGCCAGATACGAACTCTTTCGGTGAAACGCATCGGAAGAAAGATTGCGCACGCGTCTGAGGAAGAACTATCTCTTGTTATTGAGGGATTGGACGAAATTATAGGGGGATAGGACACCAATAAATTGGTATTAGCCGCAGACGGACGCAGAAATTTTCCTCCCCATCGCCCTTCAGTACCCGCCCTTCAGTCTTCAGCCTAAACCCCAGAGTAGCGACTCCCTCCCTCGCATTTCGTGGTTAAGAGTGATTTCAGATAGCTGAGTAGTAACAAAAATATCCTTCAGTTCGTGGGACAACCTGCCGATAAGGGCTGTGAGTGCGGTGACATCTGCGCTGCCAATTCATCATGCAGGAGAATCACCATGGCGTTGAAAGTGTTGACCGTCGACGACAGCAAGACGATCCGCATGATCGTCAAGAAGGCGTTTCAAAACTATAATTGCGAGATCACCGAGGCTGAAAACGGGGTGGAGGGGTTGGCCGCCGCCGCAAAAATAAAACCGGGCCTGATCATCCTCGACATCACCATGCCGGTCATGACCGGAACAGAGATGCTCGAACGGCTGAAGGGGGATGCGGACTTGAAGAACATCCCCGTCATCATGCTGACGGCCGAGTCCGGCAAGGACAACGTCTTGAACATCGTCAAGCAGGGTGTCAAGGACTACATGGTGAAGCCGTTCAAGGGCGAGGACCTGATCGACCGCGTGCGCAAGATCATGCCGCTCGACGCCAAGGCGGAGGAGTCCGATGACAAGAAGCCGGGCAGATACTTTATCCAGGTCGAGGACGTTGTCGTCCTGACCCTGCCCGCAAAGGTTCTGCGGCCGGTCGCCGTGGAAGTCGAAAGCAGTCTCCAGGTCAAAATCAAGGATATGGCGGCCGTTCAGTTGAAGAAAATGGTCCTGGACATGGGCGGGGTATCTGAAACCAACGTGTCGCTGATCAAACTGATCATCACTGTGTTCCAGCAGTGCCAGAAGGCAAACGTCGCTGTGAAGCTGGTCGCCAACGCCAAACAGGGCGAAGAGTTGAAGGGGTTTCAGGAAACTAGCCAGATCACGACGTCCCAGTCGATCGAGGAGGCTAGGGCCGCGATGTGATTCGACTTAGGTAGTGTCCATCCATAAACGGCATCTTTCGGCCCATGCCGGCGTTCTCGCTCTTCGCAATCCTCGGTGTAGAAGGACTACGCCTGCGGTTGCGAAATCGCTGCGGCCTTGGCCTGAACTGAAATCTACCGTTTGTTGCAAAATGTGGACGCTTGTTTTGCAAAATGCACAATCCCCGGGTCGCTTGGGTTGAGCGGGCATGCAGTTGGGTCGAGCCCGCCGGCGCCCATGAACGGCCTGTCGGTTCTTTGTGGATCTATCACTATTTCAAGCTGATACCGACAAGGGTATCAGGATTACCCTCCGCGAAGCGAGAAGAGTAGGCGTGGAGACCGCAGATTTGTTGCGGCCGCAGCCCATCCCCGACGCTGAGTCGCGATTTTTTTGTTTGCAGAACGCAAAGAGTTTAAGGTTGTTTCAGACCCTCTCGATCGGTTTGCCTTGTGCCGGCGACGACCGCCTGCCGTTTTATCCGGTACGCGCATTTTAAGCAGTCTGCGCAAAATATTGTAGGTGCCGATCTTTCCTCTCCCCATTCCTTGCGTGCGGCCAGCAGCCCCCGGCGCCGGCCTGCCTGCGACATCGCCCCGCCTCTCCACCCCGGTGACCCTTCCGGCACGAATATTGCTGAACTGCCGATGCGTTGCCAGTTCTGAGCGGAACGCTTTACGCGTGACCGCAATCTCCCGCGCGCGATGGGGTTTAGCGCGCGGGTGCACCTGAAAAGGAGATCGCCGTGCAGAAGGCCACTGCCCGCAAGTCCGGTTCAGAGCAAATGGATCTGTTTTCCGCGCCGGCCGCCGATGCGGAAGCTGCTTCTCCAATGGTCCGGTTCGACGATATGATCGGCCGCAGCCACCGCATGCTCGAGATCTTCGGGCTGATCGAGAAAGTGGCTGACTGCGACAGTACTATCCTCATCAACGGCGAGACCGGCACCGGAAAGGGTTTGGTGGCGCGAGCGATCCACAAAAAATCCCGGCGCTGCGCGAAGCCGTTCATATCGATCAACTGCGGCGCCATTCCGGAAAACCTTTTGGAGAGTGAGCTCTTCGGGCATGTGAAGGGCGCCTTCACCGGGGCCACCGCCACCAAGCCCGGGAAGTTCGAACTGGCGGACGGCGGCACCGTGTTTCTGGACGAAATCGGCGACATGAGCGCCGACCTGCAGGTGAAGGTCCTGAAGGTGCTGGAGGAGGGTGAATTCGAGCCGGTCGGTGGTTCCAAGACCATCAAGGTGGACGTGCGGATCATCACCGCCACCCATCGCGATCTTTCGGAGGAAGTGCAGAAGGGCAATTTCCGCGAGGACCTCTTCTACCGGCTTTACGTCATCCCCATGATGCTGCCGGCCCTGCGCGAGCGCACCCAGGACATCCCCCACCTGGCGGCGTACTTCCTCACGGAATCCAACCGCAAGAACCACCGCCAAGTGAACGGCCTGAGCGCAGACGTTCTCGATGACCTGATGGCTCACCGCTGGCCGGGCAATGTGCGCGAGCTGAAAAACCTGGTGGAGCGGATGGTTGTGCTCAAGGCCACCGGCACCATCACGCGCCGCGACCTGCCGCCGGAATTCAAGACCGGCGCGCGGGGGGCCGAAGCGCCGGCCGTGCTGGAGATTTCCGAGGAGGGCATCTGCCTCACCAGCGCCGTCACGGAGTTCGAGAAAGCGCTCATCATGCAGTCGCTTGAGAAGACTCAGTGGGTCAAGAACAAGGCCGCCAAGCTGCTGCACCTCAACCGCACCACCCTGGTGGAGAAGATCAAGCGGCACCAGTTGCGCCCCTGCGGGATTTGAGAAAAGCTGAAAGCT
The DNA here is from genome assembly GCA_035467535.1 of Desulfobacterales bacterium. Lineage (GTDB taxonomy): Bacteria > Desulfobacterota > Desulfobacteria > Desulfobacterales > SpSt-501 > SpSt-501. The sequence goes on from DATITS010000016.1 coordinate 4,188, forward strand.
GAAAGCTCGAAGCCGATGGGCTCGTGAAAAGCCAATTTACAGACCACGCTAACTTGTCCATTCGTAATGGTTTGCCGCAGATTCATGCAGACTGGCGCAGACGGGTGCTGAATGCTTTCGCATTCTGCTGCATAGGTTTTTAGCTCCGCGACCTGCGGAGCTAAAAAATGCTATCGCTGCGCGACGAGGAACCAATCGCAGGTCCCCCGGCACATCGCATAGCACGGATCATCTCACCGGCCCGGAGGGCGAGCCTGTCTTGCTCCGCCAGGTCGGCGGAGCAAAATGTTTGCGGCCGCCTGCGCCTGTCAGCGGCTAATATCAATTTTTCCCTTCAGCCTTCAGCCTTCGGTCTATCTACCTGAGTAGTTACAAACCAGCGTCAAGGGGGTGACGGCCGCATCCGCGACCCTTGACGGCGATTTCGGCCGGATGGGGGCCTGGCGGCTTGGCGCATGCCGCGCCGGCTCTCGCCCCCGCCGTGGGCCGCCGCGCAATGCCAGGTGGCATGCTATTTGCTCAATAGATTCGGGTCCAACACAGCGGTTCAATCCGACGGCGGGAGCACGTCTCAGTCGCCGTTGAAAGTGATGCATGCATTGACCTCCGAAACCCAGTCCGTACTGATCGTCGACAACGACCCCGTCAACCGGGCCGCACTCACCCAGACGCTCCAGCGTGGCGGGTTTGCCGCGGAGGCCGCTGCGGGCGGGCGCGAGGCCTTGGCCAGACTGACCCGTGCACGATTCAGCCTGGTGGTCACCGAGCTCAAAGTGCCCGATGTGACCGGGCTGGACGTGTTGCGGGCGGTGCAACGGCTGGGGGTACCTGTTCCGGTCATCGTCATGACCGCCGAGGGCAGCGTCGAGAATGCCGTCGAGGTCATGCAGGCCGGCGCCTGCGACTATCTGCTCAAACCTTTTGCCATGGAGAGCTTTGAAGCGAGCGTGCGTAAAGCCTTGCAGACGCAAAGCGCAGGGGAGGCACCGCTCAGCCCCAGGAGCTTCGACGCGCGGGTGAGCCGCAAGACGCTTGTCACTCAGGATGCCCGCCTGCTCGAGGTGCTCGCGCTGGCGCGGCAGGTCGCCCGCAGCACCGCCACCATACTGATCCAGGGCGAGAGCGGCACGGGCAAGGAGTTGCTGGCCGCCTTCATCCACCGCCATGGCCTGCACCCGGAGGCTCCGTATGTGGCGGTGAACTGCGCGGCCCTGCCGGACACCCTGGCCGAGAGCGAACTGTTCGGGCATGAAAAAGGCGCCTTCACCGGCGCCGTCGCGCGCAAGATCGGCAAGTTCGAACTGGCTCGCAAGGGCACCATCGTCCTGGACGAGATCGGCGAGACGTCGCTCAGCCTCCAGGCGAAGCTGCTGCGGGTGCTCCAGGAGCGCGAAATCGACCGCGTCGGCGGCGGCATGCCGACCCCCATCGAGGCGCGGGTGGTCGTCGCCACCAACCGCGACCTTGCCTCGGCCGTTGCCGCCGGCAGCTTCCGGGAGGATCTTTTCTACCGGATCAACGTGGTGCCGTTGCGCATCCCGCCGCTGCGGGAGCGCTCCGGCGACGTGCTGCTTCTGGCCCATCACTTCCTTGATAAATTCAACAGCGTTACGGGCAAAAGGGTTGCCCGCATTTCTGCAGAGGCGCTCGACCTGCTGTCCCGGAACCCTTGGAAAGGCAACGTGCGGGAGCTGGAAAACACCCTGGAGCGGGCCGTGCTGCTGGCCGACGGCGACACGGTCCTGCCGCGGCATCTGCAGCTGACACCGGGGACCGATAACGGCCCGGGCAGTGGGCCGCAGCGGATCTTTCGGACCGGCATCACCGTGATGGAGATGGAGCGGGAACTCATCATGGGAACCCTCTCGCACGTGAACCAGAACCGCACCCAAGCCGCGGAGCTCCTGGGCATCAGCATCCGCACCCTGCGCAACAAGCTCAAAGAATACCGGGAAAACGGCGCGACGACTGCCGCAAGCCGAAACGCGTCACGCGAAAATCAGGGACGGAGTGATGGTACGAAAATTGCTTCGATATGACCGGGTAATGGATCCACCGGCGGAACCGCTATAAGGAGAACCCATATGCCGTCGCCTGCGGGAATTTTTGACGGGACCATCAGCCTGCTGCAGAAGAGTCTGAACGTCCGGTCCGTCCAGCATCAGGCGCTCTCGTCGAATGTCGCCAACGCCGACACGCCGAACTACAAGGCGTTCGAGGTCGCGGTCGATGAAGAGCTGCGCAAACTCGACACGGGCAAGGCCCGGATTCAGCTGGCGCGCACCCAGAGCCGCCACCTGCCCGTCGGCCGGGCCGAGGTTGACCGCGTCACGCTCAGAAACGCGGCTGCGCCCGGGCTCAGCCTGCGGGCCGACGGCAACACCGTGGACCTCGATCGGACGATGGGCGATCTGTCCGAGAACACCATCAAATACAAGACGTCCGCCCAGTTGATCGCTATGAAATTCAAAAGCCTGCTGAATGCCATCCAGGGAGGTAAATGACATGGACATTTATGATGCCCTGCGCACCAGTTCCTCGGGCCTCTCGGCCCAGCGGATGCGCATGAATCTCATCTCCGCCAACCTGGCGAACGTGAACACGACGCGCACCCCGGAAGGCGGCCCCTACCGCCGCAAGGAGGTGGTCTTCGAGGCGCGGTCGAAGTCGGGCTCTTTCCGCGATGTGCTGCAGTCCCGCCAAGGCCGCCGGCCGGCCGATGTCAGCGCCGTCAAAGTTTTCGATGATCCCCGTCCGCCGGTTCTGAAATTCGACCCCGGACATCCCGACGCCGACGAGCAGGGATACGTCCGGCTGCCCAACGTGAACATGATGGAAGAAATGGTCAACATGATATCCGCCACCCGCAGTTACGAAGCCAACGTGGCCGCCGTGAAGGCTTCCAAGGACATGGCCCTGAAGGCCTTGGAAATCGGGAAATAGCAATGAGATAGACTGAAGGTCGATAGGCTGAAGGAAGAAATATGCGTGATCGGTACTGCCCTTCAGCCTAAACGCCTGAGTAATTAAGGAGATCATTATGAACGAGATCGGATTGGTGTCAGGAATGGGCGAAAAAGTGGGTTGGTCCCTGCCGATGAAAGAGCCGGCCGAAGGCTCCGGGGTGAAATTCGGGGAGATGCTGCAGGCCTCGCTGGACCGTGTCGGCCAGCTCCAGACGGCCGCCGACCAGTCCGTCGCCGACCTGGAGTCCGGCCGCCAAGCGGACATCCACTCCACCATGATCGCGGTGGAGAAGGCCGGTATCGCCTTCGAGATGGCGCTAACGATCCGCAACAAACTGCTGACCGCATATGAATCCATCATGCGGACGCAGATCTAGGCCGGGGGGATTCAATGGCGGACACCGCGCAGTTTTTTGAGCAGCTCACCAGACTGTTCCGCAACCTTAGCGCCGGCAGGCGCTTAACCCTGCTGGTGCTGATCGCGGGGACCGTCGCCGGTTTTGCGTTGTTGATGAACTGGTCCGGCGCCGTCGATCTGAGGCCTCTTTACTCCAATCTGGATCCGGAGGATGCGGGCGCCATTGTGGCTCGGCTCAAGGAGCAGAAGGTCTCCTACCGGGTAGGCCCGGACGGCAAAAGCATCCTGGTCCCGGCCGAGGCGCTGCACGAAATCCGCATGCAGCTAGCCTCCGAGGGGCTGCCGCAGGGCGGCGGCATCGGCTTCGAGGTCTTCGACAACACCAAGCTCGGCCTGAGCGAATTTGCCCAGAACGTGAACTACCAGCGGGCCCTGCAGGGTGAGCTTGCCCGCACCATCAGCCGCATTGCGGAGGTCGACAGCTGCCGGGTTCACCTCGTCATGCCCGAGAAGAGCCTCTTCGTCAGCAACGAGCAACCGGCCAGCGCATCGGTGGCGGTGAAGCTCAAAAGCGGCCGCCAGCTCAGTCAGGAACAGATCAGAGGCATCGTGCACTTGGTCTCCTCAAGCGTTCCGCGGCTCATTCCGGATCAGGTCACGGTGGTGGACAACAGCGGCAGGCTTCTGGCCGGCAGCAAGGGCAAGTCCAGCTTCGGCGCTCTCAGCGTCGAGCAACTCGAATACCAGGCCCTCGTCGAAAAGAACCTCGAGGGCCGCGTGAAATCGATGCTGGATCAGGCGTTGGGAGACGGCCGGGCCATCGTGCGCCTCTCGGGCGCTTTCGACTTCCAGCGTCAAGAGAAGACCGAGGAGCATTTTATTGGCGACAACCGCGTGATCAGGAGCGAGCAGAGTCTGAGCGAGTCATCGCGCAACGGCGACGTAACTCCGCAGGGGGTCCCGGGCGTGCGCTCCAATACGCCGGGCGCCGAGATGCTGGACAGCCGCAACACTGCTTCCGCCGGCGGGACGACCGCCTTTGAAAAGCAGGACCGCACCGTGAATTACGAAATCGGCAAGATCACCAGCCGCACCGTGGAGCCGACGGGCAGACTGACCCGCGTGTCGCTTGCGGTCCTGGTGGACGGCACTTACAAGCAGGTGCCGAAGAAAGGCGGCGGCACCGAGCGCCAGTACATCAGCCGGCCCCCCGATGAGATTCAGAAAATCGAGGCCCTCGTCAAGCGGGCCGTCAACTTCGACGCGGAGCGCGGCGACAAGGTGGAAGTCGTCAACATCCCCTTTGAAGTCACCGAGTTGGTAAAAGGGGACGAGGCCCAGGCCGCCCCCGGGTGGCTCTCTGTTTTGGGGCAGGCCGCACCCTATCTAAAGCCCGCCTTCTTGGGGCTTTTTCTCCTGCTGAGTTTTCTCTTCTTCGTGAAGCCGCTCGTGCGCTGGCTGACGGAGTATTCGCTCGGCGATGTGGAGATCGTCAAGCAGCTTCCCAAGACCGTCGGGGAACTCGAGAGCGAGATGGCGGGCATGAGAAGCATTCCCTATCTGAATCAAGCCTCGCAACTGATCGCCAGCGACGGCGAGGCTTCCGTGGGAGCCATGCGCAGCTGGCTCAAGGAATAGCAGCAGCAATTTCGAAACATCCACTTCATTGGCGTGACGGAACAGCGACACGATGGATCCCAGACAGCTATCCGGTTCGGCCAAAGCGGCCATTCTCATCAAGTCCATGGGAGAGCAGTCGGCCGCCGGCTTGCTCAGCCGCCTGAGCGCGGAGGAGCGCGACGTGGTCAAACGGCACCTGCAGCAGGTGGGCAGCGTCTCGCCCGACGTGGTGGACCAGGTGGCGCGCGAGTTCACCCTCATGGCGCAACGGGGCAAGTCCGGCCCGGCAGCGCTCCCCCACTTCGGAGGCAGTGCGGCGGAGGGCGCGAGCGGCAAGAAAATCGAAGGGCTGGAAGTGCTCAAGAGTCTAGACGCCGATGAGATATATGATCTGATCAAGGGCGAACATCCCCAGACAATGGCCATGGTCATCATTCACCTGAAGACGGCTGTCGCCAGTGAAGTGGTCTCGCAGCTGCCGGATGAGGTCAAAACCGATGTCGCCGTCCGCATCGCCGGCATGGACAAGATCATCGGCGCCATGGTCGACGAGGTCAACGGGATCTTCATGGAGATCCTGAAAAGCAGGAAGACCAGTGCCACCAGCATCGGCGGCGGGGTCGATCGGCTGGCCGAAATCCTGAACCAGGCCGACGAAATCTCGAGCGAGCTGATTCTGAGCGAGATCGAGGAAGCCAACCCGGAAATGGCGGCCCAGATCAAGCAGAAGATGTTCGTCTTCGAGGACATCGTCAAGGTAGACGACCGTGGCTTCCAAAAACTGCTGCGGCGGGTGGAGTCCAAGGAGTTGGCCATCGCCCTCAAAGCCGCCTCCGAAGAGGTCAAGAACAAAGTCTTCAAGAATATGTCCGAGCGCGCCGCCGGCATGCTGCGGGAGGAGATGGATACCCTCGGGCCGGTGCGCATGAAGGAAGTCTCCGATGCCCAGCTGGCCATCAACAGCATCGTTCAGGAGCTGGAGGCCAAGGGCGAGCTCATGATTGGCGGGCGGCGCGGAGAGCAGATGGTCGGCTGACGGCGGCCTCACCTCGATTGGAGATTCAACGCAGTGGATTCCACCTGCTATCTGTTTCCGGAGCTGTTGCGGAAGAAATCGGATCAGACCTTGGCAGCGGCAACTCCCAAGCCCGGTTTCCGACGGACCGGCCTCGGAGAGCCGCACGGCGCCTGCGGGGAGTCGCGATCAGGCCTTCCCGTGCAGGATGCCGAGCAGCAGGCCTACTGCCGGGGCTTCGGCGACGGTGAGCGCAAAGGCCGCGAGGTGGGCGAGCAGGCCGGCTGTGCGTCCGCCATGCAAAAGCTGGACTCGCTCCTGACCGGCGCCCAAAAGCTCATCGGCGAGCTCGGGGACCTGCACCGCAAGACCTGCCGCGACGTGGAATCCGATCTGGTTCAGTTGGCGCTGGCCGTGGCGCGCAAGATCGTCGGCCGCGAAGTCAGCATCGGCCCTGAAGCCGTCACCCGGGTCATCCGGCAGGCGTTGGAGCGGGTGGAGCATGCGGGACGGATCACCATTAAACTCAACCCTGCCGACTTGGAACTCCTGGCGGAAATTAAACAGCAATTGCTGAGCGGCCTGCCGGAAGCGGGCCGGGCCGCTTTCGAAGCCGATGCGGGCATCACCCGGGGCGGTTGCCTGATCGAGACGGACGGCGGCGAGGTCGATGCACGCATCGAACGCCAGTTTAAGGTTGTGGAAGAGGCGTTTCGAGCCGAATTCGAAAAAGAAACGGATCGCCGGGAACGGGCGGTATGAGCGTCGCGTTAAACCTCGCCAAATACCACCTCTGCCTGGAGTCGCTGCAACCGATCCAGGCGCAGGGAAACGTGACGCAGGTGGTCGGACTGGTGGTCGAGTCATGCGGCCCTGGCTGCCGGCTCGGCGCGGTGTGCGACATCGTCACCCGGGAGGGCGGCCGCCGGCTGGCAGCCGAAGCCTTGGGCTTCCGCGACCAGCGCGTGCTGCTGATGCCGCTCGAAGAGATCAGAGGCATCGCCTCCGGCTGCCGTGTGATCGCCCGGCAGCAGAAGGCCACGGTGCGGGTCGGTCGCGGCTTGCTTGGCCGCGTGATCGACGGACTGGCGGATCCCATTGACGAGCAGGGGCCTCTCGCCGCCACCGCAGAATATCCTCTTTACAGCCCCGCCATCAACCCGTTGCAGCGCCGGCGGATCCACGAGCCTTTGGACCTTGGGGTGCGGGCCATCAACGGGCTGCTCACGGTGGGATGCGGCCAGCGCATCGGTGTCTTTGCCGGCTCCGGGGTGGGCAAAAGCGTTCTGCTCGGCATGATCGCCCGCAACACCGCCGCCGACGTCAACGTGATCGCCCTCATCGGTGAACGGGGGCGCGAGGTCAATGATTTTATCGAAAAGGACCTGGGCCCGGAAGGGCTGGCCCGGTCCGTGGTGGTGGTCGCCACCTCCGACCGGCTGCCGTTGATCCGCACCCGCGGGGCCTTTGTGGCAACCGCCATCGCCGAGTACTTCCGGGACCAAGGCTGCCGGGTGAACCTGATGATGGACTCGGTGACCCGCTTTGCCATGGCCCAGCGCGAGATCGGCCTGGCCCTCGGGGAGCCGCCGACCACGAAAGGCTACACGCCCTCGGTGTTTAACCTGCTGCCGAAGCTTCTCGAGCGCGCCGGCACTTGCGCCGGCCGCGGCTCCATCACCGGGCTCTACACCGTGCTGGTGGAGGGCGACGACACCAACGAGCCCATCGCCGATGCCGCCCGATCGATCCTGGACGGCCACATCAACCTGACGCGCGATCTGGCGATGCAGAACCACTATCCTGCAATCGACGTACTCGGCAGCATCAGTCGCGTCATGGACGACGTCGTGGATCCGGTCCAGAGGCAGAACGCCGGGCGCCTGAAAGAAGCGCTGGCAACCTACCGCAAGGCGGAGGACCTGATCAACATCGGCGCGTATGTGGCCGGCAGCAGCCCGCGCATCGACCACGCCATCAAAATGATCGACCGCATCAACGGCTACCTGAAACAGGCCGTCGGCGAGCGGGTGTCGTTTGCCGAGAGCGGCGCGCAGCTGAAAGCGCTGTTCGATTGAACAGGATTTTCAGGATTTACCTGTTCCTCAATTTAGGCACTTTAGCGCACTTTAGGCATTTTAGGCACTCTCTTCACCAGGTCCTATGTTCCATTTCCGCCTTGAGACCATCCTCACCCAGCGCCGTCACGTCGAGGAGCGCTTTCAGAAAGAGCTGGCAGAGGTCCGCCAGGAACTCTCAGCGGCTCAGGCCGTTCTGCGGGAGGCAAAAGAGACGCGGCGCAGGAGCATGCGGGAGATGCGCCGGAAGCAGCAGGACCGCTTCCGTGCCGATGACATGCTGCTGTACTACCCCTACCTGGAACGCTTGAAGCTGGACATCGAACTGCACATGAAGCGCGTCGCAGCGGGCGAGCGCAAAGTGGCGCAGAAGAGGCAGGCCCTGCTCGAGGCCATGAAACAGCGCAAGATCCTCGACAAGCTGAAGGAAAAACAGTTCCAAATGCACCTGAAGACCGAAGCCGGGCGCGAGCAGCGTTTTACCGACGAATCTGCCGCACAACAGCACGCCCGGCGCTGACCCCGGACCGGGCAACCCCTCCGCTCTCCTTCCGTTTCGCTTTCGTTCCTGAACAATAGCTTTAAGTTTTCGCGTATTTCGCAGTTAAAATCGATCTTGTTAATCGTTTCAAATATTACTGATTGTGATAGACCCCTTCACCGCGGCGCTGCACTTTCTTGCAACGGAAAATTTTGCCAATCCGGGAAAAACTTGCCGAGAGTTAAGGCCTGGGGCGCGGTATTAAAATAGTCTTCCATCCGTCCGTTGCCTCCATCGTTCAGCGAGTGATACGCGGAAAGCCATTGTTGGCGGGGGTTGGCAAGCGCACAGTCGCAAATCGCGGTCTGCGGCCTCCGCGTGCCGGGATCTGGCATGCTCTCTGCAATATGCGGCCTGAAGCGAAACGGAATGCGTCACGCCATTCGATGACGAGGAAGAGGGAAAAGATCGCATGCTGCCAATCAATTTCGGATACGACCCTGCCGCAAGCCTCAACGCCGCCGGCCCCGCCCTAAAGGGCGGAGGCGTCGCACCGGCGGCTACGGAGCCGGGTTTGTTTCACAATATGCTGCGCGATGCCGCGGCTGGAAAGGCCGAGATCCCGGCCAAGACCATGCCGTCGCACCGAGAAGACCCCGCGAAAGCGGCCGACCACGGCGATGCCGTCAATGATAGCGACGTCCGGCCGGCGGGCCGCCAGAGACTGAACACCGTTACGGCCAAGGGCCGAGCCAAGACTGCGACGGCGCACTGCGAAGATACCGTGAACGGGGCCGACCGCGTATCCACTGTCGATGACCACTGCACCCAACCGACGGACCGCCAGGAGTTGACGGCCGGTGCGGACACGAACGCCGTTGCGGCCGAAGCGCCGGCTAACACCGCGCCGGCGCTCGGCGAGCACGCGGTGAACGACACCGAGGTCCAGCCTGTGTGGGCGCTGCTGGCGCAGATCATCCGGAACCTGACGGCCGGTGCGGACACGAACCCCACCGAGGTCGAGGGTCAGGGCGATGTCGTTGCGCCTGGTCCCGCAGCGGGGGGTGCCGCCGAGGGTCTTGCCGTGCTCGTCGATCTTCTGAAACAGCTGCAGGAATCTCCGGGGGCGTTCACGGCTGAAAGCGCTATCCCGCTGGAGCGCTTGCGGCAGATGCTGGAGCAATGGCAGGCGGGCACGAACGAGAGCCAACCGGCGGGACTTCCCGGTCGGCTGGCGCACTTGCTTAAAAACGTCCAGGAGGCGTTGCCCGGCATTGCCTGGGGCCGCTGGGCTGGAGCGTTGGCAAGCCCGGACGGGGCTGCCGAAACAGTCTCTCTTGAAACGGCCAACCCGGAAGGCGTGCGACCGATCTCTGCCGCCATACCTCAGCATGGCGGCCTGGCTGTCGGTGCCGGCCGCGCTGCGCGTGGAGTGCTGCTCGATGCCAGGGGCGAACAGGTTGCTGAGGGCAAAGCCGATGCCGCGGTGCGAGTCGATGAAATCTCCGATCGGGGCCGGTCTGCTGCCGATGAACGCAGCCCCGGCGCGGGGAGAGTGATGCCCGAGCTGCCGCCTGTGGCTTGTGCACCGGCGGTGGGCCTCCGCGGCACAGCCGTCGCTTCGAAGGCGCAGGCCTCGGAAGGCAGTTTCGTGCTTGCAAAGAACCCCGAGGCGGCGTCGGACACGCAATCGGAGGCTTCGGACGACTCCCAGTCTCCGGCCGAGAAGGCCACGGAAGGCCTCACGCTTTCCACGGCGGATGGGGTCGTTGAGGAAGGCGACTCACCCAGTCTGCGTTTCGATGCGGCCCTGCGCGACGTGCGCAGCCTTGGAGTGGCGGAGGGCAGTCCGGACAAGCCCGCCGAGGCCGCAGCGGCGGCTAAAGGCCGCGACACCGCGGCCGCACCGGTAAAGGCGGGTGTGTTCGAACAGATTGTACAGCGTGCCGCCGTGCACGTGAAAAACGAGCAGGGCGAGATCCGGATCGACCTCAAGCCGGAGTTCCTCGGCCATGTGCGCCTGCAGATCGTGACCGAAAACCAGCAGGTCACCGTGCGCATCCACACCGAGCTTCAAATGGTCCGGGACATGATCGAAAGCAATATCCAACAGCTCAAGTCGGACCTCCAGCAGCAGGGTCTGCGGGTGGAACGGGTCGAAGTGGCGGTCGCAGATGACCCCCGCCAGCAGCCGGGGCGCCAAGCGCAGACCGGCTCGGGCCGGAAAAGTCATGCGGCCGGCGGCGTCGAACGTGCCGCGGCTGAAACCAGCGCAGGGCTCCACCCGGAGGCTTCTTACCGGTGGGGCCTGGGCGGGCAGACGACCATCAACATGTTCGCGTGAATGTGAACCGGTCCGGCCGCTTCCGCCGTGAAACGGCTTGCGGCCGGGCCTCCAAGGAGAGATGAGGAGCATGGCAGTCAACGCAGTTTCAACGCTGGCCGACAACGGGGCCGCGAGCATCGCGGCGAAATCCAAGAGCCTGGATAAGGATGCATTCCTGCGCCTGCTGACCACCCAGCTTCAGAACCAGGACCCGCTCAACCCGACCGACAGCACCGAATTCACGGCCCAGCTGGCCCAGTTCAGCTCCCTGGAGCAGTTGAGCAACGTCAACGAGACCCTCAACACGCTCAAGCTCTACCAAGCCTCCATCAACAATGCCCAGGCGGTCGGCTTTATCGGAAAGGATATCGTCGCCAGCGGCAATTCGATCGAGATGAAGGGCGGCCAGCCGGTCAGCTGTGATTACGAGATTCCCGCCGCCGCCAAGAGCGTGGTGGTCACGATCTACGACGCCACGGGCAATTTCGTTCGCGATTACCAGATAACTGCGCTCGGCGCAGGCCAACAGAGCCTCACCTGGGACGGCCGGGACCGCAACGGCAACACGGTTGCCGACGGGGCTTACACGTTCGAGGTCCAGGCAGTGGACCAGAAGGGCGCGAAGCTCAACGTGACGACTTTTTCCAAGGGCACGGTGACGGGCGTCACCTTCGAGGACGGCATCACCTATCTGGTTACGGGCAGGAACAAGACGGCGATCGGCAATGTGACCCGGGTCACTCAGGCTGCCGCACCGGCCGCGACACTATAACGGGTATTCACCACCGAAAAACCACGGAGGGATCACGACATGATCGCATCATTGTATGCCGGAATTTCAGGTCTCAGCGCGAACGCGACCGCCATGACGGTCATCGGCGACAACATTGCCAACGTGAACACGACGGCTTTTAAAGGCAACCGTTCCCACTTCGCCAACATCCTGAGCTCGTCTCTCGGCGGCGAGTCCGCAACGGGCAATGTCGGCCGCGGGGTCGAGTTCTGGGGCACGAACGCCCAGTGGACCCAGGGGTCCCTGGAGAACTCCTCCAACCCGACGGATCTCGCGATCAACGGCAAGGGGTTTTTCATGGTCCAGGATGGCAGTGGCTCGAACTTCTACACCCGCGCCGGCAGCTTTACCTTCGACAAGGAAGGCTATCTCGTGAACCCGGACGGATTAAAGCTCCAAGGCTATCAGATCGATGCCGATGGCAACATCGGCGCCATCGAGTCCGTGTACATCCCGGGCGAGCGGATCTCCGCGCCCTCAGCCACGGAAGAGTTCAACTTCGACCTCAACCTGAGCGCCGGGGCCGCAGACCTCAGCACCTACACGACCTCCCAGACGGTCTACGACTCGCTGGGCAATGCCATACCCGTGACCTTCACGTTCACGAAAACTGCCGCCACACCCGGTGCATGGACGGTTGCCGGTTCTGTCCCGGGTACAGTCAACGGCCCTGTGACGATCGGCGGGGCCTCCACCATGCCCATCACCTTCGATACGGACGGGACGCTATTGTTAGTCGATGGGGTGACCCCGGCTGACATCGCCGTCTCCGTCACTCTGGGAAACGGGGCGAACAGCCCGCTTGCGCTCCAATGGGACATTGTCAATGCCGCCGGCGTCAGCCACGGCGACATTACCGGGTTTGCCACCGACTCCGGCACCACCTTCCAGTACCAGGACGGGTATCCGGCCGGCACGCTGCGCAGCATTTCGGTGGACGACCAGGGGGTCGTCACGGCCACCTACTCGAACGGGGAGATGACCCCCATGTTTCAGGTCGCCCTGGCCGATTTCCCAAGCTACGACGGCCTGAGCAAGATGGGCAACAACCTTTACGCGGAGTCGATGGCATCGGGGCAGGCTCTGCCGAGCACTGCAGGGACTGGTCGGCTCGGGAACATCTCACCGGGCAGCCTGGAGATGTCCAACGTCGATCTGGCGGAAGAGTTCGTCAAAATGATCACCACCCAGCGCGCCTTCCAGGCCAACTCGCGCGTGATCACCTCCAGCGACGAAATTTTGCAGGAGCTGATCAACATCAAGCGGTAGGCGCGTTAACGCGTTGAAGGGTCATCGCGTTGCTCGCGTGGGTTGCGTTTGAAAACGGAGAAGTGGTTGGCCGTTTTGCCGTCCATGGTATTCATAACGCGATCAACGCCGAAACGCGATGAACGCGAGATCCTTCGCCGCCTCAACCGACAAGGCCCAAAACCAGGCGTTGGGTGTGAGGCATTATAACGCAACGAAAGGCATCCCCATGATCAAAGTGACGCGTTTCAACAATTCGGTGCTCCTGATCAACGCCGAGAACATCCAGTCGGTCGAGGCCAACCCCGATACGGTCATCACCTTCATCAACCGCGACCGGCTGCTGGTCAAGGAGCCGGTGGAGGAGGTGACCCATCGGATCGTGGAGTACCGCCGCGTTATCCAAGCCCCGACCGAGTGTGCCGAGCCGGTATTTGCGGAGGCCTGGCATCCGGCGGCCTGAAAGCCGCAGCAGAAAATGAGGCTCCCTGCGGCAAGATGCAGCGAATCTTGGAGTGTAAGGAGTGCGGTCTTTTATGATTCGCTCGCGAACCCTGCCGCAAGAGGCGGGAAATGCGCTCGCTTTCGCTGTTCAAGACCTCCCCTGCGGCCGAGGGATGTCAAAGCCTTGACCGGCGGCGGTCAAACCTGACGCCGGCAACCGGGTCCGCGGCGCCAATCGGCTCGGTTTTTCCCCGGCCGGCCGTAGGCCAGCCGCCTGACGCGGCAAGCGTGCGTCCGCGGGGGGCGCCTTTCCGCCGATCTGTCCATCCCACGACGTGCGATCCCTCCTTGACGCCCCTTCCACGCCCATTGCAATGGCATACTCCTTGCTTTGTTCAAGACGGGTTCAACCTGATCATAGCGGAGGGCCGTTGCGACCATGTCCAACAAAGTGATGCTGATCCTCGTAGGGCTGCTGCTGGTGCTGGTGATAGCCTTGGGCGGCGGGCTGTTCATGATATACACCAAGCTGCCGCCGGCGAGCCCCAAGGCCGTCGAGCCCGCGCCTGAGGCCGGGGCCGAGGCCGTTGCCGAAAAGGCCAAACCCGAAGGGATCGGCGCCGTGGTCTCCATGGAGACTTTCATTGTGAACCTCGCCGACCCCGGCGGGAACCGCTATCTGCGGGTCACCATGGATCTCGAGATGGCCGGCAAACCGGCCGACAAGTCAGCCGCCAAGACAGCCGGCGACGAGCCCACCAAGCGTATGCCCCAGATCCGCGATGCGATTTTGATGATCTTGTCCACCAAGCGGTTTGCCGATATCAGCACCCCGGAGGGCAAGAGCGCCCTGCGGGAGGAAATTCTAAGCGCCGCGAACGGATTGCTGGCATCAAGCCAGATAACCCGGATCTACTTCAAGGAATTCGTCATCCAGTAGCCAGGAGTCCGCGTGCCCGACCAAATTCTCAGCCAGGAGGAGATCGACGCCCTGCTGTCCGCCATGGACCGGGGGGACGTCGACCTCGAGCAGAACAAAGGGGCTGCGGCGGAGGCCGCACCCTACAACCTCACCTCCCAGAACATCATGCTCCGGGACCAGTTCAGCGCCCTGGAGGAGGTCTACGACAAGTTCGCCGCCCTGCTGAACGGATCGCTCTCCTCGCTGCTGCAACGCGTGATCGAGGTGGAATTCACCTCCAGCGAGATGGTCAAGTACCAGGAGTGCATCAACGCTTTCGCCAGCCCGACGAGTTTCAATATTTTCACGATGGAGCCGCTCATCGGCTCCGCCCTGCTGGCCATCGAGCCGGGGCTGGTGTTCTCGCTGATCGACTGCATGTTCGGCGGCAAGGGCAAACCGGTCGGCCGCATCCGGGAGTTCACTCTGCTCGAGCAGCGCATGATCACCAAGCTGGCGATGGAGATGCTCAGCCAGCTGCAGAAGGCCTGGGCAATCGTTCAACCGGTAAAGATCAACGTGAAGAAGACCGAGTCCAAGCCGGAGTACGTGCACCTGGTCTCGCCCCACGAAATGATGGTGGTGATCGTGTTCACGCTGAAGAGCAAGGAGTTCAGCGGCAACGTGCATTTCTGCCTCTCCTACCTGATG
>DATITS010000017.1:0-28640 GCA_035467535.1 Desulfobacterales bacterium
CGCTCAAATTCACGAACCAAAGGAGGCTCCACGTGTACGGTGGAGAGATTAAACCGCACAAACCGAGA
The DNA here is from genome assembly GCA_035467535.1 of Desulfobacterales bacterium. Classification (GTDB taxonomy): domain Bacteria; phylum Desulfobacterota; class Desulfobacteria; order Desulfobacterales; family SpSt-501; genus SpSt-501. Next base: position 69 of record DATITS010000017.1, read on the forward strand.
TTACAACCGAATTTAGGCCGCACGGGGTATTTTGTTGGCACGGTTCTATAAAATCCTGCGAGAGATAACGGCCAAAGTATCGAATTTGAGATGATGTTCGAGGAATATACAATGCAAGTTTTAGCCCGAAGGGCCATGCGGCTTTGAGCCGCTCATAAATTTAAGCCACCGGCTTTGCCGGTGGTAAGGTGACTGGAAAAAAGGCGTGATCTTTAACTGGCGGGCGAGTCGCATTCGTGCCGGAAGCTCAGCTCCTTGAACCGCTCCGCGACGAAGGTGTCCATTACCATCTGGGTGAGGTGATAGATAATGGCCGGGATCAAGGCCAGGGGATACTGAGCCGCGAAGCAGCCGGCCCAGACCAAATACGAAACGGTCAAAGTCTTCTGGGAAGTGTGGATGGTGAAGGCCGTGGTCGATGGCCGGTCCAAGTGGATGGCTCTGCAGATTCCATAGTTCAAGAGCAGAATCAGCGAATGGAGGCCGACGATAAACGCAATCAACCCCGGCAGCATCTTGCCGGCCGCACCGATCTTGGACCCGGAAAGCGCGAATGCATTGAATATGATCAGAAGCACGATGCACTGCTGAAAAACCGAAAATGCCCCCTTGTAGCGGTCAATGCTGGTCTTGAGGGCCGGCTGGGCGAGTTTTCCTAAAATGATGGGTACGAGCACGGTTGTGACCAGACTCGCGAGCGTCTTGAAGATCGGCAGCTCGAGGTTGCTTGCGCCTCCGACCAGGAGCTGAAGCGAAAAGGGGATCGTGAAAATGCCGACGCAGTTGCCGAGCAGGCAGATGAGAATGGAAAACGGTATATTGCCTCTTCCGATGGCCGTCATGACGGTGCCTGAGACGATGCTCACCGGGGCGGTCGCGATGATGCAGACCCCGATGATGAACTCCAGGGGGAGGATATAGGAGGCCAGGGCCCAGGAAAGCAGCGGAATCAAAACCAAGGACGAGACGAGGGCCGCCATGGCCGCCTTGGCCGGCAGATCGCGGAGGTTCAAGTAGGACATGTCGAGGGACAACCCGGTGACGAAGAAGGCGAGAAAGATGCCGATCGTGATCACATGGTACTCCCGCACCCATGCGCCCTTGCCGCCAAGATTCGACGCAATCAGCACAACCAGCAGAATGGCCGGGAAAAGCCAATATTTTTTAAAAAGCGCATGCATGCCTGAAAATCCAACCAACCGTTAGGTATGTTATCCCCAAAAATCTCTCAGCCTGTTTATATCTGAAAATTTATAGTTAACAAGTCTAAAAATACGAACAAAATCGTGCCCGGCTTTACAAATTTCCGGAAAAGCATTACCAAGAAAAATCACCTTGCAGGAATATTCCAATTCGAGGCTGCCCATGAGAATCCTGATGATATCCAACGAGTATCCACCCCACATCTATGGAGGTGCGGGCGTCCACGTAAACTACCTCTGTCGCGAACTGGTGCGGTCGGGCGGTGCCGAGCATCGACTGCAGGTGATGTGTTTCGGCGAGCAACGGGAAACCGGCCCGAATTTCGATGTGACAGGTGTTCCCGGGATGCCGGAGCTTTTCAGCGGGCAGGGCCCCCACAATAAGGTTAGCGAGGTTCTGGGACGCAATGTCGCCATGACCGCTCTGGCCGGGGATGCCGACATCGTGCACTGCCACACGTGGTACACCTATCTGGCAGGCTGCCTGCTCAAACAGTTCCTGGATGCCCCCTTGGTCACCACGGTCCATTCTCTGGAGCCCATGCGCCCCTGGAAGCAGGAGCAGGTCGGCAAAGGCTACCATGTCAGCAGCTGGTTGGAAAAAACTGCGCTGGAGAACGCCGACGGGGTGATTGCCGTCTCGCAGGGCATGCAAGCCGACATTATGCGTATTTACGATGTGGCTCCGGAGAAGATTCGCGTGATCTACAACGGCATCGATGCCGGGTGCTACCGGAAGCAGCTCGATCCGGATGTGCTGGTTTCTTTCGGAATCAACCGGCACAAGCCGTACGTGATTTTCGTCGGCCGCGTCACACGGCAGAAAGGGATCATTCATCTGATCCATGCATTGCCGTATATCGAAGAAGGGGTGCAGATCGTTCTGTGCGCCGGCGCGCCCGATACGGAAGCGATTGCCCGCGAAATGAGCGCTGAAGTCGAACGCGCCCAAGCCGGCACCTCCAACGAAATCATCTGGATACCGGAGATGGTGCCGCCGGAGCGTCTTGTTGTCCTTTTAAGCCATGCGGCGCTCTTCATCTGCCCCTCGATTTACGAACCCTTTGGGATCACCAACCTGGAGGCCATGGCCTGCAGCATCCCGGTGGTCGCGGCGGCCGTCGGGGGCATTCCAGAGGTAGTGCTTCACGGTCAAACCGGGTCCCTGATTCCTTTCGAGCCGGTCAGCGACGCCGACCCCGAGCCCCGGCGACCGGACCAATATACCCGCGACCTGGCGGCGGCCATCAATGAGCTGCTGCGCGCACCGGAACGGCGGCAGGCCATGGGGGCCGCCGGCCGCCGGCGGGTTGAAGCGCACTTCGGCTGGGAGGCGATTGCCCGGCAGACGCTGCAATACTACGCAGAATTGCGCGCGGCGCGGTTGGACCGCAAAAACCGGAAAGGCGTCCATTGATGGGCTTCTCCGCCTCCAAGGACCTGCTGGCGACGTACCGGCTTCAACTGGGCCCCGATCTGCCCTTTGAAAAGGTATGCGATTTGCTTCCGTACTTTCGCGATCTCGGTATCACTCATCTTTACCTCTCGCCATGCCTCAAAGCCACTGCCGGCAGCACTCACGGATACGACGTGGTGGACCCAGCGGAAGTGAACCCTCATTTGGGCGGCCGGGAAGGGTTTGAGCGGCTTTGCGGGGCGGCGGCAGAGATCGGAGTCGGGCTGGTGTTGGACATTGTGCCCAACCACATGGCCGCTGCGGGGCGGCAGAACCCCTGGTGGTGGGGCGTTCTGGCCAACGGCCGGCATAGCGGCCATGCCGCGTTTTTCGACATCCGCTGGGATCATCCGGATCCATCGCTGCGCGGCAAGGTTCTGCTGCCCGTGCTGGGGGATGAGATCACACGCTGCCTCGCGTCCCGGCAGATTCAACTCCGCCGCCGCGGAGCCGAGATTTGCGTGGCGTATTTCGAGCACGAGTTCCCGCTCTCAGCCCGTTCGCTGCGCGAGCTGCTGCAAGCTGCACCCCGGGCTTCCAGCAATCGAGTCCTGACCCGTTTCGCCGAGACGCTCCAGGCCGACACCCCTCAGGGCGGTGCGGCATCCGCTGGCGGCCGGCCGCCGCCCGACCGAACCCTCACGAATTTGAGCGCCATGGATGATGCGGCCGCCGCGGCGCTGGACGCGGCGATCACAGCGCTCAACGCGGACCCGGTGCGTCTGGAAAGGATCCTGGATCTTCAATATTACCGGCTCGCCTTCTGGCGGCACGCCAATCGGGAGCTGAACTACCGGCGGTTCTTCGACATCCATCAGTTGGCCGGCGTCAGCGTTGAAAGGGAAGAGGTCTTCGCGGCCACCCATGAACTGATCCTGCGCTGGGTCAACGAGGGGCGGATCGACGGCCTGCGCGTAGACCACCCGGACGGGCTGCGTGATCCAACGTCTTATTTGAAGCGCCTCCGGACGGCGGCCGGCCGGGCCTGGATTGTCGTTGAAAAAATTCTGGAACCCGGGGAAAGCCTCGCCCCTGAGTGGCCGGTTGACGGAACCACCGGCTATGATTTTTTGAACCGGGTCAGCGGGCTGTTTGTCGATTCCCGGAGCGAGCAGCTCCTGTCGGACTTTTATGGGGAATTCACCGGCCAGTCGACCGACTACCAGGAGGTCGTGCATGCCAAAAAGCTCCTGGTCTTGGGGCGTCTCTTCGGCAGCGAGTTGTCGCACCTGGCGGACCTTCTGGAGGAGAGCCGTCGCCGCTATCCGGGTCCGGCCGTTTTGGGGCGAGAGGATGCGCGGCGTGTTTTGGCGGAGCTCATTGCCTGTTTTCCGGTCTACCGGACCTATATCCGGCCGGACACCGGCAGCGTCGGTGCCCGGGATCAGGCGGTGGTCGGGGAGGCCCTCACAACCGCCATGCACCGGCAGCCCGACATTGGCCGCGACGCGTGGCGGCTGATCGAGGATGCTTTGCTGTTGAAGCACACCGGGCAGGCGGAGAGTGAATTCGTTCTGCGATTTCAGCAGCTGACCGGGCCGGTCATGGCCAAGGGGGCTGAAGACACGTCCTTTTACTGCTTCAACAGAATGATCTGCCTTAACGAAGTCGGCGGGAATCCAGGGGAATTCGGCACCGCGCCGGATGCGTTTCATGCCTTCTGCGGTCGGATTCAGGCGGAGTGGCCTCAGACCATGCTGGCGAGCGCCACCCACGACACCAAGCGCGGGGAGGACACGCGTCTGAGGATCGGCTTGCTGTCGGAGGTGCCGCAGCGCTGGGTCGCTGCGGTGCGGCGCTGGTCGCACATGAATGCGCGCTTTCGCCGCGGCGGCTTTCCCGACGCCAACACCGAATACTTTTTCTACCAGGCCCTTGCGGGCGCCTGGCCCATCGGGTGCGACCGTTTGGGCTCCGCCATGCTGAAGGCCGCCAAAGAGGCCAAGGTGCATACCTCGTGGACGGACCCGGACCCGGCTTTCGAGGAAGCCCTGCGGGCGTTTGTCGTGGAGGTGCTGGGGCATGCGGACTTCACGACGGACCTTGCGGCCTTTCTGGAACCACTGGCCTGGCCGGCGGTGGTCGCATCCCTGTCCCAGACCCTGATCAAGTGCACGGCCCCGGGGGTGCCGGATATCTACCAGGGGAGCGAGCTATGGGACTTGAATCTGATGGACCCGGACAACCGCCGGCCGGTGGATTTCGAGCTGCGCCGCCGCCTGCTGACGGAAATCGACACGCTCCCGGTATCCGAGATTCTGGACCGGCATGCCGAAGGGCTGCCGAAACTCTTTCTGTTGCAGCGGGTGCTGTCGGCCCGCAGGCGGTTTGCCGAGGCCTTCGGACGGAAGGGGGACTACCGGCCGCTGGCGGCCGAGGGGGAACGCTCCGGCCACCTGGTGGCGTACATGCGGGGGGGGCAGGCAGTGACGCTGGCGCCGAGACGGGTGGTCGACCTAAACGGCGATTGGAGAAACACCGTCGTCGAGCTTCCGGCAGGAACCTGGAAGAACGTGTTCAGCGGTGAACGCTTCAGTAGCGGGCCGCAAGAACTGGCGCGGATGTTGGAGTGCTTTCCCGTGGCGCTGCTCGTGCGTAAAGGAGGAATCCCATGATCCAGAGAATTTCTCTCAAGGGTGGTTTGCACTTGGAAGATTACGCCGGCCTGGCGCACCTGTCATTTGCAGTCCAGGACTTGCGCATGGCGGCCCGACTGCTGGTGCCCAAGCTGAAGGGGCGCACGGTCTGGATGGTCAACTCCACCGCCCAGGGAGGCGGCGTGGCGGAGATGATGCCGCGCCTGGTCGGGATGTTGAGGGATGTGGGCGTCAAAACCGAATGGCTGGTGATGGGGTCGAAAGATCCGGCGTTTTTCGGTCTGACCAAGCGCATCCACAACCTGATCCATGATTTCGGCCGCCCGGGTTTCACTGCCCGGGAGAAGGCAATCTATCGGGCGGCCAGCCGGGAGGCTGCCGTTGCGTTGGCAGACCTCGTCGCCCCGGAAGACATCCTGGTCATCCACGATCCCCAGCCGCTCGGGGCGGGGGCCGAGCTCAAGCGCCGCACCGGCATCCGCACCATCTGGCGCTGCCACATCGGACTGGACCGCCGCACGCGGGCCACCGACGCGGCCTGGGAGTTCCTGCGGCCCCATGCCCAGACCTACGACCACGCGGTGTTTTCAGCGGCGGAATACATTCCCCCCTACCTGGCGGGAAAGGCCGCGGTGATTCATCCGGCCATCGATCCCCTCAGCCACAAGAACCGGGAACTCCCGGCCCACAAGCTGGTCGGGATCCTGTGCAATGCCGGCCTGATGAAAAGCCCCCATCCGGTGCTGACACCCGACTGGGAACACCGGGTGCTCCGGCTGCATCCCGACGGGCGTTTTCTGCCCACACATGACGGAGACGGCGTCGGCCTGATGTTCCGCCCGGTTGTCACACAGGTTTCCCGGTGGGACCGTTTGAAGGGCTGGATGCCCCTGTTGGATGGCTTTCTGCGGCTCAAGCGGCGCTACCGCGGCAAAAAGGGCGCCTCCGGCCGCAGGCGGCACCGCATCGAGATCGCGCGCCTGGTGCTGGCCGGCCCGGACCCATCCGCCATCCAGGATGACCCGGAAGGGCGGGAGGTGCTGGCAGCGCTCTGCCGGTCCTTCCGCGGGTTGAAGCCCGTGGAGCAGGAGAGTGTGGCCCTGCTCTCCCTGCCGATGGCATCCGGCAAACAGAACCATCTCATGGTCAACGTGATCCAGCGCTGCTCCACGGTGGTGGTCCAAAACTCGCTGCAGGAGGGCTTCGGCCTGACGGCGACCGAGGCCATGTGGAAGCGGGTGCCGGTGCTGGGCTCGTCGGCCTGCGGCCTGCGCCTGCAAATCCGTGACCGGATCGACGGCCGCCTGACCGGCAATCCGCAGGACCCCGATGAAATCGCCGCAACGCTCGATGAAATGCTGTCGAACCCTTTGCAGCGCGAGCTATACGGCCGCAATGCCCAGCGGCGGGTGTACGACCGCTTTCTCGTGTTCACCCAGGTGGAAAGCTGGTTGAGGATGCTGGCGGATGCCGCCGCGACACCCAGCTCTTCCCTCTCTGCGGGATGACGCCGGTCGATCAGGCACGGCCGAAAGTGGTCGTCAACTCCAGCAAACGTTTCACCGGAAGGGCATCGAACTGCTGGGCCGTCATGCGCCAGTCCCAATTGCCGCGGGCTTGTCCCGGCGTGTTGATGCGTGCGGCCGCTCCCAACCCGAGCAGGTCCTGGACGGGGATGATGGACCATCGGGCCGATGAGAGCATGGCGAGGCGGATCAGCTCCCAGGCGGCCTCCCGGGCCTCGATCCGCCGGCCGGAAATGAGCGAAAGGCGGTGCTTCTCGCTGCTGGACGCCTCTTTCTTGAACCACCCCCTCACCGTGTTGTTGTCGTGGGTTCCGGTGTAGACCACGCAGTGCTCCGGGATGTTTTGGGGGGCGTTGGGGTCGAAATGCGGGTCACCGGAAAAACCGAACATCAGCACCCGCATTCCGGGAAACCCATAGCGCTGCATGGTTTCGCGCACATCCGCGGTAATGTATCCCAGGTCCTCGGCGACCAGCGGCAGCGAGACGAAACGGCGCTGCAGTTCGGAAAAAAGGTCGTCGGACGGCACTTCCACCCACCGACCGTGCTTGGCGGTGCGCTCTCCGGCCGCGACCTCCCAATACGCCACCAGCCCCCGAAAGTGATCGATGCGCACGGTGTCGAAGACGGCTGTCTGGTGCGCGATGCGGCGGAGCCACCAGTCAAACCGCGTCAGCCGGTGGCGCTCCCAGTGGTAGACCGGGTGCCCCCAGAGCTGGCCGTCGGAGCTGAAGTAGTCCGGGGGGACACCGGAGACGACCCGGGGGCGGTGGTAACGGTCCAGCTTGAAGAGCTGCCGGTGGGACCAGACATCCGCGCTGTGGAAAGGGACGTAGATCGGAAGGTCGCCGAAGAGCTGGACACCCTTCTGCCGGCAGTAGCTCCGGAGGTTCAGCCACTGACGGTAAAACAGGTACTGTTCGATCTTGCGCTTCTCAATCGGGTCATGAAGTTCTTTCTGCAGGCGCTTGATTTCCGCAGCTCTTCGGGCGCGGACTTCCGGTGGCCAGCGGTCCCAGGCGATATCGGTGTGGCGTGCGGATAGAACGCGGAACAGGGCATAGTCGTCGATCCAGTCGGCGCTCTCCCCGCAGAAGCGTTCATAGCCGTTGTCGGGCATGCGCTGTTGGAAGCGCCGGCAGGCCTTTTCCAGCAGTCGTCGCTTGAAGGCCACGACCGCCGCGTAGTCGACCCGGCCCTCCGGCAGGCGTTTTCGTTGCTGCAAGTCCGCGGGGTCGATCAGGCCATCTTCCGCGAGAAGCTCCGGGCTGATCAGCAGGGGGTTGAATGCGAAGCACGATACGCTGTGGTAAGGCGAATGGCCGAAAGCCCCTTCGGTCGGGCTCAGGGGCAGGATTTGCCAGATTCGCTGTCCGGCGGCATGCAAGGAATCCACAAACCGGAATGCGCCGGGTCCGAGATCGCCGATACCGAAGCGCGACGGAAGACTGAAAAGGGGCAGCAGAAGGCCGCTGGAGCGTGAAAGCATGCCGTGTCCTTTTTATTCGGTTCTCACGCCGATCTTGGCCCCCAGCGCCTGGAAGATATCGACCCACTCTTTTGCTTTTTTTTCGCGGCGGCGAGCCTTTTTTTTCATCAAGGGAAAGATTTCCGTGAGGAGGTGGTAATAGATGTTTTGAACGGTGCGCAGGTTGATCTCGAAGGGAAAATCCGGCAGCAGGCCGGCGATGGCGTCCAGCTGTTGAAGCGCACCCGTTTCGGTGGGCTGCTGCTGAAAACCCTCGGCGGTTTGCTCCAGGCGTCTGCGTATCGCCATTTCCAGGAAAGCTGCGTCCAGCGTCACGCCGTGCATGGCGGTGGCGTCCAGCAGCTGTCGGATGGAGTTCAGGTCGAAGACGGGGGTCTCGAAGGCTCGCCGGAGGGCGGCGTTGAGCAGGTATTCGGAGGCCGCAGCCAGGGCGCGGGGTGCCGGAACATTGAGGTCTTTCAGAAAGAGCAGCAGAGGAGCATTCGCCTCGTAAATCTGGCGGTAAACGGCCTCGGCATTGGACAGGTTGGACTCCAGCACGATCTGCAGGATCCGCCGCTGCTCGTCCCGGAAGAGGTGCCGCAGCGAATAGGTCGAAGTGCCGATGGTTTTCTCCAGCAGGAGCAACGCTGTCGGAAACTCGGCCCGGCTGAAGACCTCGAAAACCGTGTTGATGAATGTCTCCTCGGGCGCGTCCGCCTCCTGGCAGGGGCTGATGCAACAGCTGATGTTGTGGTCGCCCCAGTGGATGGCGCCGAAAAACTGGAATGCCGATTCGCGCGTGATGGTGGAAGCGATGCGCACGCGCCCCACTGCCAGCTTGGCCCGGCCGACCGCCAAGGACCTGAAATAACTCTGCTCGACCGTGTAGCAGTTTACCGAGGCCTGCTGCGGGTATTCCTCGAAAAGCGAGCGCATGGCGTAATGCGCCCCAACGGTGGTCAGGTCCACCATGGCCGGTTTGACGAATTTTTCGTAGATCCGGCGGCCATCCTGGTGTTCCCGCATGTTGCTTGGGCCTTTTTCCAGCAGCTGCATGAAACGATACTCGAGTCCGCTCCCAAAGACCTCTTTGGCCAGTTGCAGCGCGCGGCCGGCAAACTGGATCACCTGGACCGTTTCCAGTCCGGAGATATCGTCGAAAAACCAGCCGCAGCTGGTGTACATCAGCATGGCATGGCGTTGAAGCTCCAGCAGCTTGATCGCGAGGATCTTTTCTTCGGGAGGCAGGGTTCGTTGGCTCTGGTCCACAAGGAAGGCATCCACGGCAGCCGGCTCCCGGTTTAAGATCACTTGCATGTAATCGTTTCGCGCCCCCCAGGGATCGAAGCCGAGAAAGGTCATTTTTTCCTCGTACGCCGGAGCCAGTGAATCCCGAAGCCAGTCGAGTGCCTCCCGCAGCGGAGTGCGCCATGTCTGGTGCCAGCCGGGGTGTCCGCCGGAGTTACACCCGCAGTCTTTCACCCAGCGTTCCACCCCGTGCACGCAGCTCCAGGAGGTTTTTTCGACGATTTCAACCTCCCACTGCGGCGGGTTCAGCTCCAGGTATTCGCCGTAAACGGTGAGCCGGGCGAGTTGCCGGCTTTCGATCGCATGCAGCGCAAAGGCGAGCGCCATGTTGCCCTTGTGATGATGGTGTCCGTAGCTCTCACCGTCGGTGGCAATTTGCACCAGCTGGGGCTCCTGGCGGGCGTCGTCGAACCCGTCCATGAGGCGATGGGCGAAGCGCTCGCCGTTGGACAGCAGTCCCTCGAAAGCGACGGCCCGCGAGATCGGGTCGTCGTAGAAGAACAGGGCAATAGACTTCCCGGACGGCAGGCGGGCCAGGTAAGGCCGTGAGGGGTCGATTTTGCCGCCGCCGACATCCCGCCAGTCGCCGCTGTTCAGATGCCGGACCCGCCCGGCCTGGCGCGGCGACAGGATGGTGAAACCGATTCCGTGCTCGGCCAGGACTTCCAGGGTTTCGAGGTCAACGGCGGTTTCGGGCAGCCACATGCCTTCGGGCGGGCGCTGAAAGCGGTGCTCGAAATCGCGGATACCCCAGACGACCTGGGTTTGCTTATCGCGCCGATTGGCAAGAGGCATGATCATGTGGTTGTAGGCTTGGGCGATGGCCGCGCCGTGGCCGGAAAAACGTTTCCGGCTCGCCTGGTCGGCCTCGAGGATGGCGGCATACACTGCCGGGGCCTGCCGTTCCAGCCAGGCGAGCAGGGTCGGTCCGAAGTTGAAGCTGATCCTCGCGTAGTTGTTGGTGATGTCGCGGATGAGCTTGTTTTCGTCCAGCAGACGGGAGGTGGCCATGGTGGCGTAGCACTGCGCCGTGATGCGCTCGTTCCAGTCGTGGTAGGGGTAGGCGGAGTCCTGCAACTCAACCGCCTCCAACCACGCGTTTTCGCGCGGGGGCTGATAGAAATGGCCGTGTATGCAGATAAACTTCTCCATGCAAATCACCTCTCGGGAACCGGTTTGTGGAGTAGGAGGAAAGCGTACGGCGGTAATTCCATCACAACCTCGCCTTTAGAATCGATCGTGTCGGGGAGTTTACTGCCGGAGCCTCCCCATTCAACCTCAGCACTGTCCAGCTCTTTTTTCCATCGGCCCGCAGGAAGAGGAACCGGGGCTGAAACCGGTGCCGCGCCGGCGTGAAAGACGATGCAGGCATCTTCTGAATCGCTCCAGCGGCGTATGCCGCCGATGCGCCGGTCGCCGACTCGAAAGACCTCCAGGTGTCCGGCATCTGATGAGGATAGCACGCCGCTGCCGCGGCGCAGCGCGATGAGCCGGCGGTGGAATTCCCACAGGTGGCCGTGAGGACCGGGTGACAGGCGCAGCTCCGGTTTCAGCTTGGCGCTGTGGAAGGTCTCCGCGGTCTGGGGGTCCGGCGGGTCGCCGTCCCAGCCGAACGCTGCGAACTCCTCGGAACGCCCCCGGCGCACCGCCTCGATCAGGCTCGGGTCGGAGTGGCTCACAAAATACGGAAAGGGCGCGGTTTCGCCGTATTCCTCGCCCATGAAGAGCAGGGGCAGGTTAGGGGAGAGCAGGACGATCCCCGCGGCCAGTTTGAGGGCTTCGAAGGGAACGATGCGGCTCAGGCGATCCCCCTGCATGCGGTTGCCCACCTGGTCGTGGTTTTGAGCGAATACGACCAGGCGGTGGGCGGGGATCAAGCGGCTGGAGTTGCCGTGGCGCCTTTTGCGGTACGCGGAGTACTGGCCGTCGTAAACGAACCCCTCCCGCAGGGCCTTGAGCAGGTGGTCGAAACGGCCGAAGTCACAGTAGTAACCCCGCCGCTCGCCGGTGAGGACGGCGTGCAGGGCGTGGTGCAGATCGTCGTTCCACTGCGCGTCCAGTCCGAAGCCGCCCAGGTCCGGCGAGCGGATCAGCCGCGTGTCGTTCAGAGCGCTTTCGGCGATCAGATGGATGTGCCGCCCCAGTGCCTCGGCAAGGCGCTTGACGGTTTCCGCCAACTCCTGCAGAAAAGGCCGGGCGGAGAAATCCAGGATGGCGTGGACGGCGTCGAGGCGCAGGGCATCGATGCGGCACTCGGTCACCCAGTAGAGCGCGTTTTCGATGAAGTAGCGGCGCACCTCGTCGCTGTGCGGGCCGTCGAAATTGATCGGGGCGCCCCAGGGCGTCCGGTAGACGTCGGAAAAATAAGGCCCGAAGTCCCGGAGGTAGTTGCCCTCGGGGCCGAGGTGGTTGTAGACGACGTCCAGCACAACGGCTATGCCCCGGTCGTGGCAGGCGCTGACGAAGCGTTTCAGCCCCTGGGGCCCGCCGTAGGAGTTCTGGACGGCAAACGGATAGACCCCGTCGTAGCCCCAGTTGCGCTCGCCGGGGAACTGGGCGATGGGCATGAGTTCGACGCCGGTGACGCCGAGCGCCGCCAGATCGTCCAGTCGCGCGATGGCCGCATCGAAAGTGCCTGGGGCGGTGAGGGTCCCCACGTGCAGCTCGTAGATAATGTAGTGCTGCAGGGGAAGGCCGTGCCAGTTGCCCTCCGTCCAGTCGAAGGCCGCATCCACGACCTGCGAGGGGCCGTGAACGCCCTGGGGCTGGAACCGTGAGGCCGGGTCCGGCCGCTCCTGGCCCCCGTCGAGACGAAACAGGTAGAGGGCGCCCGCTTCGACACCCTCCAGGACACCGCAGTGGTAGCCGCGCCGGTCGCGCACCAACGGCTCCAGCCGCTCCTGCGGCGACAGGAGGTGCACCTCCACGGATTCCGCGAAGGGGGCCCAGACGCAGAAACGACAGCGTCCTTCGCCCAGCAGCGTGGGGCCTGTTTTGGGTTCCAGGTATTTCATTGAGACCCCGCGTGCTTGAAAAAGACCGCCCCCAGGGGGGGCAGCACCAGATTCAGCGAATGGCGAAAACCGTGGGCGGGGACGGGATTCGCCTCGGCGCCGCCCAGGCTGCCCTGGCCGCTGCCGCCGTAGTCATGCGCGTCGCTGTTGAGAAGCTCCTTCCAGAAGCCGGCGGTCGGGGCTCCGACGCGGTAGTTGTGGCGCGGCAACGGCGTAAGGTTGAACACCCCGATGATCTCCTCGCCGCGCTCCGCCCCCATGCGGATCAGGCTCAACGTGCTGTGGAGGTGGTCGTTGCAGTCGATCCACCGGAACCCCTCGGGCGTAAATTCATGCCGGTGCAGGGCGGGTTCCTGCCGATAGAGCCGGTTGAGGTCCGCCATCCAGTGCTGCAGCCCGGCATGCTGCGGGAAATCGAGCAGGTGCCAGTCCAGGCTTGTGTCGTGGTTCCACTCGCGCGACTGACCGAACTCACCGCCCATGAAAAGCAGTTTTTTGCCGGGCTGTGCGAACATGTAGGCCAGCATCAGCCTCAGGTTGGCGAAGCGCTGCCAGTCGTCGCCCGGCATCTTCCCGATCAGCGACCCCTTGCCGTGGACGACCTCGTCATGGGAGAGCGGCAGCACGAAGTTCTCGGTGAAGGCGTAAAGCATGCGGAAGTTGAGCTTGCTGTGGTGGTAGCTGCGGTGGACCGGGTCCTTGCTCATGTACTCCAGGCTGTCGTGCATCCAGCCCATGTCCCACTTCATGTCGAAGCCCAGCCCTCCCACGTAAGGGGGGCGGGAGACCATGGGCCAAGCGGTGGATTCCTCGGCGATCATCAGCACGTCCGGGTGGCGTTCCTTGACCGCTTCGTTCAAACGGCGCAGAAACGAAATGGCCTGCAGGTTCTCGCGGCCGCCGAACTCGTTGGGCACCCACTCCCCGGGTTTGCGTGAATAGTCCAGGTAGAGCATGGAAGCGACGGCGTCCACGCGCAGGCCGTCCACGTGAAACTTGTCCAGCCAGAAGCGGGCGGAGCTGATCAGAAAGCTGCGGACCTCTTCGCGCCCGTAGTTGTAGATGAGGCTTTTCCAGTCCGGGTGCACTCCCTGCCGGGGGTCTTGATGCTCGAAGAGATGGGTTCCGTCGAAAAAGACCAGGCCGTGCTCGTCGCTGGGAAAATGAGACGGCACCCAGTCCAGGATGACGCCGAAGCCGTTGCGGTGCAGGTGGTCGATGAGGGTCATGAAATCCTGCGGTGTGCCGTAGCGGCTGGTGGGCGCGAAGAGCCCCAGCGTCTGGTACCCCCAGGAGCCGTAGAAAGGGTGCTCCATCACCGGCAGGAACTCCACGTGGGTGAACCCCATGCGCCGCAGATACTCGGTCAGCGGCTCCGCCATCTCAACATAGGTGAGAAAGCGGTTGCCCTCTTCGGGCACGCGCCGCCAGGAGCCCAGGTGGATCTCGTAAATCGATATCGGTGAACGGTCGGCCGGACTTTCCCGGCGGGTCGCCATCCACTCGTCGTCCCCCCACGCGTAGTCCAGGTCCCAGGCGATAGAGGCGGTTTTCGGCGACAGCTCATAATACAGTCCGAAAGGATCGGTCTTTTCGACCTGGTAGTTGTTGTGGTTCGATTCGATGAAGTACTTGTAAAGCGTTCCGCGCCCGAGGTTCGGAACGAGCCCCTCCCATATGCCGGAGGATTCCATCGGCTGCAAACGATGGCTGGATCGGTCCCAGCCATTGAAATCCCCGATGACGGATACCTGGCGGGCATTGGGTGCCCACACCGCGAAATGGACTCCCGGGGTTGCGCCGTCGGACACGATATGGGCCCCCAGTTTGTCATAGAGCTGGAAGTGACTGCCTTCGTTGAAGAGATAAAGGTCATTGGCCGACATCCCGTAAAGGCCGTAGCGGACCGTCGCAGTGGCGGCATCGTCGGCCGGGTGTTGATCAGTGGACATATCAGACCTCCTACCGTCTATATCTCGAACATTGCACATGACATGATCGAGAGGGTGGTCAGCTGGGGCTGCCTTCCAGCAGTTGCCGGATCCCGCGCAGCGGGATGCCGACCCAATCCGGGCGGTTGTTCAGTTCGTAGGTAAGTTCGTAGACCGCCTTTTCCAGGAGCAGCGCTCGCAGCAGGACGCGCAGTTCATTGTGGCTGCCGGGAATGAACTTGCCCCCGGAGGCTTCCTGCAGATAGCTTTTGAGAAACTCGGCGCTCACCCAGCGCTGCCAGAACTCCAGCCGGTGCTCCAGCTCTGCGGCGGCCTCGGGCGGAACCCGGCCCTCCTGTCTGCGAAGCAATCCGACATGGGCGGCGTAGCTGAACGAGCGCAGCATCCCGGCCACATCGAGAAGGGCGGAACGCTTGATGCGCCGCTCCGTAATGGGGCGGGCCGGCTCCCCCTCGAAATCGATGATGGTGAAATCGCTTCCCGTGAAGAGCACCTGCCCGAGATGGTAATCGCCGTGACAGCGGATGCGCATGGCGCCGATCTTGCTTTCGAGTAAATCCCTGAAACGGTCCATCAGGTTCTTTTCGCGTTCCAGGACATGAATCGCCAGCGGACGCAGGCCCTCGGGCAAACGATTGAACTGCCGCCGCAGGAGCGGCAGGGCCTTGCCGACCTGGGTGCGCATGGACTGGTACAGGGCCCGCTGGTAAAGCTTGGAAAACGCTTCGGGCTTGAATTCCGGCAGGCTCTGTTCGGAGGCCAGGCACATGTGCATTTCGGCGGTGCGACGGCCCAGCAGACGGGCGGAACCCAGAAAGTCTCCGATGAGCCCGGCCGCCTCGTCGGGCAGGGCCGCATCCAGCAGGTCGGCGGGGGAAGCGGCCGGCAGGACCGGAAGGGGCTGCTCCATGGGCGCCTCGAAGTAGCGGCCCAGGTGGTCCAGGGTATAGCTCCAGGCGTCGCCCTGGTTGGTCACAAACCCCTGCAGGATGGCGATGGTCATCGGTTCAGCCTGGTTCAGTCGAAGCTCGATCGCGCCGGCGGTCGGTGCGCAGTACGGGAATCGTTTTTCGGTGAGCAGTCGTCCGATTTCAAAGTCCGGATTGACCCCCGGGGAAAGCTTGCGGATGAGTTTGAGAATCAGCCGGTCGCCGAACCGGATCGACGTGTTGCTCTGCTCGGCCCGCATGATCGTCGGCGGCGGCAGGGACTGGCCTTTCGGGAGCAGGGGGCGTAAGGCGTGCGTGGTAAATCCCCGTATTTGACCACGGCGTCCGTGGAGGGTTCGTTTGCGGGCCAGAACCTCCAGCAGCGCCTCGCCGAAGGCGGGATCGACCAGCGCATCGTACACCACGAGGGCCGAGGGTTTGCACTTGAGCTTGAGTCTGGCAATCACGGCCATGGGATGCTCCTGCAGCAGGCGATCGAGCTGGTCCTCATGGGCCAGCGCCAGGGGAACGGCATACACTTCCGCATCGCCGGCGAGGTAGTCCACCTGCACCAGGGCGATCCCCCAGCGGCGGGATTCTTTTTCCAGGGAGAACATGTCCACGATCCGGGCCTGCTTGAGGGGCCGCGCTTTGCCGCCGAACCATCGGCTGCGAGTGAGGAAGCCGGGCAGAAGCTCATCTATCCGGGTGGCGGCCTTGCCGTTGAAAAATGCGTCTTCTTCGCAATCGGCTTCCACCACCGGTACGGTTGCCTCGCCGGCTTCGGGCGAAGTCCCTTCGGCAACCGTCTGCGACGGTGTCAGGAAAAACCAAAAAAAACTGTGGGGGCCGAGTGACAGGAAGTACGGTGTGGCCTGGATGGGCGGAAAAGGGGTGCGGCCGAAAAGCTCCACCGGAACCATCCCCTGGTATGCGGACAGGTCGAGCTGCACGTGCTGGACGAACCGTGACAGGTTGCAGACGATCAGCAGTCGTTCGTTTTCGTAACGGCGGATGAACGCCAGGATGCGGTGGTTCTCGGGGGCCAGAAATTCAATCGTGCCGCGGCTGAACGCCTTGAAGCGTTTCCGCAGAGCGATCAGGCGCTTCATCCACCATAGCGTGGAGTGCGGGTTGGCCTGCTGCACCTCCACGTTGATCACCTCGAAGTGGTATTCCGGAGAGATGTTCAGCGGCAGAAAGAGCTTCTGCGGATTGGCGCGTGAAAACCCGGCGTTGCGGTCGGCGCTCCATTGCATCGGCGTGCGCACTCCGTCCCGGTCGCCGAGATAGACGTTGTCGCCCATGCCGATTTCGTCGCCGTAGTAGATCGTCGGGGAACCCGGCAGCGAGAACAACAGTGCGTTGGCAAGCTCCGTGCGGCGGTGGTGGTTTCCGAGCAGGGGAAAAAGGCGCCGGCGGATGCCGAGATTGATGCGCATGCGGCCATCCTGGGCATAGACCCGGTACATGTAGTCCCGCTCCTCGTCGGTGACCATCTCCAGGGTCAGTTCATCGTGGTTGCGCAGGAAAATGGCCCACTGGCAGTTTTCCGGGATGGCGGGGGTCTGGTCGAGGATG
Organism: Desulfobacterales bacterium; assembly: GCA_035467535.1. Classification (GTDB taxonomy): domain Bacteria; phylum Desulfobacterota; class Desulfobacteria; order Desulfobacterales; family SpSt-501; genus SpSt-501. Next base: position 17,105 of record DATITS010000017.1, read on the forward strand.
TCCAGGACGGGGAAACGGTCCTCCATGTGCAGCGCCATGAAAAGCCGCGGCATGAGCGGAAAGTGGAAGGCCATGTGGCATTCATCGCCGTTGCCGAAATAGGCCACGGCATCCTCGGGCCACTGGTTCGCTTCGCCGAGGAGCATGCGGTTCTTGAACTTGGCGTCCACGTGGGCCCGCATTTCCTTCAGGAACCGGTGCGTTTCGGGGAGGTTTTCGCAGTTGGACCCCTCGCGTTCGAAGAGATACGGGATGGCGTCCAGCCGCAACCCGTCCACCCCCATTCCGTACCAGAAATCCAGGGTGGCGAGGACCGCTTTGCACACACGGGGATTGTTGTAATTGAGGTCGGGCTGATGGGAATAGAACCGGTGCCAGAAGTAGGCGCCGGCTACCGGGTCCCATGTCCAGTTGGACGTCTCGAAGTCCTGGAAAATGATCCGGGCGTCCGTGTAGAGTTGCGGGGTGTCACTCCAGACATACCAGTCCCGCCAGGGGCTGCCGGGTTTGGCGCGGCGGGCGCGCTGGAACCAGGCATGCTGGTCGGAGGTGTGATTGACCACCAGTTCGGTGATCACCCGCAGGCCGCGGCGGTGGGCTTCGGTCAGAAATTTTTTGAAATCCCGCAGCGTGCCGTAGGCAGGATGAATGTTGTGATAGTCGGCGATGTCGTAGCCGTCGTCGCGCAGCGGGCTCGGGCAAAAGGGCATCAGCCAGATGGCGGAGACCCCGAGGTCCTGCAGGTAGTCGAGCTTGCGGGTCAGACCCTGGAAATCGCCGACGCCGTCATCGTCGCTGTCGAAGAAGCTTTTAACGTGCAGCTGGTAAATGACGGCGTCTTTGAACCAGAGCGGGTCGTCGACCATCCCTGCAATGTCTCGGGAGATTTTGGCCATGGTCTTTCCTTTACATGAAGTAGTCGAAATCGTGCTCAGTGCGGATCTTCTTGCGGATCCTGAAGATGTGAGCCGGTACCACCTGGGGGTTCAGCTCGATGAAATTGCGCGGCGAATACCACTGGTAGCGTGCCTCGCTCAACAGGTCGTGGGCCTGGAAGGGCTCGGTGTCGAGCCCCAGTTCGGCGAGCGGCAGTTCCAGCCAGCCGGAGTGGGTGTGGTGCGGGTCCAAGTTCACCACCGTCAGAATGACGTTGGAGAAATCCGCCGTGTGTTTACTGTAGCAGATCAACTGCTCGTTGTCGACCGGATGGAAGCGCAGGCTGCGGTCGCCTTGCAGCGCGGGGTTCTCCCGGCGGATGCGGTTGACGCGGGCGATGAGGTCCTTGAGGCTGCCGGGGGAGTCGATGTCCCATGCTCGGGTCTCGAATTTCTCGGAGTTCAGGTATTCCTCGCTGCCGGCCTCGCGCGGCCGGTTCTCGCACAGCTCGAACGCCGGCCCGTAAATGCCGTAGTTCGCCCCCAGGGTCGCTGCCAGGATCAACCGGGCGGCAAACGCCGGCGGCCCACCGTTCTGGAGATGCTCGGTCAAAATGTCCGGCGTGTTGGGCCACAGGCTGGGACGGAAGAATTCGGCCACATCGGTTTGCGTGAGTTCGGTGAAATATTTCTTGATTTCCCAAGCGGCATTCCGCCAGGCGAAATACGTGTAGGACTGGTTGAATCCCAGTTTGGCCAGGCGGTACATCACCTTGGGTCGGGTAAACGCCTCCGCGAGAAAAATCACTTCGGGGTGGGCTCGCTTGACCTCGCCGATGAGCCACTCCCAGAAGGCGAATGGTTTGGTGTGGGGGTTGTCCACCCGGAAGATGCGGATGCCCTGGTCGATCCAGAACAGGACGACACGCTTGAGTTCGTGCATGAGCGCGCGGCGCTCGGCGCATTCGAAGTGGAGCGGATAGATGTCCTCGTATTTCTTCGGAGGGTTTTCGGCATACTGGATTGACCCGTCCGGGCGCTGCCGGAACCATTCCGGGTGCTCGCGAACATACGGATGGTCAGGGCTGCACTGGAAGGCGAGGTCCATGGCGATGTCCAGTCCGTGCGACCTGGCCTTGCCGACGAAGTCTCGAAAATCGTCCAGGGTGCCCAGTTCGGGATGGATCGCCGTGTGCCCGCCCTCGGCGGTTCCGATGGCCCAGGGGCTGCCGGGGTCGCCCGGTTCGCAGACCGGCGCGTTGTTGCGGCCCTTGCGGTGGGTGGTCCCGATGGGGTGGATGGGCGGAAGGTAGAGCACGTCGAAGCCCATGTCGGCGATGTAGGGCAGCCGGGTCTCGCAGTCGGAAAATGTGCCGTGCGCTCCCGGCGTCGGGCTGCAGGAGCGCGGGAACATCTCGTACCAGGCGCTGAAGCGGGCCTTCACCGGTTCGACCACCACCGGCAGTGTCTTCGGGAAAAAGGTCATCTGGGCGCGCTCCGGCAGACAGCGCTGCATGCGGGTGAGCAGCGTGGGGTTGAGCGCCATCCGGGCTCTGTTTTCCGGGCTTTGATTCGAACGCAACGCTTGCGCGCAGCCGGCAAGCCAGGTCCGGTGCGGGTCGACTGCCCGGTGCAGGGTTTGCTCGACGAGGGCGGCGCCGGTGAGCAAATCCACGGCGACATCCTGGCCGGCGGCAAGGCGTTTGGCCAGATCCCGCCGCCAGCTTTTGAACCGGTCCAGCCAGGCGCAGACGGTGTAGGCATACCGGCCGAGCTCGGCGACCTTGAACGAGGCTTTCCACTTGTCGTTGGCAAACCCCTCCAGGAACACCACGCGCCATCGAGCCGATTGTTCATGGCGGAACAGCAAAAGGGCCGAGATCGCATCGTGGCCGTCCGTGAGGATGTCTGCGCGTACCTTGACCTTTTCACCGAGGGTGCGTTTGATGGGAAACCGACCGCCGTCGATCTCCGGCTGCACTCGGTCGATGATCACCCTTTGGATCAGTTTGTCTTCCAGCATATTTTCTTCTCCATGTTCGGTCTATGTTTGGTCCAACGCCATGTTAAGCGGCGGGGCGCTGCCGTCCTTGCCGGCGCCGAAATAGAGCGTGCGATGCGGGAACGGTATTTCGATTCCGAGTTCATCGAAGCGCTTCTTCATCCGGCGGTTGAACTCCCGTCCCACCGTCCACTGCTTGATCGGTCGAGTTTTGATGCGGGCCTTGATGATGACCGCGGAGTCCGCGAACTGGTCCACTCCCAGAACCTCGAGCGGTTCCAAAATATCCGGGCCGAATTCGGGATCGGCACGCAAGCCGTCCACAATTGCCCGGCAAACATCGGCGACCTGGTCCGTGTCTTCCCGATACGCGACCGCGATGTCAATCAGGTAGTAAGAGTAAAGCTTGGTCATGTTGGTGACCGTATCCACTGAACTGAAGGGGATGGTGTGAACGTTGCCGGACAAGTCCCGCAGGCGGATGGATCGGATGGAGAGGTCCTCGACCAGTCCGCCGATTCCGGCGACTTTGACGACATCGCCGACGGCAACCGCATCTTCCATAAGAATAAATACGCCCGTGATGATGTCCTGCACAAGCTTCTGGGCGCCGAAGCCGACCGCAAGGCCAAGGATTCCCGCGCCGGCCAGAAGGGGGCCGATATGGACCCCGATCTCGGAGAGCACGATGAGCACCACGATGATGCTCAGAACCATCAGCAGGGCTTTGCGCATCAGCGGCAGCAGGGTGCGGGTGCGGGCGCTCCGCCCGGGTGTTTTGCCTGATTTCTCCGTCTCAGCCAGATAACGCTCGGTGGCTATGTTCACGACCTCCCAGATCGTGACGGCGATGCCAACCACCAGGACGATGCTGAGAAAAACGCTCAAAATATGGCGACCGACGGGCGTGGTCAGCCACCTGTAGGCATCCAGCTTCCAGGCCTCCATCACCGACAGGATAGCGATCAGGGCGACAGCGCCGCGGATGATGATGAGAACCGGCGTGACGTAGCTTTTCGCGCGATGTTTCAGCGATGGAAATAGCCGGTCGCGCTCCTCTCCGACGGTCAAGGCGCTCTCGACTGCGCGCCTGAGGCCATGAACCAACAACCATGCGGCAAAGACAACCAGCGCGGTTAGAAGCGTGCTGCGAACCAAATAGATGAGTCCGCCTGCGATATGCTGCCACCAGACAATGAAAAGGCCCGACAGGTAGACGATGGCGATAATGTGCCAGACAGCCGCCAGACAGCGGCGGGCTGACCGAATGGCGGTGCGGCGACGTGCGGATGGGAGGTCCACCCCCCGAATCCAATCGGCAACGGCGGAGCGATTCTTGAGGATGAAGGCGATCAACATCATGGTCAGGATCATCCCCAACAGATTCGTCAATGCAGCGAATCCACGCGGCGGCAGTCCGAAGAGGAGGGCGGTGCTGACAAGGAGATAACCGACGAGAGCGACGGTCACCAGCCGGCGGGTGGATTTGAATATGGAATATGCAGACTCGGAACTCAGCGACACCAGTCTCAAGGACGGGGTCGACGGCGCCAGCACCATGCGGACCAGAATCATCAGAACCCGGCCGGCGATGTAGGCAGCGAGCATCTGGAAAGAGACTTTTCCTATAACGGGGCCAGGTTGCAGGAACAAAAAAACGGCCAAGGCTGCAACGGCAAAAGCCGCAGGGGCACAGATCCTCAGCGCTGCTCTAAAAACGGACAGCGGCAGGCGGTTCGCAAGGGTCCCCGGCGCCTGTTTTTCTGAACGTTTTCGAAGGCCGGCCAGCAACCGCGCAGCCAGAAACTCCACGAGCCAGGCGACCCCGAAGATCAATACGAAAGGCAGGGCCTTCTTTGCGTTCCGGCCCAACTTCGCCGGGTCGGAGAGCTCTTTGCGGATCCAGTCTTCCAACGCCTGGCGATGAGGGAAAAAACGGCCGATTTCGGCGAAGGTTTGGGTGGTTTCTTGAACAGTTGCCGTCGCCGCTTCGGTCAGCCGCTCGCTGATGGGTCTGTCATCCTGCTTGAGGTCTGTTCCCTTTTTCACAGCGATCAACGCCTGAATCTGGTCCAGAAGCTGCTGGCGGGTCTGGTCGTTTTTAATCGTCGCGGCGAGGGTTTCCAGATCTTCCGCGATGGCAGTATCAGCCGTGTCCACCGAGGAGGATAACGATGCAGCCTGTCGGGCGGTTGCGGATTCAGTGGTGATCATGAGCAAAATGCCCACCAGTATCGCAAACATACAACCAATGGTCAATTTTGGGAAGGCCCTGCCATCCGTTTTTTTCACTTTTTTTCCTGTCGTTTGGTTAACTGAGAAAAGTATGAACACGAGGCGCTAAGCGATGGCTTTCGTTCCTTGGTCGGGTGGAGCTGTGATGATAAATGCACGCTCTTTATGTTAACAAACGTTAACTATACTTAATATGCCGAATATCATGATTTGTCAAGGCAGGCCGCTTGCATACTTGTTTTTCGTTATGCGTGGGTCGACGTGGAGCTGAATAATTCTCTTGACAGCGCAGGGGCGCATCGGTTATAAAGTAAGTAAACGATAACTAAATAAATTTACCGCGGGCACCGTGGCCGCAAGTTGGAAGGGAGGCTTGTCATGACAGAACAAACAATGCCCCACGAAAGCGCGTCCAAGAGCATGGTTGCGACAATTATACGCCAGGTAGTTAAATATACTGTTCTGGCTCTGATACTCGTAACGTGCATCATGGCGGCCTACCGAAAGTTCGGTGGGTAATACGTACTTGCAGCCGATTAACAAACACCCAGTTGACCGCTAAAAAACGTACGACCGGGTAGCGAGGAGATCCTGTGCCTTGTACCTCCCGGCTGTGCTTTGTCCGACATCATGACGTCGGCAAGGTCGTTCATCCCAGCTTTATTGTCTTTGGCCTCCCTATCCATTGCTATTGCCGCCGTAAGCCCAATTCATATATAATCGATTAATCGATCCGGAGTTCCGAAAATGAATCTGGTGGTTTTTACAGACCTGGATGGCACCCTGCTGGGGCATGACGACTATTCTTACGAAGCGGCCCGAGATGGGATTGAGAGGATTCGCTATCAGCAAATTCCGCTGGTTTTTACCAGCAGCAAAACGCGGTTGGAGATAGAGGCGCTCCAGGCGTCCATGCAGATCCGTGAGCCGTTCATCGCTGAAAACGGGGCGGCAATTTTTTTCCCGGATGACTATCGAAATTTTAAAATGGATGCGGGATTCCGCCGCCCCCCCTATACCGTAATCCAGATGGGAGCGACGTATAGCGAAATCAGGCGATTCATTTACTCCGTGAAGAAACGTTTCAACCTGAAAGGCTTTGGCGATTTAAGAGTTGAGGAAATAGAACTTTTGACAGGTCTCTCCCCTGAGCAAGTCGCACTGGCCAGGCAACGGGAATTCTCGGAACCCTTTCTCCTCGAAGACAAAACAAAGATTGACGAGATCGCTCTGATCGCCGCCGCCAGAGGATTTGAGATTACCGCCGGCGGGCGGTTTTTTAATCTGATCGGGATACGGCAAAACAAGGGCCGCGCCATACAGCAGTGTGTAAAAATATTTGCCAGAAACACAGAAGGTGGAGTAGTGACAATTGGATTGGGCGAGAGCGCAAACGACATCTCGCTGCTCGAGAGTGTCGATATCCCGATCCTCCTGCCCCACGTCGACGGCTCTTACGAGGATATCGATCTCTTCAACCTCATTAAAGCAGATCACCCGGACAGCAGGGGATGGAACGACGCTATTTTGAAGGTATTGCGGGATTTGGATGAATGGAAAATAGCCAAATAAAACCAGCGCGGGTTTCAACCGGAAACGAGATGCGGTACAACCCGGTCACTGGGGAATGGGTGATCTATGCCACCGCCCGGCGGTCCAGGCCGGATGAGATGCGGCCCCAGACGGGGGTGGGCCCGCCCGCTTCCAGTTATGAGCCGTCCTGCCCCTTTTGCCCCGGCAACGAACACATGTTGCCGGGGATCCTCTTGGAACTGGGAAGTGATGCCGGAGGTTGGAAGGTACGGGTGGTGCCGAACCGATATCCCGCGCTGACTCCGGAAGGAGATAACGCCGAAACGGCCCACGGGCTTTATCGCGTCATGAAAGGGACCGGCCGCCACGAGGTGATCATCGAGTCTCAGTCCCATGACCGCCCGGTCGGTTCGTTGTCACCGACCGAGGCGAACTTCGTGATCGAAGCCTATCATCGACGGTATCGCGAGTTGTCCGCCAGCCCCGGGATCCGGACGGTGTTTGTCTTCCGTAACCATGGTGTCAGGGCGGGGACATCCCTGGCGCATCCGCACTCTCAACTTATCGCCACCGGTCTGGTCCCGCAGTCGATGCGGACCCGTCAAAGGCTGGCCCTTTCTCACCTAAAGACGTCAAGCCGGTGCCTGTTCTGTCACATGCTGGAAGAAGAGGGCCTGGATGGGCGGCGCATGCTCTTTCAGAACGAGCATTTTGTCAGCTTCGTACCTTACGCGGCAGAATCCCCCTGCGAGATATACATCGTGCCAAAGACGCACCGCGCCGATTTCGGAGAGATCTCGGAAAATGAAAAGAGCGGTTTGGCTGAAGCGCTGCAGTCGGCCCTTGCGTGCCTTCGCGCGAAGCTGTATGATCCGGACTACAACTTCGTCATCCACTCTGCGCTCTTTGCCGATGCAATTGAAGCGTCCGCGTTGCACTGGCATGTTCAAATCCAGCCGCGTCTGACCACCCCCGCAGGTTTCGAGATGGGATCGGGTCTCCGCATCAATCCGTCGCTGCCAGAGGCGGATGCCGCTTTTCTGAGGGGCAGGTGAGGATGAACCCTGGACGGGGCCGTATGCCGATGCATCGAGCGCTAAAGTCGTTTTTCGCTGAACAGGATTGTTGGCCCAGATCTGGGTTCTTCGATCGAAGGGGGTTTACATGAATTCGAAGGAATTGAGATCTCTCATTGCCCAGTCGGCCGCCGGTGCCAAGATCATCGTGGTCTCCAACCGCGAACCCTGGGTGCACGAGCGGGTCGCCGGCGAAATAAAGGCGCTTCGGCCGGCCAGCGGAATGGTGGTCGGGTTGGAGCCGGTGGTGCGCGCCGTGGAAGGGACCTGGATTGCCCACGGATCCGGCTCCGCCGACCGCCACGTCTCCGATGAAAAAGGCCGGGTCCGGATGCCGCCGGGCAGTCCCCAGTACACCCTGCGCCGGGTCTGGCTCAGTCGGAAAGAAGAGGAAGGATACTACTACGGGACCTCCAACCGTGCGCTCTGGCCGCTGTGCCACATTGCCTACACGCGTCCCCATTTTTCCAGGACGGACTGGGAGATCTACCGCAGTGTCAACCAGCGCTTCTGTGATACCGTGTTAGAGGAGGCCGGTTCTGAAGAGGCCATCGTCTTCATCCAGGACTATCATCTGGCGCTGCTGCCGCGCATGCTCAAGACGGCCCGCCCCGATCTGAAGCTGATCCAGTTCTGGCACATTCCCTGGCCGAACCGCGAGGCATTTCGCATCATGCCCTGGGGTGAGGAGCTTCTCGACGGGCTTCTCGGAAACGATGTGCTGGGGTTCCATATCCAGTACCACTGCAATAACTTCATGGACACAGTCGCTTCAGCCGTCGAAGCGAAGATCGACTATGAGCATTTCCGGATTTTTCGCGGAGGCCGGCCGACCTATGTGAGACCTTTTTCCATCAGTGTCGATTTTAATCAGATCGGACTCGACGCAGAAACTCCGGAAGTCGGGCAGATGGCGGAAAACTTTCTACGCGAGCTGGGCGAAAGTGCGGTCGGTACCCGCTTGTTTGTAGGGGCCGACCGCGTCGATTATACGAAGGGCATTCCAGAGCGCCTGATGGCGTTTGACCTCATGCTCAAGCGCCACCCGAAGCTGCTGACCAAAGCCACTCTTTTCCAGCTGGCCGCCCCCAGTCGCACCCATGTAAAGGAGTATCGGGACCTGAACGACACGCTGGACGATTTGGTGGATGAGATCAACTGGCGGCATCAGACGGAGGACTGGTATCCGATTCATTTCCTGCGTGCGCATCACGACTACTATGCCGTATTGGCGGGGTACCGCATGGCGGACATCCTCCTGGTCACCTCGCTGCACGACGGCATGAACCTAGTGGCCAAGGAGTTTATCGCATCACGCATTGACGGTGACGGCATCTTGGTGCTGTCGAAATACACCGGTGCCGCCCGTGATCTGGATGACGCCTTGCTGGTCAACCCGTTCGATGTCGACCAGATGGCCGACGCTTTATACGAGGCGTATCAGATGCCGGTCGAGGAGCGGCGGCAGCGCATGGCCCGAATGCGGGAAAAGGTGGAGAAACACAATGTCTTCCACTGGGCGGCACAAATTTTTGGAGAGGCGAACAAATGCCTGAAGCTGGAATCTCCTCCGACGTGACCTTGTGGATGTTTGATTTCGACGGGACATTGTCCCCGCTGGTAACCGAGCGCACGGCCGCAAGCCTGGACTCCGCCTGCCGCGACATGCTTCACCGGTTGGCCGCGGTGCGGGGCTTTCACTGCGCTATAATATCCAGCCGGCAACTGGCAGACCTGGAAACCCGTGTGGATGTTCCTGGAATATTCCTGGGCGGTGGCAGCGGCCTCGAGTGGAAGTTGCCTGACGGTCGCCGGCAAGTGCCGGATGTCGCGCGGATGGATGCCGTTCGCAAGATCCGCAAAACGGTGATTCCCGAGATCATGGCATGGGGGCGCCTGCCGGGAGTCGACATCGAGGACAAGCAATGGTCGGTCGCCATCCACTTCCGGCGGGCATCCGAGCAGGCCCAACACGAACTTGCCACGCTGCTCGATCGTTGGCAGCAAACGCGAAAGGTGCGGGCCTTCAGGGGCCCTGCGGTGGTGGAGATACAGCTCTTGCCGGGGGTGGACAAGTCTTTCGGCGTCCGGGCCTTTTGTGATCTTGTGACCTGCACTCCGGCGGCAGTCCGGCTGGTCTACGCCGGAGACGACGAAAACGATGCGGTGGCCATGCGGTTGGTGCGGGGCTGGGGAGGAAGAATCATTACGGTTGGCGAAAAAGCCATCGTGCCGGGCTCCGACCTCGTTTCGAGCCCGGTGGAACTCGCCCAAAAAATCGCCATATTGGCCGGTTTCAGGGATAGCACAGAAGTAGAAACAGGAACCCATCGTCATGGCGCATAAACGCAAGAGCACAACAATCCGTAAAAAGCAGATCATCGATGCAGCTCGAATGAAAAAACGCATGGTATGTATGGTTCTGATCGGGGTCGTTTTTGCGGTCCACGGCTGCGCTTCTCATGAACTTCGATTGGGAATGTCGGGTGATAAACGACTGAATCAGGGCGAACTTGAACAACTCTTCTATGCGGAACGGACGGTGAGATTTTCGAGTTCAAGCGTTTCGGCGACCGTGACGTATCACCCCGACGGCCGGCAAGACATCGAGTGGGAAAACGGAAAGGACACCGGGCACTTCCGGATTGCGAACGCGGAGTTTTGCAGCACGTGGGCGAGGGTGCGACATGGTGCTGAAAGCTGTTCTAAAGTTTACCGGGTCAGTGAAGAAGCGTATGAATTCATCAGCAGTGATGGAAGCCTTGCGGCTACCATGCATTTGAAATGAAAACCTGTCCGGCGCGGATGTGAGCAGGGCGGATAGAAACCGCGGTAACTTTCGGTAAGGCTCAAAACGGGTCGTAAACCTGCTTTATTTCTTCTCTTCTTTTTTCCCTCCTGTTTCCAGCAGTTCCCCCGGATCCGGCATGATGGTCTTGGCCTGCTCCTCCGAAAGCACGAAAGGCGAATCGCTCGCCGAGGAGACGGCCGGATGGCCGCCCCCGTCCGTCCCGGAGGGGGCGAATATGGACAGGGAGTGCTCCTTGTCGCCCATGAGGGTGACGGAGAAGATGGGGCGGCCGAAACTTTCCTTGCCGCGGTCGGGGATGAATTTTTCGCACGTCAGATCGGAGAGCGCTGCGATCAGCGCGTTCAGGCGGGCTGCGTTCACCGCAGCACCGGCGGGACCCTTCCAAAGGCCTGCGGCCCCCGGCGTCGGGGCGCCCGGTTCTGCGGTCTTGTCGCGGGTGAACGCCGCCTCCGTGTTGCCCGACGTGATGCGCACCTCGGTGATGTCCGGCTGCTTGAAGGCGAGAACGGTCTTGTCCCTGAGTTCCTCGGGCCCTCCGGTAAAGCGGAAGCGGAAATTGTCGCGTGCGTGATAGACCCGGTTATCGCCGGCAAGCCGCACGAAGGTGTGGCGGTAGGAGGGCGCGGTCTTGCCGATGTCCAGTTCGCGCCGGAGCCGGTCGTCCTGCCAGGCCCGGACGTGGATCTTGTGCTCGTCGTCGAGTTCGTAGAGGGAGTAGTTCTGGGACTCGGCCACCAGCGCGGTCAGGGTGAGGCCGGTGAGTGCGTCCAGCATCTCCTGGACGCTCTTCGGGGCGGCCGCCACCCCCGGGGCATCGATGAGCCAGCGCCCATCCTTGCGCACCAGCACCACGGACTGACCCGCGTGGCTGATCTCGATTTTCGTGATATCGGAGGCGGCCAGCGCCGGCACCCCCGGCAGCGTGTAGCGGGTCCGGTCGCCGCTGCGCTGGAAGAGGTAGACGGTGAGGGCTGCAATGATCACCCCGAGAATGAGGAACTCT
>DATITS010000018.1:0-9124 GCA_035467535.1 Desulfobacterales bacterium
GTTCTGGGGGGGTTGTGGTGGGTTCTGGCCGGGGCAGCCGAGCCCGCATCCTGGGTAATTGGCCTGCCTGCCGTTTATGCCGCCTCTGCGCTGCGCGGGAGGCTAAACCCATTTCCGGTCCGGTCCGTGTCCCCGGCCGGAGTGGCGCGTTTCGCGTATTTCTTTTTGAAGATGTCCGTTGCAAGCGGGGTCGATGTGCTCCGGAGGGCCTTCCACCCCAGGTTGCCGATGCGACCGGGGCTTGTCACTTATGCGGTGCGCCTTACATCCCCGGTGGATCGGATCGTGTTTTCCAGCGTAGTCACGCTCCTGCCGGGAACGTTGTCGGTCGGGCTGGAGGATGGCCGGCTGACCGTGCACGTTCTCGACCTAAAGGCCCCCGCCCTTCAAGAGATACAGTTCATTGAGGAACTGATCGCGGGGATGCACGGATCGATTACCCGGACAGATCCCTGAGGGGTAACTTCAAATGACCGACGCCTACTTCTGCCTCGCCATGCTGGTATTGATAGCAATGGCCGCCGGCTTGGCCCTGATTAAATCGGGCACCACACCCGCCGACGGGGTCCTTGCCGTCCAACTGTCCGGCACGGCCGGGGTTGCCACCCTGCTGATCTTGACCGCAGCCACAGGGGTGAAGTCTCTGCTGGATGTGGCGGTTGTGTACGCGCTGCTCGCCGCCGGGCTGATGATCGTTTTCGTGAAAGTTCGCTCCAGGCAGGATCCGAAATGATCAGCGAATGGGTGGGATGGGCCTTCATGGCGCTTTCGATTCCGTTCTTTGTAGGGGGGAGCGTGGGATTGCTGCGCTTTCCGAATTTGCACACCCGCCTGCACGCCTTGTCGAAGGCGGACAATCTTGGCCTCGGGTTCGTGGTGATCGGAATGCTGGTGACGGTCGATTCATGGGGGGAAGCCCTAAAACTGGTGCTGATCTGGTCGCTGATCTTGGCCGGCAGTGCGATTGGCGGTTACTTGGTCGCCAACTCCGAATTGGAAAAGAGGAATCGTAGTGGTTGATTCTCCGAGTTTTTGGTCGACGGCGTTCGACGGCCTGCTTTGCCTGATGATTTTACTATTGGGGTGGCGCGTTGTGTTCACGACCGATCTCTTCCGCGCCGCCCTGACCTTTTTCGTGTTCGGGCTGCTGGTATCGCTTGCATGGGTGAGGCTTCAGGCGGTGGATGTGGCGCTGGCTGAGGCGACAATCGGCGCCGGACTGACCGGCGCCCTGTTCCTGGCCGCCCTTTCGCGCCTGCGCCGGTCGAGCATGCGAGGGAACGGCAGAGCAAGCGCCGAGCGTGATTCCGCAGAGGGGGAATCAAAAAAATGCTGACGGAGATCAAGCCCAAGCGTCCACCGAGCCTGCCCGAACTCCCTGCTGCGGGGTTTCCTTTTCTCAGACCGGCCGCGGCCGTATGCGCGCTCCTGTTGTTCGGTATTTTATGGGAGGCGTTCCGGGTGTTGCCGACGCCAAGGGCTTCATTGCCGAATCTGGTGCGGGAAACGCTGCCGCTCAGCGGTGTCGCCAATCCCGTCACCGCTGTTATCCTGAATTTCAGAAGCTACGACACGCTGATTGAGATCGCGGTGCTGCTGCTCACAGTCATCGGCGCTCGAGCAGCCGCCGGCTCAGCCGGGGCAAGACTGTCCCGCTCAGTGCCCGAACCCGTTCTGGCGGCCTTTTTTCGCCTTCTCGGCCCTCTGATCATTGTCATCGCCGGCTACCTCCTCTGGATCGGCAAGCATGCGCCTGGAGGGGCATTCCAGGCCGGATCCCTTCTCGGGTCCGCAGCCATTCTGGGGATGTTTTGCACCGGCTGGGCGCCGCCGGCCGAATCCGGCCGTCAGGCGGCCGTCCTATGCCTCGGCACGATCCTGTTCTGTGCCGTGGGGATGGGCACTTACCTGGCCGAGCCGAACTTTCTGCATTATCCAATCCCCTGGGCGGGAACGCTGATCCTGGTGATTGAGACAGGCTGTACGCTTTCCATTGCGGCAGCCTTGTTTGTGCTGTTCACCATCTGTCGAAGAACCTGAACGCGCCTGGAATCAACCGACGGTAACCGTATGGAACCATCTGACCTGTATGGCTCGGCTGGAATCGCCCTGTTCGCCCTTGGAATGTACGGGGCGACAGCCTTGGGACAACTCATGCGTCAGGTCCTCGCACTCAATGTCGCAGGCACCGGGGTCTTCATGTTTCTGATTGCAATTGCGCACCGGGCCGGAACCCCCGCCCCCGACCCGGTTCCCCATGCCATGGTGCTGACCGGGATCGTTGTGGCGGTCAGTGCGACCGCACTCATCCTGGTGTTGATCGGCCGCCTGCGGGATCTGTCCGGCTCATCGTCCGCGCAGGATGACCGTGATGAATGAGCTGGCCGCAGGTGCCCCGGAAATGGCGTTGGTTGTCGCGGTGCCCCTGCTCGCTGCCTGCGCGATATTGGTCGTGAGACGTCGAACGGCTGTCCTGGGGATGGTGGCCTCCCTTGCAATTGCAGCGCTGGCGGGTTGCCTTATCTGGCGGATCGCACAGGAGGGACCGCAGCGCATGAACCTCGGGGGGTGGAGCGCACCGCTTGGGATTACGTTGTATGCCGACGGGCTGAGCGGCTGGATGCTGGGAACCACCGCCCTGATCGCCCTCTTCGTGAGCGTTTATGCCTCAGGGTATTTTCACCGCAACCGGCCTGCGACGAAATTCGAGGAGACCGCAGATTTTTTTTGGCCCCTGTGGATGTTTCTATGGGCGGCACTCAATGCATTGATCCTGTCGGCGGATGTCTTCAACATTTATGTGGCTCTCGAGTTGTTGGGGCTATCATCGGTTGCGCTTGTCGCGCTGTCGCAAAAGGCGCCCGCTGTGTCCGCTGCAGTCCGGTATCTTCTGGTGAGTCTCATAGGCTCCCTGTCGTATCTGATGGGAACGGCCTTTCTTTACGCTGGTGCCGGGACTCTCGGATTCAAGGAGCTTGCCAGCATTCTGCATCCTGAATCGTTCAGTTTTGCCGCGCTGGCGCTGATGAGCACCGGGTTGTGCATGAAATCCGCCCTGTTCCCGTTGCATTTCTGGCTTCCGCCGGCGCACGCGAACGCACCGGCACCGGTGAGTGCGGCCCTTTCGGCGCTGGTCGTCAAGGCCTCCTTTTTCGTAATGCTGCGGCTGTGGTTCGGCGTGTTCGACCGCGTTGTCGCCGAAGAAGCCGCCATGGTCCCGGGCATACTGGGCGCTGCGGCCGTCATCGCCGGGTCGGTTCAGGCACTTTCGGCACAACGCCTCAAACAACTCGTTGCCTACTCCACCGTCGCTCAGGTTGGATATCTTTTCATGGTGTTTCCGCTGGGCGTGCTGAATCCGTCTTCCTGGACGGCCGTGGGCGGGGCGCTTTACCTTGTATCGGCGCATGCATGCGCCAAGGCGGCGGCGTTTATGGTTGCAGGGAACGTACTGCGCGCCTACGGCCACGATCGCATCGAAGACCTGCGCGGTGTTGTTCAGCAGATGCCGGTTTCCATGTTCGCCTTCGCCGTTGCCGGCGTCAGCCTCATCGGACTGCCGCCCAGCGGCGGATTCATCGCGAAGTGGCTGCTCCTCACCGCCGCTCTGGAAGGCTCTGAGTGGGGTTTCGCTGCGGTGATCGTCGCCGGCGGGTTGCTGGCCACCGCCTACATCTTTCGGGTCTTCTCGCGGTCCTTTCGGAATGTGACCGATCTGGGTGGCTTCAAGAAAATCCCTGCGCGCATGGAGTGGAGCGCCCTCACCTTGTCTCTGTGCTCCATGCTCCTGGGGCTGACCGCTGCACACCTCCTCGAGTTCATGCAGGCGGGAACACCCCTTATCCGGGCTGCGATGATGGAGGCGGGGCCGTGACGTTCGACAACGCTTTGCCTCTCTTGATTCTGCTCACTTCCCTCGCGGGGGGAGGCATCATTTTCCTCATCCCGGAACACCGCCGTGGAACGCGCACGGCCCTCAACATGGCAGCCGCGCTCACGAAACTCTTTCTGACGGCCATCCTGGTCTGGGGGGTTCAGCACGATCACGTCTACGAGACCCGCCTGCAGTTTCTGCCCGGCATCGATCTGCTGCTGGATGCCGACGCGCTCTCGGTCTTGCTTGTGTCGCTCTCGAGCGTCTTGTGGCTGGTGACCACCGTTTACGCCATCGCCTACCTTGAGCACGCTCCCCAGTCGCGCAGCCGCTTCTTCGGTTTCTTCAGTCTATGCGTCAGTTCGACCATCGGCATCGCTTTGGCCGGAAACCTGGTGACCTTTCTGCTGTTCTACGAAATGCTCACCTTGTCGACCTACCCCCTGGTGGTACACCGAGGGACGGAGGAGAGTATGCGCGCCGGGAAGATTTATCTGGCTTACACCATGGGGGGCGGCGCGCTCTTCCTGTTTGCCGTGGTCTGGCTTTCGGTGATCGTTGGGCCTCTCGAGTTCACCGAGGGAGGCATGCTGGGCCGGTTCGCGGCACAGCACGCGAGCGAGCTGCGGGTCATCTTTTTCATGCTTGTCGCCGGGTTGGGGGTCAAGGCGGCCTTGGTCCCCTTGCATGGCTGGCTGCCCCGAGCCATGGTGGCGCCTGCGCCGGTCAGCGCCCTGCTGCACGCAGTCGCGGTGGTGAAAGCCGGGGCATTCGGCATCGTGCGCGTAATCTATGACATTTACGGCGTCCGGCTCGCCTCCGAGTTGCAACTTCTCCAGCCGCTGGCAGTGGTCGCGTCCTTCACCATTATTTACGGATCCCTGTGTGCCCTTCGCCAGGACAACCTGAAAAAGCGGCTGGCGTACTCGACGGTCAGCCAAGTCTCCTACATCGCCCTGGGAGCCTCTATCCTCGGGCCCCTCGCAGCCGTCGGGGGGGTCGTTCACCTGGTTCACCAGGGTCTCATGAAGATCACCCTCTTTTTCTGTGCCGGCAACCTCGCCGAGAGTCTGGGGATTCACGAAATCAGTCGCATGGCCGGAGTGGGGCGAAGGCTGCCGGCCACCATGGCGGCTTTCACCCTGGGCGCTTTCGGCATGATCGGCGCCCCGCCCATGGCGGGATTCATCAGCAAATGGTACATCGGTTTGGGGGCGCTGACGGCGGGAGCGGAATGGGTGATCTGGGTGCTGGCCGCCAGCACGGCATTGAACGCCGCCTACTTTCTCCCCATCCTTCACACGATTTGGTTCAAGGAGCCCGCCGAGGACCTGCCGGACAAAACCGGGCACGCGCACGGGCGCCTGGAAATTCACTGGATGCTGCTCGTCCCAACCGTATTGACGGCTCTGCTGGCCTTGCTCTGCGGGCTGTTGGGGGATGCACCGTTCAGCCCCCTGGAATGGTCGCGGTTGATCGTCGACCGGGAGTTCGGCCAATGATCTGGGATCCCGCCCTTCTGACGAAAATCTGGGTGGCCGCCGCAGCCTGCCTGCCCGCCCTGTGCGCAATGGCGCCGGCGGTCTCGGAGGGGCGGCACGGTCGGAACCTGATCGCATGGTCTGCAGCACCCGCCCTGGGGGCCGCCCTGTTCCTTCACGACGGCAGCTCGGCCGTATACCCCTGGGTGTTTCTGCATGCACGGATTGGCATCGACCCGACCGGGCGGGTGTTTCTGCTGTTTACGAGCGCCTTGTGGCTGCTGTCGGGAATATACGCAACGAGCTATCTGCGATCCGACCCGCGGCAGGGGCGGTTCTTCTTTTTCTACGGCCTCGCCATGAGCGGGAACCTCGGCCTGATACTCGCCCAGGACATGATCAGTTTCTTCGTGCTGTTCGCGCTTATGAGCTTCGCATCCTACGGGCTGGTAGTGCATACGGGGGAACCCGAGGCCCGGCGAGCGGGCAGGGTATACATCATCCTTGTCGTTATCGGTGAAGTTCTGCTCTTTTCGGGATTGATCCTGCTTGCGGGGGCGGGTGAACATTACGATCTCCTCCATCTGGCGCCGGGGGGTGTCTCCCCCGCAGCGCGTCTGCTGCTCATCACGGGGTTCGGCATCAAGGCAGGGGCATTGCCCCTGCACGTCTGGCTGCCCTTGGCCCATTCGGCCGCCCCGACGCCGGCGAGCGCGGTGTTGAGCGGTTCCATGATCAACGCCGGGCTGCTGGGGTGGATACGATTTCTTCCGCCTGGCTCGGGACCGGAGATGGAACCCCTGTGGGGCGCGGCACTCATCACGGCCGGATTGGCCGCCGCCTTCTACGGTGTTCTGCTCGGCATCACTCAGTCCAAACCGAAGACCATTCTGGCGTATTCGAGCATTAGCCAGATGGGGTTGATTACCTCCGCATTCGGCCTTTCTCTTTTCGAGCCCGCCGCCTCCGTGCCCGCATATCAATCGGTCCTGCTTTACGCCATGCACCACGGGTTCGCCAAGGGAGCACTTTTCCTCGGGGTGGGGATCATGCCCGCGGCATGCGGTCCATGGAGGTTCAGGCTGGCCCGGGGCGGCCTTGCGCTTGCGGCTCTGTCACTGGCCGGAGCGCCTTTCACGAGCGGCTCCTTCGCAAAGGCATGGGTGAAAATCGCGGCCGCGTCGATGTCGCAGCCCGCCTCAATCGTATTGCCCATTCTGCTTTCGATCGCCGCCGTCGGGTCAACGCTGCTCATGGGGCGTTTCTTCCAGGCCCTGGCGCGCAGCGTCCAGGTACCGGATCACGCCGCCGGCAAGGCAATGTGGATCCCGTGGATGGGGCTGCTGGCCCCCACCCTGCTCATTCCACCCCTTTATCCAACCGCCGCGCCGGTCGCCACATTCACGATCGCCGCCGTGTGGCCGGTGGCTGTGGGCATGGCCCTTCTGCTCCTGGCATGGGCCGCATTGCGCAGAGGGGTTTCGGTCAAGATGCCCCATCTGCCACCCGGCGACCTGGTCGAGCTCTACTCAGCCATTTTCGTTGGCCTTCGGCGAGCATGGGGGCATGTTTGGGTGACCGGGGGGGTGGAATGCCGTTTCAGAGAAACACTCGCAAAGGTATTTTCGAAGGCTTTCGCGGCAGGGCATGCGCTGGAAGCGATTCTGGGCAACTGGCGGGTGTCCGGCCTCTTGTTCCTCTTCCTGATGTTCGTGTTCTACCTGTCCTCATTCTGAAATGGCTGTTCGAGAGTTTGCAGACGTTGACAGGTTAGATGATCTGTCGGCTCGAAGTGCTGGCCATGCCCAATCGAGAACACCAAGATAAATCCCCGACTATCAGCCGGCCGGCCACACCACCCAAAGATATGCCCCATACCCCACCAGAAGCAACGCTCCTTCCCACCTTAAGAGCCTTCGTCCGGTCCAAAGCAGTGGCAAGGTCGCCACAGCGAAAGCCAACATCATCCAGGCGTCTCGCATTCCTATGTCCTTGGCCGATAGGGGGTGAATTGCCGACGAGATACCCAGTATCCCCAGGATATTGAAGATGTTTGACCCAACCACGTTTCCGACGGCGATGTCAGGATGTCGCCGCATGGCGGCGAGAATCGAGGTGGCCAGTTCGGGCATACTGGTCCCTGCGGCGACGACGGTCAAACCGATCACCGCCTCGCTGACATTCAGGAACCGGGAAATGTCGATCGCTGACAACACCAATAAATGCGAACCCAGGGCGAGCAGTCCAAGCCCGCCCCCGAATAGACCGATGTCCAGATAAATGGACCTGGTAATCGAGGAACCTTCTGTTTCCGACAACTTGACCGGTTGCTGGCCCTGCCGCTTTGCCATCCGGATGTTGAAAGCGGTGTAGGTTATCAGCAGGACCACGAGCAGCAGCCCGGCCGTCCGTTGGAACGCTCCGTAACCGATCAGGCCAACGCACAGCAAGGAAACCGCGATCATGATAGGCGCATCGAATCGAATTAAAGGCAGGCTGACCGCAACCGGGCAGATTACCGCAGTAAGACCCAATATAATCCCTATGTTTAAGATGTTGGACCCGAGCACGTTGCCGAGGGCTATGTCCCCATGCCCGGTCACAGCCGCATCCAGGCTGACCACCAACTCCGGGGAACTGGTGCCGAACGCCACGACCGTGAGTCCGGCGACAAGAGGTGTGAGGCCCATCCGCCGTGCGAGTGAGCTGCTGCCCATCACCAGGGATTCCGCCCCGGCGGTCAGCACGACCATCGACAGCAATAGAAAAAAGGCATCACTCCACATGGTCCCTCAAGGCAACTGCTGAACTTCACGGGGTGCTGCGGCAATCGGAAAGGATGCAATCATATCGCAGGAAACACCTGAAGTAAAATGTCGTCCCATAACGGCCGCCTTCATTGAAGAAGGGTGGCGTTCAGCCGGCCTGCCTCCAGTAGGATCGAATTACCGAACGATATCGGTCAGCAACTGAGACGGTTCTGTTCTAAAAAAAGTATTCGTTCCCCTGGCCTGCGGCCGATATGGCAGCATTTTCCAGCAGTTGTTGTCGCTCCCGATTTCGGACTATCTCTTACAGCGCGGCATGACGGTCCTGGAAGTAGGGTTGTGCTCCTTGAGAACGCAATCGAGCTGAAAAATGCCGCTTTCGGAGTGATGGTTTTGCGTGCCTTAAACGAATCTTGATCCGAACAAAAGGGACTTGAGATTAATAGATCAAAGGTAACGGTCGGCGATCAGTCTTTGCGGGAAGAATAGCATGCACGCTCGAAAAAGGAGCCGCTGCGGGAATCCCAGACCGCCTCGTTTTCGTGGATCAACTTCGGGCCGCCCTCCCAGGCGCCGCAGGCCAGGACGACCGTCTCGCCCAGGGTGAACTTGTGGCCGCACGCTGGGCAGCCTTCGGCGTTCAGGGTGTTGAGCTTTTCCAAATCAATCATAAAGGTATGTTTCTTGCGTGCGGGGTCGGCCATGCGATCCTCCATATGGGGCGGTTGGCTCTGATGGGATGACGATTGTCTGCAATTCTTTGCAGATTTGATCTGACCAACTGAGACTATCACAAATTTGCCAAAATTCCAGATACGTCGGATATTAAACAGAGCCCTCAGTCGGAAGAGCGCTTCAGGCGTTTGATCCGCTCCCGGACGAAGTCGTACTCGACCCAGTTGTCCAGGAAGGAGGCCAGGGCATCCCGGTAGAAACGCAGGGCGGTTTTCTTGTCCTTGGCCCCCTCGGCCCAGAAGCCTGCGGCGGTGAAGCCGCTGATG
>DATITS010000019.1:0-5343 GCA_035467535.1 Desulfobacterales bacterium
AGCAACATTCTCGGCAACCGCGACGGGGAGGTGCTGGAAGACCCCGAGTCCTTCAAGTCCAAGGAGGTCAGCAAGCTCGGCTTGCTCGACTTCATCCTTCAGCCGGAGCTCTACCCCGATCTCTACGGGAACCTCTATCACAAGGTGCGCATCCACTATTACCCGCCGCGGGGCGACAACAAGGAGGGCTGGGACAACATCGACATCTTCGGGTGGCTCGGCTATCCCATGGAGATCAAGGTCGACTTCCTGTGCCGAGACAGCATCCTGGCCGCGCCCCTCGTGCTGGACCTGGCCCTGTTCCTGGACCTTGCGGCCCGTTCCGGCCTGAGCGGGATCCAGGAGTGGCTCTCCTTCTACTTCAAGTCCCCCATGGTCGCCCCGGGTCTTTATCCGGAGCACGACCTGTTCATCCAACTCAAGAAACTCAAGAACACCCTGCGTCATCTCAAGGGGGAAGAGTTGATCACGCACCTGGGCCTGGAATACTACGACTAAATCCCCGTTCCGGGGATTTACCCTAAAAGCCTTCAGACTTCAGACTTCAGCCTTCGGCCTATCTGCCTGAGTGATGTGCGAACGTTCTTTTTTTTATGCCTGCTTTGGTTCGTCGACATGGCGGCGCTGGCGGCCATCGGGCCGCTGGGCCGCCATCTGCCGGCGAGCATGCTCCTCTATGCGATGGGCTTCATCCTGCTCATCGCGCTCGTCCGACGCTTTCCTGAAAACCTCAACCCCACGCAGGCCTGGATCCTGGTTTTCGCTATTGGTGTCTGCGGCCGTCTTTTGTTCCTGACGTATCCCCCGGGAAACGACATCTTCCGCTACATCTGGGAGGGCGCCGTCCAGCATCACGGCCTCAACCCCTACGCCATCCCGCCGGACAGCCCGTCCGCCGTCCGCCTGGCGGTCGGGGAGCTCGGCAGCGTATGGGAGAAGATCAACCACCGCTGGCTTACGGCCGTCTATCCGCCGGCGGCCATGCTGCTCTTCCGGCTGCTCGCGGCCATCAGTCCCTCTGCTTTTTTCTTCAAGGCGGTTTTCATCCTGTTCGATTTAGGGGTCATGGCGCTGCTCGTGCGGCTGCTCAGGCAGCGCGGGCTTCCGGCCGCAAGGCTCCTGCTGTATGCCGCCAATCCCCTGGTGATCGTGTTCACCGCCGGGGAGGGGCATCTGGACGTGGTGCAGGTTTTTTTCCTGGTTCTGGGGTGTGTGCTCCTGCAGCACCGCAAAATTGCCGGTGGCGCGTCGGCCCTCGGGATGGCCGCCATGTCCAAGTACCTGTCCGCGGTCGCCGCACCGTTTCTGATGGGGCGCGGTAACGGTGTCAAACACCTGGCTGTTTTCGCTCCGCTTCTGCTCTTCATCCCCTACCTGGATGCCGGCTGGGGCATTTTCGGCTCTCTCGCGGAATTCGGTGCGAGGATGCACTACAACGACTCGATCGCGGCCCTCTTCCGGGAGTGCCTGGGGCCGGCGGCACTGCCCGCTCTCGCCGGCCTCCTGTTTCTGTGTCTTGCGTGGGTGTGGTTGAGCGTGGATGATCCGCTGCACAGCGCCTTTATGGCCGTGGGCTGCGTGCTGCTTTTCCTGCCGACCCTGCACCCCTGGTACCTGGTGTTGATCGCGCCATTCCTGTGCGTGTTCCCGTCGCGGGCGTGGTTGTACCTGCAGGCGGCGGCCCTGTTCACTTTCCCGGTCATGGCCGGCGAACTGCGCACGGGCCTCTTCCAGGAGATCTCCTGGCTCAAGCTTCCGGAGTATCTGCCGTTTTACGGGCTGCTGCTCTGGGGAATCGTTCGCCAGGGGTATCTGGTCCGGGAGCGGCGGTTTGCCGCCCCGGTCTCCATATCCGTCGTCATCCCGGTGCTCAACGAAGCCGCGCACATCGAGCGCTGCCTGTCCGCGATCCCGGTCGGCGCACCGGTCTGCGAGGTCATCGTGGCCGACGGCGGCTCGACCGACGAAACCGTCGCCATCGCCAGGGCAAACGGCGTGCGGGTGGTTCACAGCGAGAAGGGCAGGGGGATCCAGATCGCGGCTGCGGCGCAAACCGCCAAGGGGGATGTCCTGCTGATCCTGCATGCCGACAGCTTGCTGCGGGCCGGTGCGGCGGAGCGGATCATCCGCGCCCTGTCGGCGGCGCCGGACGCGGCGGGGGGGTGTTTCGGGATGGCGTTTGAAGGAGGGGGCATCGCCACGCGAGGGATCGCGTGGCTGAACAATCTCCGGGCCATGGTGACCGGCATCGCCTTCGGGGACCAGGCCCAGTTCGTCCGGGCCGAGGCCCTGCGCCGCATCGGGGGGGTGCCGGCCCTGATGCTCATGGAAGACGTGGAGCTGTCGTTACGGCTGAAGCGCATCGGGCGCGCGATCTATTTGAAAAGAGGGGTCACCGTATCCGGCCGGCGCTGGCAGCGCGGCTTTTCCAGGAGAAACTTCTTGATGGTGGTGGGGCTGTTTTTCAGGTACCTGCTCAAACGGCGCCTCGGCCTGAACCCGGACGAAAGAGGGAATTATCGCAAATATTACGGGAGTAATATCTGATGGCTTCGTAAATAGCCCAATTTCGGCGTTGCGCTTCATCTCGTTGTCGCTGCGGCGTACAGTAAGTACGCCTCACTCCACGAGATTCGCGCGCCTTGAACTTGGCCTCTTTACAAAGCCATCGATTCGGATGACTTTTTCAGCGAATCAACGGGATCCTAAAAAATAACGTCTTTGCCGATTAAGAGACAACCCAATCACCACACCGCCTCATAATCCTTCGGGCCCAGGTCCCATTTGCGGCCATAGACGTGGATGCGCCGGGTTTCGCCGTTGCGGTCGTAGACCTTGCCGCCGTCGTGGACCCAGGCCAGCAGCCCGCCGCGCAGGTTGAGCATGACGATCCCCTGGGCCTTCAGCTTCTCGGCGAGCTTGCCGCTGCGATAGCTGATGGTGCAGTAGCCGATGATGATCTTGTCGCGGTAGCGTTCGGGGTGGTTCAAAAACGCTTGCTCCGTGATCGCACCGGGCAGCATGGAGATTTTTTGCTCTTTTTCTGCGCGCACGTCCACGAAGAGAGCCGAGTTGCTTTTCAGCAGCTCCATGGCCGCGGCCGGTGCGATGTCCGCAACGTCCGCAAACTCCTTCTTGTAATCGCGGTACATCGTCTCGATTTTAGCGCGCTTCTCGGCTTCGCTCACGGCATCCCCCGCCCGGGCCGAAAATGCCAGCGCGTTTACAAGAACCCAGGCCGCAGCGGCCCATCCCAAAATGTTTGCATTGAACCGGGTCGGTTGCATGGAACGTGTCACACCAGAGTCGCAGCCGGCCGCACCATCTCGGCCAGCCCCCGCAGGGCGAGGGTATAACCGGCAGCTCCGAGCCCGAGGATCTGGCCGGTGACCACCCCGGCCGTCATGGAGGTGTGGCGGAACGGCTCGCGCCGGTGAATGTTGGACAGGTGGACCTCGATGACCGGCACTTTCAGCATGGCCAGGGCGTCCCGGATGGCGATGGAGGTGTGCGTGAAGGCGGCCGCGTTGATGATGAGGCCGTCGTAGACCCCGGCGGCCTGCTGGATGCGGTCGACGATGGCGCCTTCGTGGTTGGACTGGAAGGTGTCCACCGCCAGCCCCAGCTCACCCCCGAGGGCGGCCAGGCGGCCGTCGATCTCATCCAGTGTCGTTCGGCCGTAGATCTCCGGCTCGCGCCGGCCCAGCAGGTTCAGGTTGGGGCCGTGAATGATTAGGATCCGCGGTGACGACGGCGATGGTTGGCTCATGCTGTTCTCCTCACCGGTTGGCCAGCTGGCGCAGGGATAGAATCGTTTGGCGGTAATCCGGGCTCCCGAAAATCGCCGAGCCGGCCACGAACACGTCCGCTCCGGCCGCGGAGATGTCCGCGATGGTTTTGACACTCACCCCGCCGTCGACCTCGATCAGGGTTTGGAGGTTTTTCTCCGAGATCATCCGGCGCAGGCCGGCGATCTTGGCGATGACGTTGGGGATGAAGAGCTGCCCGCCGAAGCCCGGGTTGACGCCCATGATGAGCACGAAATCCAAATACTCCAGGACCCAGCGCAGGGCTTCCAGGGGGGTGGCGGGGTTGAGCACGACCCCCGGCCGCGCTCCTGAATCGCGGATGAGCTGGACCGTGCGGTTCAGGTGCACACAGGTTTCCGCGTGCACGCAGATATAGGTGGCCCCGGCTCGGGCGAAATCCGGGATGTAGCGATCGGGCTCGGAGATCATCAGGTGCACGTCGATCGGTAGCCCGGTGATCCGCCGGACGGCGGCGACGATCATCGGCCCGAAGGTGATGTTGGGCACAAAATGCCCGTCCATAACGTCGGCGTGGATCCAGTCGGCTCCGCCTGCCTCGACCGCCTTGATCTCGTCCTGCAGGCGCGTGAAGTCAGCGGAAAGGATGGAAGGGGCGATCAGTTTCATGTTTTCGTTCTCCGTGCTCACATAGTAGTTGGTGAACTCGTAAAAAGCCATCCGCTTCGATGGCTTTGTAAAAGGGCCAAGGTCAAGGCGCGCGAACCTCGCGGCGCGAGGCGTACTGACAGTACGCCGCAGCGACAGCGAGATGAAGCGCAACGCCGAGATTGGCCTTTCTACGAAGCCATCAAAGTTTTTTCAAACGTGCTGCGTAGAAGCCATCCATATACTGCAGGTGCGGATAGGTTTGCAAGAAACCCATCGGGCCGGCGAGCGGCCGCACGGCTTCGGGAAACTCACGGGGCTGCCGGTCGAGCCGGAAGCCGCGGTTTTTTTCCAGAAACGCCTTCACCACGGCCGCGGTCTCCTCCGGCTCGGGGCTGCACACGGCGTAAACTATGACGCCATGGGGTTTCAGGGCGGCGGCGGCACCCTCCAGCAGCCTCAGTTGCACGCCGGCCAGGGGGCGCAGTTTTTTCGGAGAGGAGCTCCACCGGATGTCCGGGTTGCGGCGCAGAGTGCCCAGGCCGGAGCAGGGCGCATCGAGCAGGATCCGGTCGAAGCGGCCCGCGTGACGAGCGGCGTCCCCCCCGGCTACGTCCCATTCCTCCGCCACGGCAATGGTGACCCCCAGGCGGCGCATCTCCTCGCTCAGTTGCGTGAGCCGCCCGGCGCTGGTGTCCACGGCCACGATCTGCCCGCGATTGCGCATGAGCTGAGCGATGTGGCCCGTTTTGCCGCCGCGG
Source organism: Desulfobacterales bacterium (assembly GCA_035467535.1). Classification (GTDB taxonomy): domain Bacteria; phylum Desulfobacterota; class Desulfobacteria; order Desulfobacterales; family SpSt-501; genus SpSt-501. Next base: position 5,177 of record DATITS010000019.1, read on the forward strand.
CCGGCACAGGCATCCAGCACGTGTTCGCCCGGCTGCGGGTCGAGCAGCACCGAGACCAGCTGGGCGGCTTCGTCCTGCACCTGGAACCAGCCGTCCTGGAACGCCGCAACCTCCGTCAATTTCGTTTGAAGCCCCCGCACCCGGAGCCCGTCGGCCGCGCGGGCGGT
>DATITS010000020.1:0-18418 GCA_035467535.1 Desulfobacterales bacterium
GAAAGGAAGGCCCGCATGACCAATCCTTGCCGAACCTGCGACCTGTGCGAATCAGACAAGAACAACCCCAGGTGCTTGAAATGCTGCAAACGTGTTAAATATGTGTCCACCCTGGGGCGGGATTTGTGTTATTCCTCCTGCCGATCGGACATGGGGGCTTCCCTGCCCCGCGTTCCCCTCATGTCGCGGCAGGCCCAGTTCATGGCGGGAAACCCTGAAATTCACTACTAATGAGCCGCCGAGGAAAGACGGTAGTGGCGGGAGGTACCTTGTTCCCCGGACCGTTAATCAAATGTTAGCTCAAAACTAACAGGACTCTAACAAATCATCCATACATATTAAAGCCAGTCATTAATACCTCTTTGTGAATTTGTGGAAAGGATCTCGGGTCGATGGCGCCTGTTTCATTGTTGGTGGTTCTTTTGGTGCTTTCAACGGCGGCCTATTACGTTGGGCGACGTAAAGCCTTCGCCCTTGCCGGCCGTGCCGAGGGAGCCGTCAAGCTGCACTCCCGACCGGTCTATCACGGCGCGCTGACGGCGCTGTGGTGCGCCATCCCAGCCTTGCTCATTTTCGGTTTCTGGCTGGTCTTCGAGGCCCAGGTCATCACCCAGCTGGTGGTGCAAGACCTGCCGGAATCCATCCGCGGCCTGACCCCGGGTCGGCTCAACCTCGTCATCAACGATATCCGCAACCTCGAAAGCGGCAACTTCGTTTCCCAGACAATCGACCCCGCCATGCTGGCCGCTGCCGACCATTACCGAATGCTGCGGTCCATCAGTCACAATGCGCTCGCCGTGATCACGATCGCATTGATGGCCGCCGCCGCCGTTTTCGTTCGCAGCCGAATCGCCATCGGCCTGCGGGCCCGCAACCAGGTGGAAGCCATTTTCACCGTGATCCTTATCGCCTGCTCCACGATCGCCATTTTTACAACCATCGGGATCATTCTGTCAGTTCTCTACGAGGCCATCCGCTTTTTCAAGGTCATCCCGATCACCGACTTCCTGTTCGGTTTGGGCTGGAGCCCCCAGATGGCCATCCGCTCAGACCAGGTGGGCTCTTCAGGGGCTTTCGGCGCGGCGCCGGTGTTCCTGGGGACCGCCCTGATCTCGGCCATCGCCATGGTGGTGTCGGTCCCCATCGGACTCATGTCCGCAATCTACCTCTCCGAATACGCCGGCAAGCGTTTCCGGGCGGTCGCCAAACCGCTGATCGAGGTGCTGGCGGGGATTCCTACCGTGGTTTACGGGTTTTTCGCCGCGCTGACCGTGGCACCCGTCATCCGCGATTGGGGGAGCCTGCTCGGGCTGAACGTCGCTTCGGAGAGCGCGTTGGCCGCGGGGCTGGTCATGGGCATCATGATCATTCCCTTCGTCTCCTCGCTTTCCGACGACTTCATCAATGCCGTGCCGCAGTCCCTGCGGGACGGGGCCTACAGCCTCGGCGCCACGAAATCGGAGACCATTCGGCAGGTGATCGTGCCGGCCGCAATTCCGGGCATCATCGGCGGGGTGCTCCTGGCGGTGTCGCGGGCGATCGGCGAGACCATGATCGTGGTCATGGCGGCGGGGCTCTCGGCCAATCTGACCGTCAATCCCTTGAAAGCCGTGACCACCGTGACCGTGCAGATTGTGACTCTGCTCGTCGGCGACCAGGAGTTCGACAGCCCCAAGACGCTGGCGGCCTTTGCCCTGGGGCTGGTCCTGTTCATCGTGACCCTTTGTCTCAACATCATCGCCTTGTACGTCGTCAGAAAATATCGAGAACAGTATGAATGACACGCCAAATTCATCGTCGGCCCCGGCGCCCCGCCGGACCATCGAGATCGTCCACCGCGGCCTCAAGCGGCGCTACCGCGCCGAACGGCGGTTTCGCTTCCTCGGGCTTTCGGCGATCGTGCTGAGCATTGCGTTCCTGGCGCTTCTGTTCGTCAGCATCGTCGGTAAAGGCTATTCGGCCTTCTGGCAGACCTCCATCCGGCTTTCGGTCTTCTTCGACCCCGAGGTGCTCAAGCAAGACACCCTTGTGAACGCCGACTACGCCGCCCTCGTGCGGGAATCGCTCTTCAAAATGTTCCCCCAGGTGGAGGGGCGGCAGGACAAACGACTGCTCACCTCGCTGCTGAGCAGCGGTTCCGTCTACCAGCTGCGGGACATGGTGCTGAAGGACCCCGACCTTGTCGGAAAGACGGTCGAGGTGTGGCTTCCGGCCGACGACGATATCGACATGTTGATCAAGGGCCATTTCCGGCGAGACCTCCCCGAATCCGAGCGGCGCGTTTCCGACCTGCAGATTGCCTGGATCGAGCGGCTGGAGGCCGAGCAAGGCCTGGAACGTAAGTTCAACACTACGTTTCTGACCGCCGGCGATTCACGCGAGCCCGAGCTGGCCGGGATCTGGGGGGCTGTTTGCGGCTCGTTTTTGACCCTGGCGATTACCCTGGCCCTTTCGTTTCCGATTGGGGTGGCCGCCGCCGTTTACCTGGAGGAATTCGCCAAGAAGAACCGCTGGACCGATCTGATCGAAGTCAACATCAACAACCTGGCCGCAGTACCTTCTATTGTCTTCGGACTGCTGGGTTTAGGGGTTTTTCTGAATTTTTTCGGGATGCCGCGCTCCGCCCCCCTGGTCGGCGGGCTGGTGCTGACCCTGATGACGCTGCCCACCATCATCATCGCCAGCCGTTCGGCGTTGACGGCGGTGCCGCCGTCCATCCGGGAGGCCGCTCTGGGAGTGGGTGCCTCCAAGATGCAGATGGTCGCACACCACGTGCTGCCGCTCGCGTTGCCGGGCATGCTGACGGGCACCATCATCGGCATGGCGCGGGCCCTGGGAGAAAGCGCACCGCTGCTGATGATCGGCATGGTGGCTTTCATCGTGGACATCCCCAAAGGCTTCACCGACCCCGCAACGGTCCTGCCCGTTCAGATCTACCTGTGGGCGGACAGCCCGGAGCGGGCCTTCGTGGAGCGGACCTCGGCGGCCATCATGGTGCTCTTGGCATTCCTGGTGGTGATGAACTCCGGGGCCATCCTCCTGCGCAAAAAGTTTGAACGCCGGTGGTAATTTACGTCGATCGGTTGAACAAACGAAATCCTAACATTTCATTAACACCCTTCACTCAATCGGGGTTTAAATTCTAAAAACCAGCACGGTTCAAACGTGTTGAGTACACCATCAAGCTAAGGAGGATTGTTATGAAGAAAACAGTTGTTTTTTCGGTAATTGCCGCAATGATGCTAGCGACGGGCGGGGGTGTTCAGGCGCAACAACGCGACGGCATCAGCATCGTCGGTTCCTCGACGGTGTATCCGTTTGCCACGGTCGTCGCCGAGCGGTTCGGCAAGGCCGGGTCGTTCAAAGCCCCCAAAATCGAGTCCACCGGCACCGGTGGAGGGTTCAAGCTGTTCTGCGGGGGTATCGGAATTCAGCATCCGGACATGTCGAATGCCTCCCGGGCCATCAAGGCCTCCGAGTTCGAAACCTGCAAAAAGAACGGCGTCACGGACATTGTCGAGGTAAAGATCGGCTACGACGGCATCGTGGTGGCCAACTCCAAAAAAGCGCCGCAACTGAAGCTGAGCGCCAAGGATATCTTCCTGGCTCTGGCAAAGGAAGTGCCGGACCCCAAGGGTGGGGAGGGCTTGGTGACCAATCCCTATAAGACTTGGAAGGATGTCAACGCTGCGCTTCCGGCTGAAAAGATCGAGGTGCTGGGCCCACCGCCGACCTCCGGCACCCGTGATGCCTTTCTAGAATTGGCGATGGAGCCGGGCGCTCTCAAGTTCGAGAGCCTGAAGAAGCTTTCCAAAGAGGATGGGAAAAAATTCCAGAAGGTGTTCTCCTCGATCCGCGAGGACGGTGCGTATATCGAGGCCGGCGAGAACGACAACCTCATCGTTCAGAAGCTGGTCGCGAATACGAGCGCCTTGGGTATTTTCGGATTCAGCTTCCTGGATCAGAACACTGACAAGCTCCAGGGGTCTTTTGTGGAAGGCAACCAGCCGACCTTTGAGAACATCGCCAACGGCAAATACCCGCTGTCCCGTCCGCTGTTCTTCTACGTGAAAAAGGCGCATGTCGGGGTGATTCCCGGAATAAAAGAATATCTGGGCGAGTTTACCAGCGAAAAAGCCTGGGGCAAGAGCGGTTACCTGAGCGAAAAAGGGTTGATCCCCATGCCCGATGCGGAGCGCAAACAGGTGGCCGAGAACGTCAAGGCCATGAAACCACTAACGGAAGTGAAGTAGGCGAGGCGTTGTTTTATCGACGCGGGGCAGGCCAAACGTTTTTTTGTCTGCCCTGCGTCGAGTATCATCTTTACTTGTTTAATGGCACTAAGTAGAGTACGGGACGCTGAGCATGCTATCCTTGACACGCATAGACCAAACCGCCTTGGTAGGCACGATGGCTGAAACCGATCCAAAAAGAAAAGTTGGCGGAGATTTGGGAGGACCGCGGGTCAGTCGCGAAAATCGCGAGACCGTCGGCAGCATCACGGTCGAGAACCCGCGCATGGTCTGCCGCAACGTCAATGTCTATTACGGGGACAAGCAAGCGATCAAGAACGTCTCGATCGACATCGGCTGCAACGAGGTCCTGGCCATGATCGGGCCTTCGGGCTGCGGCAAATCGACTTTCATCCGTTGCCTGAACCGCATGAACGATACCATAGAGGGTTGCCGGGTTACCGGCGATATCATCCTGGACGGCACAAACATTTATGATAAGAATGTCGACGTGGTGCCGCTGCGCGCCCAGGTCGGCATGGTGTTCCAGAAACCCAACCCTTTCCCCAAATCGATTTATGAGAATGTGGCCTACGGCCCGCGCATCCACGGCCTGTCCCGTGACAAATCCGAATTGGATGAGATGGTCGAAACCTCCATCAAGAAGGCCGGGTTGTGGGAGGAGGTCAAGGACCGTATGGATCAGCCCGGGACCGGGCTGTCCGGCGGCCAGCAGCAGCGGCTTTGCATTGCACGCACCATCGCGGTGAACCCCGACGTCATCCTGATGGACGAACCCTGCTCGGCGCTGGACCCGATCGCCACGTCCGTCATAGAGGATCTGATCGACGAGCTGCGCACCCAGTATTCCATCTGCATCGTGACCCACTCCATGCAGCAGGCCGCGCGGGTCTCCCAGCGCACGGCCTACTTCCACCTGGGGGACCTGATCGAGGTCGGGCCCACCGAACGCATCTTCACCAATCCGCGCCACCAGCTCACGCAGGACTACATCACCGGCCGGTTCGGTTGAAGATGGTTGCGTAAACAAGGCCAAGCGCTGCGTTGCGCTTCATCCCGCCGTCACTGCGGCGTACAGGGAGTACGTCTCGTTCTGCGGGATTCGTGCGCCTTGATCTCGGCCTTGTCACACAACCATCTGCCTCACTTCGAGCGTAAGCCGAACCTCACGTCCAGGTGAGGTTTCATGAAGCCATCTTCGACGTTGCCTCGAATTTTCGGTAGATTTAGGCTTTCAGGCGCTGACGCTGTTTTTTCTGCGAAGTCATCGCTGGGCGGGCAGTGCTGACGTCGGTCAGCTGCCGGCCACGAGGCAGGGCAACCATTTCATCCGCGCAGGTGAAAAACACATCTATCCCAAGGGGCAGATACCTGCGCTGATCGTCCCAATCCGACCAGAAACGGGGGGGGAGCCCGGTCGGCCACGACTGCCGGCTGCGGCCCCTGCCGAACACGTCTCGACGCCTGCCGTTCGCCACAGAAAAGCCGTTGACTTGCAGGATGATCGTGGTGGAGCTCTCCGGCCGGTCGTCTTCCCCTAAGCAGAACTGCCCGAGAGGGGGAATACGGAGAGGATCGGCGACGAACGCAACCCTGGCCATGCACGGCTCCGTAACCAGGCTGCAGGCGCAGGTCTGCTGCAGCCAGGCCGCTGGGTCCGAGTCCCAGCAGAGGTCCGTCCAGACGGGTGTTTCCGGGTTGACCCAGGTTGCCAAGAGCGCCGCTGAGGCGCTGTTCAGCGGCCATGGGAGGGAATCGGGCGGCGGCAGGTGGACGGCGGCGCCCGGGTGTTTCAGAGCGGTCACGACAGCCTGAAACGTGCCGGGAGCAGGATCCTCCTCGGCGATCGGCAACCACTGGATGGCATGGGACCTGACCACGTCTGGCCTCCTGGTTGGAAAAAGCGGGTTGGTTTGTTACAGATGAATACCGCGGTGTTGTTAGGCGGGAATTAAGAAAAAGCTAGAAATTGGATAAAATGAGACCTTATTGAGCGATTCCAAATCTGAGCGGCCCTGCTGCCGTTGAGACGGCCGGCGAAAAGATTGCGGCGGTCCATGCGGACGGCAGACCCCAGCGGGACTCGATGCGCATCGGCAGAATCGCTCAATTTAGGTGAGACATGGTCAAGCGGGCTCCGGGTCCCGCGGCAGGTATAGGGTGAAAAGGCTTCCTTCACCCAGGCGGCTTTCCACCGTGACGTGGCCGCCGTGGGCCTGGGCGATGTGTTTTACGATGGAAAGTCCCAGGCCCGTCCCGCCGAGAGCCCGGCTGCGAGCCTTGTCGACGCGGTAAAAGCGTTCGAAGAGCCGCGACAGATGTTTTTTTTCGATGCCGATCCCGTGGTCCCGCACGCTAAGCTGGATTTCATTGCCGGAAGTCCTTGACTGCAGCAGCACCGTCTTGTTGGAATCGCTGTATTTGATGGCATTGTCGAGGAGGTTTACCACGGCCTGCTCGAGGAGCACCGGATCCACCGTCGCCGAAAGCCCCTCGTCTACTGCGAGCTCGATCTGGATCCGCTTCTCGTCGGCCCGCGGCCGGCAGATTTGTATGGCGTTCTGGAATATGTCGCGCAGGCGGGTTTTTTCGCATTTGATGTCGCCGCGCTCTCCCTCGTTTTCAATGCGTGAGAGCATCAGCAGATCTTCGATGATGGTGTTCAGCCGGTCCACGTGCTTGGAGATGATGCCGAGAAAGCGCTCCGCCTCCTCGGGGGTGGCGACGGTGTTCTGGTGCAGCGTTTCCACGAACCCCTTGATCGCTGTGAGGGGTGTTCTGATCTCATGGGAGGCGTTGGCGACGAAGTCGCGGCGCATGTCTTCCAGGCGACGCAGCTGGGTGACGTCGCTGAACACGATGAGCATGCCGATCGGCTCCGGCCCCATGTCGAGCAACGGTGCGCTCTTGATGTTCAGGATGCGCTCGCCGTTTTGGTAGACCGCGATGTCGTCCTCCACGGGGGCCCGGCTTTTCAAGGATCGGGTGACGAACTTCTGGATGGCGAGGTTGCGGATCGCCTCCGGGATGCTGCGGCCCCTTACTTTTTCAGGGTCGATGTCGAACCACCGTGCCGCAGCCTGGTTCACGCTGATGATGCGCTCATCCCGGCTGACGGCGATGACGCCCTCGAGCATGCTGGAGAGCACGGCTTCCAGTTGGTTGCGCTGGCTGACGACGGTCTGCAGGCGGCTTTCCAGCTGGGCAGCCATGCGGTTCAGGGATTCGGCCAGGCCGGCCAGCTCCTCGGAGTCGGGTATCGCCAGGCGGTGCGCCAGTTCGCCCTCGGACAAGCGCGCGGCGCCCTGCTTAAGCTCATCCATTTTCCGCCCGTATTGCCGGGAAATAGCGAGCGTCACCCCCAGCGCCAGGAGGGCGACGATTCCGCCGATGACCCAAAACTCCGTCCGTATCCGTGCGACTTGGGCTTCCATTCGTGCAAGCGGGATGGCCGCCCGAACCACACCGATCGGCTGCGAATTCCTCTTGACGGCGACGGCCATGTATACGACGTTTTGCTGCAGGGTGTTGCTGAAGCGCCGGGAGGTGGCCTTGCCGTTTGCCAGGGCACCGGCAATCTCCGGCCGGGTAGCGTGGTTGTCCATGTTCTGAGGGGTTTCCCACGTGTCGCCGATGACGACGCCGGAGGGCAGAATGACGGTGAAGCGTGTTTCAGCGGCCTTTCCGGAGCGCTTGCAGATGGAATCGACGGCGGCCGGGTCCGGCGGGTCCAGATGCCGAACGATCTGGTTTTCGATCAGGCGTGCGCGATCGAAAAGCTCGACCACGGTCTCTTGCTCAAGAAACGCATCCAACGAGTGCGTAAAATACCAGCCGGCCGCCACCAAGGCGCCCAGCGCAATGAAGATGTAGGAAAAAAACAGGCGCCAGACCAGTTTTCTGGGCTTTCTCATGGGTTTTCCTTGAAGCGGTAGCCCACGCCGCGCACGGTCTCGATGTAATCCCCGTAAGCCCCTAATTTTTTGCGCAAGCCGACCACCTGGACGTCGACACTGCGGTCGGTGACGGGGTAGTCGCTGCCGCGCACGGCATCGACGATCTGGGAGCGGGTGAAGACCCAGCCCGGCCGGCGCGCCAGGACGCTGAGCAGCTGGAACTCCGTGTAGGTCAGGTCCACGGCTTCGCCGCCGGCGAGCACCGTGCGGCGCCCCGGGTGGATCTCGAGCTCGTAGATCGTGATGACCTTGGTGTCGTCCGGAGCCGCCTTGGACCGCCGGCGCAGCACGGCCTTGACCCGCGCGGTCAGCACCCGCGGGCTGAAGGGTTTGGTGATGTAGTCATCGGCCCCGATTTCAAGCCCGGAGACGACGTCCGCGTCCTCGCCCTTGGCGGTCAGCATCACGATCGGCACGCTTTTGGTCCTGGCGTCGGCCTTCAGCGCCTTGGCCACCTCCAGCCCGTCCAGCCCGGGCAGCATGAGGTCCAGCACGACCAAGTCAAACGTTTCGCGCCTCGCTTTCTTCAAGGCCTCCTCGCCGGTTGCCGCCAGGGTCAATTGGTAGCCTTCGCGGGCCAGGTGGAAACGGACCAACTCCAGTATATCCTCTTCATCATCGACGACCAGGATGCGCTCTTTGGCCATGCCGGATTGTCCTTGTTTGGGTTTGTTTAAGATTAGCGATATTTTTTTCGCTTATCAAATTATTTGTTTGATGTTGGCGGCGTGTTTGTCCCGGATGAGATTACGGTTAGAAGGTATCCCCAATTGTTTCGAACAACCGGAGATCCCTGGCGGTCATTTTTTGCGTTCGGGGAAAAGTATTGACAGGTGCGGCAGGTATTACTATATATGAACATATACTCATACTTAAACTGGGCAGACACATGACATCCGCTGAAGCGCCTCGTGCGGGCACCGGCAACAAACAGGCACGTGTGGTTCATCCGGATCGCGTCGACCACGCCCGGCGGGAAGCGCCCCCCGGGGATGAACTGGAACGGTTGTCGATTATTTACAAGGTCCTGGGGGACCCCAGCCGGCTTAAAATCGTGATGGCCCTGCGCCGGGGAGAAATGTGCGTCTGCGATCTGGCGGCCTTGACCGGTATCAGCGAATCGGCCGTTTCGCACCAACTGCGCCGTTTCAAAGATCTGTCTCTGGTGAAAGCGCGACGCAACGGCCAGGTGGTGTACTATTCTCTCGACGACAAGCACGTGGCGCTGCTGCTCGACATAGGGTTGCGGCATATCCGTGAAAAATGACGCCTTTGTAAAAAGTCCAACTTCGGCGTTGCGCTTCATCTCGTTGTCACTGCGGCGTACGATCAGTACGCCTCGTGACACGAGATTCGCGCGCCTTGAATTTGGAACTTTTTACAAAGGCGTCTAAAAAAACGACTTCTTACGAACCCATCAAAAATAAGAGGCGCACCGGTGATGGATTTTCTGGTCGACATGCTGCGCGAGTCCTGGCACCTGCTGCTCGACGCCGGCGTCTACATCCTTTTCGGACTCTTGGTCAGTGGACTCTTCCGGGTCTTTCTGAGCCCGGACTCGATCGGCCGGCATCTCGGGCACGGCCGCTTTTCGTCCGTGTTCAAGGCCGCGCTGCTGGGGGTCCCCATTCCGCTTTGAAGTTGCGGGGTGCTGACCGCAGCCGTGTCGCTGCGGAAACAGGGTGCGACCAAGGGCGCTACCACGGCCTTTCTGATTTCAACGCCGGAGTCCGGGGTGGACTCCATCGCGGTGACCTATGCCCTGCTCGACCCTATCCTGACGGTCGCCCGGCCCGTGGCGGCCTTCGCCACGGCATTTGCCGCCGGCGTCATCGAGAATCTGTTCAGCTACCGCAGCGGGAAGTCCGAGATCCCCCTGCATAGTCCCTGCCCGGTGGACGGCTGCTGCGACGGAACCGACTGCGCCCCGCAGGTTCACAGGAACCATCACAGCTTTGCCGAAAAGCTGCGAAGCGGCGTGCGCTATGCCGTCTCCGAACTCTGGGCCGACATCGCCGGGTGGTTTTTCATCGGCCTGCTCCTGGCCGGGGCCATCACGGCCATCATCCCGGAGGAGGCCATCGGCCGCACCGTCGGCTCGGGGCTGCCGGCCATGCTCATCATGCTGGCCGTGGGTATTCCCCTCTACATCTGCGCCACCGCATCGACTCCGATCGCAGCGGCCCTGATCCTGAAGGGGGTCAGCCCCGGCGCCGCCCTGGTGTTTCTGCTGGCCGGCCCCGCCACCAACGTGGCGACATTGACCGTGCTCGTCAACATCCTCGGCAAACGCGCGGCGGTGATCTATCTCCTGGCCATCGCCGTTTGTGCTGTGGTGTTCGGCCTGGCGGTGGATCAGGTCTATGCCTTCCTGGGCATATCCGCCAAAGCCGTGGCGGGCAAGGCGGCGGAAATTATCCCCGCCGGGGTTCAATGGGGTGCGGCCGCGGTGGTGCTGGTCATATCGCTCAAGCCGGTCGCCGCCAATCTGAAGGCCTTGGTCCAACGCTGCCGGCCTTCGGGAAAAAATCCTGCAGCGGAAACCCCGGCGGCGGCCGGGGATAACATCAGCACCCCGCCAGCCTGCAGCGGGCCAACCTGCGGCTGCGCGCCGGGTCCGGCCGGGGACCGGACAGATTAGTCCATCACAAACCGGCTTTCACCGCAAAAGACATAAGCCCCCTCGCCTTCGGCCAGGCAGGCAAGCCCCATGTTGAGCCGTGAGGTGAGCTCGACGGCCAGGGCGGTCGGCCGGGAGACGGCAAAAATCATGGGGATACGGGCCCGGGCGGTTTTCTGCACCATCTCATAGCTGACGCGCGAGGAGAGCACGGCCAGGGCGGCATTCGGAAGGCTTCCGTCAAGCAGCGCCTTGCCGATGGCCTTGTCCAGGGCGTTGTGGCGGCCGACGTCCTCGGCGACACAAAGCATGTTCCCTTCCCGGTCGCAAAGTGCCGCCGCATGGGCGGCGCGGGTCCGGTGCCGAAGCGGTTGGTTTTCGGCCATTGCGTTCAGGCTTGCCATGGCTTGGCGCATTCCCATCCGGACCCCGTCGGGCACCGGCCGGATGCTCTGATAGAGATCCCGGACGAGTTCCTTGCCGCACAGGCCGCAGCTGCTCTGGCTGATGTAGTTGCGCCGGTCCAAAATCGCCGCGATCATCTCCCGCCGCGCCGGCGTGAGCGTCACCGTGACCACGTTGGTGGCCTCACCCTCGCAGAAGGCGATGGAAGTGTAGTCCTCCACGGCATCGATAATCCCCTCCCCGAGGCAGAAGCCCGCCACGTGGGCGACCTCCTCCCCGGGGGTGCGCATCACGACCGAATAGGGGTTGCCCTGGATCCGGATCGAGAGCGGCTCCTCCCCCAGCAGATCGATCTGCCGGCGAGTGGTCTTAGCATCTTCCCAACGGATGACGATACGGCTATCTGAGGTGTTCAATTGCCCCTCCGTAAGGATACGGACTGATTTGCGTTTAGAGCAGCTTAAGCCTAATTCAAACGCAATTCAAGCGGGTCGGGGCCCGGGTGGAAGATTCCCAAAAAAGCGAGGCCGCGACCCCTCCCCCCGGACGGGCGGGCGTCGCAGCCTCGTGGTTGTCTCAGGGCAGGACTACTTGGACGCAGTATCGACGGCCTCGAGGAAGGCTTTCATCATGGCTTCCCCCTCCGCGCCGTGCTTTTCGACGATGATCTTTTTCACCGCAGGCATGGTGGCGTCGCGGAATTTAACCAGCTGCTCGGGGGTGAGGGAGTTGACCTTCATGTCCTTGCTGAGGCCCGCCAAGCCGAGGTCGGAAGCCTCAATGGCGCGGCTTACGCCGCGGCCTGCGACGATGGCCGATCTGGCGGCATAGGCGATGACGTTCTTCTCCGCCGGGCTCAAGCCGTTGTAAAAATCCTTGTTCATCACCCAGACATAAGGTGCGAACAGGTGCCCGCTAAGCGTCAGGTACTTCTGGACCTCGTTGAACTTGGCGAAGGAGATGATCGGCACCGGGTTCATCTGCCCGTCGGCGACCCCGGTCTGAAGGGCGGTGTAGACCTCGGTCCAGGCGATGGCGGCCGGCTGTCCTCCCAGAGCACTGATGATGGCCTTGTGGGTGTCAAGTCCCATCGTGCGGATCTTCAGCCCCTTCATGTCCTCCGGGGTGGTGATGGGTCTCCTGGAGTTGGTGAAGTGGAAAAACCCGCCGGAGTCACCGAACCCCAGGACCTTCAGACCGGTTTTCTGCTCGATGTCGGCCCCAAACTTGGCGCCGAAGGGTCCGTCGAAAACGGCGTAGGTGACGCTGATGTTCGGAAACGCAAAGGGCACGTCGATCACGCCCATCATGGGGTAGACCGACGCGAACCCGCCCACGGAGTGAATGCCGGACTGGATGACGCCGGTCTTCACCTGAGTGACGACATCGTTGTCCTTGCCGAGCTGCCCGTTCGGGAAGGTCTGCACCTCGATCCCGCCGTTGGTGCCGGCTTCCACCAGGCTCTTGAACACGGTCGCCATGGCGCCGGTGGCATTGTTGAAGGGGTCATCCTTGTTGAGGTGATGCAGCTTGATGACCTTGGCCGCGTCGGCCGAGACCGGTATCAGGGCCACGGCGAACATGGCCGCCATCAGAATCGCTGCTGCACAAAACAATCTGGAAAATTTCATCGAGTCACCTCCTATGGGTTTATGGTTTGTTACGGCACGGCACCACGTCTTACACACCCGCTCACAATAAATACCTCACCGCCCCTTGTCCAGATGCTGAAACATCCGTTTGGGGTCACTTCCCAAGCAGCAGACGCGGCATGAACAGCGTAAATGTCGGCCAGAAGGCGATGAGGAAAAGCACGCCCACTTCGAGCAGGATAAACGGCCAGAGATCTTTGGTGATCGCTTCCAGCCGCTCACCGGTGATGGAGCTGATAACGAAAAGGCAGGCGCCCACCGGTGGGGTCATCAGCGAGATATTGAGCGCCAGCACAATCATGACGCCGGCATGCACCGGGTCCATCCCGATCGTCTGGGTGAGCGGGCCCAGGACCGGCGCCAGAATGATCAGCGCCGCGTTGATGTCCATGAACATCCCGATGATCATCAGCAGTGCCAAAATCAGGGTTATCACGACCTGGGGGTTGCGGGAAATCGAGAGAAAGAGCTTGGCGATGCTTTGGGGTATCTGCATGAAGGTCATCCACCAGCTCAGGATCGAAGCCGAAGCGATGATCAGAAAAACCACACCCGTGATGATGGCCGTGCGGATCAGCGTCTGGACGATGGCGTCGAAGGTCAACGTGCGGTAAACGAAAACCCCCAGGAAGAAAGCGTAAAGCACGGCAATCGCGGCGGCCTCGGTGGGAGTGACAATGCCGAAAATGATCCCGCCCAGGATGATGGCGGGCATGAGCAGGGCCAGGAAGCTTGACTTGAAGCTCACCACGATTCGCTTCGGGCTGAACACTTGATCGCTGACGGGAAGATGCTTGCGTTTCCCGACCGCTGCAATGTAGATCATGCAAATAGCGCAGATCAGCAATCCGGGCAGGATGCCGGCGGCAAACAGTCCGGCGATCGATACCCCCATCAGCGAGCCGTAAATAATCATCAGGTTGGAGGGCGGGATGGTGGGGCCGATGATGGAGCCTGCAATGGTTACGGCACAGGAGAAGGGGCGCGTGTAGCCCTGTTTGACCATGGCCGGGACCAGGGTGTTGCCGAATGCCGCCGTATCGGACACGGCCGCACCCGTCATGCCGGCGAAGATCACCGAGGCCACCATGTTGGTGTGCGCCAGGCCGCCCCGCATGTGCCCTACCAACGAATCCGCAAACTCCACGATCTTGTTTGTTATCCCGGTGCGGTTCATGATCTCGCCGGCCATAATGAAAAACGGCATGGCCATAAAAGTGAAGAGATCAAGGCCCTCGAAAAACCGCTTGGGCGCCATGGCGAGGAAATTTTCTCCGCCCACCTGGATAAGACCGGCCACCCCGGCCACCCCCAGGACATAGCCGACCGGCAGGCCGACCAGCATCAGGCCGAAGAAAATGAGTGCGACGATCGTCATGAAGCCTTCACCTCCGCAGGCGGCGTAAAATCGCGCAGCATGGTCACGATCAACTGTATGGACGTCAGCGCGTCGCACAGGGGCACCGATGCAAACGGCACCACCATGTTCATCCCGAAGATGGTGGCATATTGGGTTTTGCCGCTGGCGGCCATGCCGATGCCGTAGATGGTCATGAAAACAAAGAACGCGAGGCCGATGATGTCGAGCACTATGCGCAGGTAACGGCGTTGAGCGACCGGCAGCGCGTTGTTGATGATCTCTAACCCGATGTGCTCCCGGCGGTAGGCGCCGACCGGGACGGCCAACAGTGCCGCCCAGATCATGATGTAGCGGGACAACTCCTCCCCCCAGGTGAACCCAAGCCTCAATGCGTAGCGCTGGAAGATTTCGAACCAGATCACCATGACCAGCGCTGCCATGAGTAGGGCACAGAGGCGCTCGACCACCCAGTTCAGCCGCCCCCCGAAGGCATCCAAGCGGGTGATAAAATCGTTGCTCATCGTCTCCACCTCGGAAGGGATTTCAGACCGGAATTTCAAGATCGGATTGATTCCTGATTCAAAAGTCTGTTACTTGTGTGCGAATATCTGCAAAAAGTCAATAGAAGTGGTTTTACAACATTCAACGCAAAAGAGAGGCCTCAAGTGGCATCCGGTTTTCTAAACTGCCCGTCCTGCAGAAAAGATTACCCGATCGAATCTGGCATCTTGAGCTGCCCCGGCAACCGTGCCGGAGAGGAGCACACGTTGCTCCGGATGTTGCCCTCAGGCTCACAAGCTGCCAAGGGCATCCGGAAATCCTGGGCGCAGGGGTCGCGGCGCAGTTTCGACCTCTTCCGTCCCCTGCTTTCCGGCTGCAACCTGCTCGGCCATGATCGCTATGGCCGGATCCTGGACGGGATGACGGAGCGCCTGCGGCGCATGGAAGGCCGTGACTTCAGCGTCATGCCGCTTACCGAAGCGCCCGGCCTGGCATCCGCAACTGGCCGGACCGGCCGTCTATGGGTGAAGAACGAGACCGGCAACATCACCGGCTCCCACAAGGGCCGGCACCTGATGGGCACGCTGCTTTACCTGGAGGCCCTGAGAGAGCTTGCGGGTGCAGGGGCGAAGAAGGTCCTGGCCATATACAGCTGCGGCAACGCCGCTGTGGGGGCTGCCGCGGTGGCGCGCGCCGGCGGTTATGAGCTGCACGCTTTTGTACCGGAGGATGTCGACCCGATGGTTGCCGCCATGCTGGCGGAGCGAGGCACGGTCGTGGAAAAAATTACCCGCTCGGCGACCGGGGAGGGCGACCCCTGCTATCTCGCTTTTCAAGATGCGCTGAATCAAAACGGCTGGCTGCCGTTTGCCTGCGCCGGCAACGACAATTGGTCCAACATCGAGGGCGGTGCCACCCTGGGCTGGGAGATGGTGATGCAACTGCTCGAACGCTCGGAAAAAATCGACAGCGTGGTTGTCCAGGTGGGCGGCGGGGCGTTGGCGCGCTCCGTTGCCCAAGCCTTTGAAGAGGCCCTCCAGCTCGGGTTCATTCAGGTTTTACCGCGAATCCACGTCTGCCAGCCCGCGGGCGGATTCCCTTTCGTGCGGGCCTATCTGCTGGCGCTGGCTGAAATCGCCCGCCGCAGCGGATTACCCTTTGATTTGGACTACCAGCATGGCGCTGACCCAAGAGTTCAGCTGGAAAAAACGATGGCCTTTACGCTCGTTGGCAGGGATCAAATTCAAGCTGTCGCCAATTTCGTCAAGAGCCACTTCGATTCGCCTGCGATGCAATCGTTCCTGGTCGACATGGCCGGCGAAGCCGGCCATCTCATGTGGCCCTGGGATGGGGGGACCCCGCACAGCCTGGCCCACGGGATCCTGGACGATGTCACCTACGATTGGTACTACCTGCTGCGTGCCGTTCTGCGCTCGGGGGGCAGGACCGAAATCCTCGCCGAGGAGACCATCCGCGCCGCCTACGAGATGGCGCAGCATCATACGGGAATCCCCGTCTGCCCCACGGGTGCATCCGGCTTGGCAGGGCTGATGCAGCTCACTGATTCCGGGGCCATCGACAGGGGCGAATCGGCAGGCCTTTTCTTCACAGGGTTTGACCGTTCTAAAGCCGAGTGATATGAGAAGAATTTCGGCATTTGGCCGAAATTCTTTCTGTGGGAGCGGCATCTTGCCGCGATAAACATCGCTTTAAAATCCTGGTTAATATCGCGGACTGAAGCCGCTCTCGCTTTCCAGTTTCAACCAGACGGTTTTTTGCAGCAAAGGATAGGGCAACCATGACGCAACACCGACTCATTACCGGCCCAACGTTTGCCGAAATGCTGGACCCTTCCAAGATCCGCAAGGAGCTACGGGAAAAGGCCCTGGCCGTCAAGGCCAAGGACCCGCTCGACCCCATCAACCTTTACAACATCTCCTGGAAGGACGGCTCCGGCCGGATCTACCACGAAGTCCTGCCCCGGGAGCTGACCGGGGTCGAAACCCCCATCGTGGTCCTCTACGGCAAAGATTTCCCCACCGGCAGCCACAAGGTCGGCGCCACCTACTCGGTGCTGATCGAGAAGGCCATCAGCGGGGCCGTGGACCCGGCGCGCCACACCATCGTCTGGCCCTCCACCGGCAATTACGGCATCGGCGGGGCCTGGGTGGGCTGCCGCATGAAGTTCGATTCGGTCGTGATCCTGCCCGAAGAGATGAGCAAGGAGCGCTTCGAGATCGTCCGGCGCTACGGCGCGCGTTTAGAGCTGACCCCGGGCTGCGAAAGCAGCGTCAAGGAGATCTACGACAAGTGCCATGAACTGAAGCGCTCGGACCCCGATCGTATCCGCATCATGAACCAGTTCGAGGAGTTCGCCAACTACCGCTTCCATTATTACGTCACCGGCAACACCATCGTCGAACTGGCCAAGGCGCTGGAGGCCCAGGGCATCGGCAAGGGCGTGGTCTCGGCCTACATCTCGGCCATGGGCTCCTCCGGCACCATCGCGGCCGGCGACCGGCTCAAGCAGCAGTGGCCGGGACGTCATAAGATCGTTGGGCTCGAGCCGGTCCAATGCCCGACCATTTACTGGAACGGCTACGGCGGCCACGACATCCAGGGCATCGGCGACAAGCACGTCACCTGGATCCACAACGTCATGAACATGGACGCGGTCATGTGCATCGACGACATCGAGAGCAAACTCGGCCTGCAGCTGCTGACCGAGGAGCCCGGCTGGGAGGTGCTCACCCGCAAATACGGCGTAGCTGAAGAAAAGGTGAAAAAACTGTCGCAGATCTTCGGCATCTCCGGGGTCTGCAACGTGCTCGGGGCCATCAAGACGGCCAAGTTCTACGGTATGGGCAAGGACGACCTCATCGTCACCGTCTGCACCGACGCCATCGACCGCTATCACTCGGTCATGGCCGGCCTCACCGAATGTTTCGGCCCGATGGACCAGACCGCCGCCGAGATTCGCCTGGTCAGCATCTTCCACCGCCAGAAGCTCGACTGGATCGACGAGGGCACCCGCCGCAACCGCAGCCAGTGGCACAATCTCAAGTATTTCACCTGGGTGGAGCAGCAGGGCAAAACCGTCGACGAACTGAACGCCCAGAGCGGCGAGACGTACTGGGAATCCCAGCAGTCCGAGGTGGCAAAGGTCGACCGGCGGATCGAAGAATATCGAGCCAAAGCCGCTTGAGCGGCTTTGGTTTTCAGAAAAAGTGAAACCCCATCTGAAAGGTTCTCACATGCAAGAGGCTGCACGCATTCTGGAATTGTCCCGAAACTACCGCGATTACACCGCCTCCAACCTGTCCGAGCTCGTCAAGATCAAGTCCTTTAGCTTGGGCGAGAAGGCGGTTGCCGAAAAACTGGTCGAGCAGATGCGAGCCGCCCGTTTCGACGAGGTTAAAATCGACGGGCTCGGCAACGTGATCGGCCGCATCGGGAACGGCAAACGCATCCTGGCCTTCGACGGCCACATCGACACCGTGGAGGTGGGCAACGCGGCCAACTGGAGCTTCGACCCCTTCTGCGGAGAAATCCGCGACGGGTTCGTCCACGGCCGCGGGGCCGCGGACCAGAAGGGCGGGGTCGCCTCCATGGTGACCGCGGGCCGCATCCTCAAGGAAATGGGCCTGGACCGGGACCTGACGGTGTACTTC
>DATITS010000021.1:0-6576 GCA_035467535.1 Desulfobacterales bacterium
GGAGATGGTGATGCCGGGGGACAACGTGGCGATCTCGGCGGAGCTGATCACTCCGATAGCGATGGAGAAGGAGCTGCGGTTTGCGATTCGGGAAGGCGGCCGGACAGTGGGTGCCGGTGTGGTCGCCGACGTCATCGCGTAGCAAAGGAACGAGTGAACCATGATTGCGAACACGAAAATACGGATCCGACTCAAGGCCTACGATCACAAACTGCTGGACCAGTCCGCAACCGACATCGTGGACACGGCCTCCAAGACCGGGGCCAAGGTTGTCGGCCCGATACCGTTGCCGACGCGGATCAACAAGTACACCGTGCTGCGGTCGCCGCACGTGGACAAAAAGTCCCGGGAGCAGTTCGAAATGCGGACTCACAAGCGCCTGCTGGACATTCTCGAGCCGACGCAGCAGACCGTGGACGCCCTGATGAAGTTGGATCTCTCCCCGGGGGTCGACGTCGAAATCAAACTCTAGTCCGGGCCGGCGGCGGTACGGGCAGGCAGGAAGGCGAGTTGCGAATATGAGCAAAGGACTAATGGGTAAAAAACTGGGGATGACCGGGCTTTTCGCCCCGGACGGCCGCTGCGTTCCGGTGACCGTCATCGAGGCCGGCCCCTGCGTCGTGACCCAGATCAAGACCACGGCGAACGACGGATACAACGCCTTGCAGCTGGGGTTCAGTGAAGTCAAGGCCAAGCGCGTGAGCAAGCCCCGCCAGGGGCACTTCCGGAAGAGCGGGGAGACGTTTTTCCGCCACGTGCAGGAGTTTCCGGTGGACAACCCGGAGGCTTACAGCCTCGGGCAGAAGATCACGATCGAGATTTTTACCGTGGGGGAACGGGTGGACGTCTGTGGAACCACCAAGGGGCGCGGTTTTTCCGGTGTCATGAAGAAGGAAGGCTTCAGCGGCGGTCCCAAGACCCACGGCAGCAAGTGCCACCGGATTCCCGGTTCGATCGGCACCAGCGCCTGGCCCTCCCGCGTGTTCAAGGGCCGGGGCATGCCGGGGCACTACGGGGTGGACCACCAGACCATGCAGAACATCGAGATCGTCGACATCCGACCGGAGGAAAACATCCTCATGGTGAAGGGCGCCGTGCCGGGCCCCGCGACGGGTCTGGTGTCTGTCAAAAAACAAAAGGTTGTCAGGAAAAAATAGCGTGACGTTGCAACGGAAAATGGTGGAATTATGGCTGTCATAGATGTCCGCAATATCGAAGGCAAGCAGGTGACGCAGACCGACCTGCCGGAGGCGGTGTTCAACGTTCCGGTCAAGTCCCATGTGCTGCATACGGTCGTGACCATGCAGCTTGCCAATCGGCGCAATGCCCATCCCCAGGTGAAGCACCGCGGGGACGTTGCCGGCAGCACTCGCAAGCTCTACAAGCAGAAGGGCACCGGCCGGGCGCGGCGCGGCGACATCAAGTCGCCGTTGCTGAGAGGCGGAGGGGTTATTTTCGGGCCCGACGGCCGGACCTATGACTATCAGGTCCCGAAGAAGGTCCGCCGGCTAGCCCTCAAAATGGCCTTGAGCAGCAAGTTCCAGGAGAACGCGCTGATCGTGCTCGACGGGTTCGATCTGTCCGAGATCAAGACCCGGCGTTTCGTGAGCGCCTTGAAGGCCCTGAACCTCAAGAGTGCCCTCATCGTCACGGAGGCGAAGAACGATAACCTGGAGCGTTCTTCGCGCAACGTGCCGAAGGTCAAGGTGCTGCGCAGCGAGGGGCTGAACGTCTACGACGTGCTCAAGTACGACACGCTCGTGCTGCTGCAGCCGGCGATCAAGGTTATCGAGGGGAGACTGACCTCATGAGACACTACGATATTATCATCCGGCCCCTGATTACGGAGAAAACCAACATCCAGAAGGAACTGAGCAACCAGGTCTCCTTCGAGGTGGACCGTCGGGCGAACCGCATCGAAATCCGGCGGGCCGTGGAGCAGGCGTTCAAGGTCCGGGTGACCTCCGTGCGCACCATGCAGATGCTGGGCAAGACCACCCAGCGCGGCCGGACATCCGGCAAGCGCCGGGACTGGAAGAAGGCGATCGTGCGGCTGATGCCGGGCGAGCGCATCGAATTTTTTGAAGGGGCGTAAGATCCGAGGAGCAGACGATGGGAATCAAAAAAGTCAAGCCGACCTCTCCGGGCCGGCGTTTTCAAACCTACGACGCGTTTGAAGAGATTACGAAGTCAACGCCGGAGAAAAGCCTGCTGCAGCCGCTGAACAAGAGCGGCGGCCGCAACGTCTACGGCCGGGTGACGGCCTGGCAGCGGGGCGGGGGGCACAAGCGGCACTACCGGATGATCGACTTCAAGCGCGACAAGATCGGCATCCCGGCCCGGGTGGCCTCCATCGAGTACGACCCGAACCGGTCCGCCCGCATCGCCCTGCTGCACTATGTGGACGGCGAGAAACGCTACATCCTGGCGCCTCAGGACCTCAAGGTGAACGACATGGTGGAGGCGGGCCCCGCGGCGGACATTAAGCCGGGCAACAGCCTGCCGTTGCGGAACATGCCGCTCGGTACCCAGGTGCACAACATCGAACTGCGGGCCGGCCGGGGCGGGCAGATCGTGCGCAGCGCCGGCGGTTATGCCCAATTGATGGCCAAAGAGGGCAGCTACGCCCTGATCAAGCTGCCTTCCGGCGAAGTGCGCAAGGTGCTGCTCGACTGCCGCGCCACCGTCGGACAGGTGGGCAATCTGCAGCACGAAAAAGTTTCGCACGGCAAGGCCGGGCGCAAGCGCTGGCTGGGCAAACGGCCCCACACCCGCGGGGTGGCCATGAATCCGGTCGACCACCCCATGGGCGGCGGCGAAGGCAAGTCCTCCGGCGGCCGGCACCCCTGCAGCCCATGGGGCATGCCGACCAAGGGGTACAAGACGCGCAAGAAGAAAGCAAGCGACCGGCTGATTGTGAAACGGCGCAGGTAGCCCACTGCCGGCCGGCGCGGGAGTCACTATACACCGTCACCGGTTCCCATTGGAACCGACTCGTCTGGAGATGCTATGGCAAGGTCGTTGAAAAAAGGTCCGTTCATCGATGGGACGCTATTAAGGAAAGTGCAGGTTGCCCAGGAAACACGCAACAGCAGAGTCATCAAGACCTGGTCTCGGCGTTCGATGATCGTACCCGAGATGGTGGGGTTGACGCTGGCCGTTCACAACGGCCGCAAGTTCATCCCCGTGTTCGTCTCCGAGAACATGGTCGGGCACAAGCTGGGCGAGTTTTCGCCGACGCGGACCTTCCACGGACACTCGGGCGACAAGAAGACCAAGGCCGCCTGATCCGGCCGGCCCTGAAGAACCCGGAAAGAAGAGGAACTATCCGCCATGCAGGCTAAAGCCGTTTCGAGATATGTGCGCGTGTCATCGCTCAAGGTGCTGAAGGTCTCCTCAGCGGTGAAGGGAAAGCCCGTGGGGGCCGCGCTGAGCATCCTGAAGTTCATGCCCCAGAAAGCGGCCAAGACGCTGGAGAAGGCCCTGCGCTCCGCCGTGGCGAACGCCGACCAGAAACCGGACGTGGACGTCGACCGGCTCGTCGTGCGCAATATCACGGCCGACGAAGGCCCGGTGTTGAAACGCTGGGGTACCAAGGCCCGCGGAAGAGGCACGCGTATCCTGAAGCCGACCTGCCACATCACCGTGGTGCTGTCGGAAAAGTCTTCGGTTTAATAAAGGAGGATTGAGCTTGGGCCAGAAAGTCAACCCGATCGGTTTGAGGCTTGGTATCATCAAGACGTGGGAGTCCCAGTGGTATGGCGGCAAGAACTACGCCGGCTACATCTTCGAAGATCACAAGCTGCGTAAGTTCATCAAGCAGAAGCTCTACCACGCAGGGGTGTCCCGCATCGAGGTTGAACGATCGGCCAAGCGCATTCGCCTGCGAATCTACACTGCCCGGCCGGGAATTGTCATCGGCAAGAAGGGGGCGGAGATCGCTCAACTCAAGAAAGAGGTCGAGCTGCTGACCGCCCACGAGGTGCTGATCGACATCCAGGAGGTTCGCAAGCCTGAGATCGACGCCCAACTGGTGGCGGAGAACGTCGCCAACCAGCTCGAACGCCGGGTGGCCTTCCGGCGCGCCATGAAGCGCGCGGTGCAGTCGTCGCTGAGGTTCGGAGCACTCGGCATCAAGGTGATCTGCGCCGGCCGCCTCGGTGGGGCGGAAATCGCCCGCACCGAGTGGTACCGTGAGGGGCGGGTGCCCCTGCACACCCTGCGGGCGGACATTGACTACGGCACCGCCGAGGCGCACACGACATACGGGCTGGTCGGGGTCAAGGTCATGATTTTCAAAGGGGAGGTCCTGCGCAAGGAGCCGCCCACCGCCGAGCCGAGTTAACGCACAGGAGACAAGCAGATGTTGAGTCCCAAGAAGGTCAAATTCCGCAAACAGATGAAAGGCCGCCGGAGGGGCGTGGCGTGGCGTGGGAGCAGCCTGACGTTCGGCGAATACGGGCTGCAGGCAACCGGCAACGGTTGGGTCAACGCCAAGGAGATCGAGGCGGCCCGTATTGCGATGACCCGCTACGTCAAGCGCGGCGGCCGGATATGGATTCGCGTCTTCCCGGACAAGCCCATTACCAAGAAGCCCGCGGAAGTTCGCATGGGCAAGGGCAAGGGTGCTCCCGAGGGCTGGGTGGCGGTGGTCCGGCCCGGCCGCATCCTCTATGAAATGCAGGGGGTCCCCCGGGAGTTGGCCATCGAAGCTTTCCGGTTGGCGGCGCACAAGCTTTCGATTCAGACGAAATTTGTTGAGAGGAGCGAATCGTTATGAACGCGAGCGAGATCCGCGAGTTGACGGTCGATGAGATGCAGCGCAAGCTCACCGACCTGAAGCAGGAGTTGTTCAACCTGCGGTTTCAGCATGAGATCGGTCAACTGGAAAATCCGCGCAAGATCAAAGAGACCAGACAGGACGTCGCCCGGTTGCAGACGGTCATTCGGGAGGCGGCTTTGAACTCTCAGAACGCCAACGCATAAGTGGTGGACATGAAAGCACGCGAAATGAAACGGCAGGTTGTCGGTGTTGTCGTCAGCAACAAAATGGACAAAACCGTGGTCGTGGCGGTCGAGCGCACGGTCAAGCACGCGATGTACCACAAGTATATCAAGCGCCGGGCCAAGTTTGCCGCCCATGACGAGCAAAACAGCTGTCAGATCGGGGACAAGGTGATGATCACCGAATCCCGGCCGATCAGCCGGAGCAAGCACTGGCGCGTCAGCAAGATCATCGAGAAAGCGGCGTAACGCACACTTAAGGAAACTGAGCCATGATACAGGTTGAAACACGGTTGAAGGCGGCTGACAATTCCGGGGCGAAGGTGCTCTACTGCATCAAGGTGCTCGGAGGCACGCGGCGACGGTACGCCACGCTGGGCGACATTATCGTGGTCTCGGTGAAGGAAGCCATCCCGAACGCCAAGGTGAAGAAGGGCGATGTGCTCAAGGCCGTGGTGGTGCGGACCAAGAAGGGGGTTCGGCGCACGGACGGCTCTTACATCCGCTTTGACGAGAACTCGGCGGTCCTGATCAACCCGGCCAAGGAGCCCATCGGGACGCGCATCTTCGGACCGGTGGCGCGCGAGCTTCGCACCAAGCGGTTCATGAAAATCATTTCCCTGGCACCCGAGGTGCTATAGGCGTTCCCGGGCGGTTGCACACGCCCGGTTGGAGAGGCGGCGAATGAAGTTTGAAAAGTGTACCATCAAAAAGAACGACAAGGTTAAGGTTCTCGCCGGCAAGGACAAGGGCAAGATCGGCAAAGTGCTCAAGGTGCTCCGGAAGAAGGACCGCATTGTGGTCGAAAAGGTGAACATCATGAAGCGCCACACCCGGCCGAATGCACGCACGCGGCAGGGGGGCATTCTGGAAAGCGAGGCGCCGATACCCTGGGACAACGTTATGCTGATGTGCAACAAGTGCATGGCGGCCACCCGGGTGGCGCACAAGACGCTCGAGGACGGCAAAAAGGTCCGGACGTGCGTCAAATGCGGCGAAGCCATCGAATCCTGATGGCGGCCGGCGGAGGAACTGCATGTCGCAAATGAAAGACGTATACGAAAAAGAGGCTGTGCCCAAACTGATCGAGACCTTCAAGTACAAGAACGTCATGGAGGTTCCGAAGTTCAGCAAGATCGTACTCAACATGGGCTTGGGCGAAGCCATTCAAAACGTCAAGATCCTGGAAACCGCGACCGCGGAGCTGAAGGCCATCGCCGGACAGCACCCGGTGATCACGCGGGCCAAGAAGTCGATCGCGGCCTTCAAGCTGCGGGAAGGTATGCCCATCGGCTGCATGGTGACGCTGCGCCATTCGCGGATGTTCGACTTCCTGCAGAAGCTTGTGAACGTGGCGCTGCCGCGCGTGCGGGACTTTCGAGGCATTTCCGCAAAGGCCTTCGACGGCCGGGGAAACTACTCCCTCGGCATCAAGGAGCACATCATATTCCCCGAGATCGACTACGACAAAATCGATGCGATCAAGGGATTGAACGTCAGCATCGTGACCACCGCCCGAACCGACGAGGAAGGCAAGGAACTTCTCCGGCTGATGGGGATGCCGTTCCGCAA
>DATITS010000022.1:0-16707 GCA_035467535.1 Desulfobacterales bacterium
CTCCGCAAAGCGGTTGAAACGTACCCCCCCGAACAGGTTGAAAAAATAACCGGCATCCCGGCGCCGGACCTGATCGAGGCCGCCCGGCTGTACGCGGCGGCGGAGCGCGCCAGCATCCTGTATTGCATGGGGATCACCCAGCACACCACCGGCACCGACAACGTCAAGTCGCTCGCCAATCTCGCCATGCTCTGCGGCCACTTGGGGATGCCGGGTGGCGGGGTCAACCCGCTGCGGGGCCAGAACAACGTCCAGGGCGCCTGCGACATGGGCGGGCTGCCGGACGTGTTCTCCGGCTACCAGAAAGTGGCGGACGAAGCGGCGCGCGGGCGCATGGCCGCCGCCTGGAAGGTTGCCGATCTGTCGGAGAGGCCCGGCATGAAGGTGACCCATATGCTGCCGGCCGCCCACGACGGCACGCTCAAGGCTATGTACATTATCGGCGAGAACCCGCTCGTCTCCGATGCCGACCTGAACCACGCCGAAAAATCCCTCCGCAATTTGGATTTTCTGGTGGTACAGGACATCTTCCTGACCGAGACCGCGCGGCTGGCGGACGTGGTGCTGCCGTCGGCGTGCTTTGCTGAAAAGGACGGGACCTTCTCCAACACAGAACGCCGGGTGCAACGGGTGCGCAAGGCGGTGGACCCCCCGGGCGTGGCGCGCGATGACTGGCGCATCCTTTGCGACGTCGCCACGCGCATGGGATATCCCATGTCCTACGCGGACAGCCGGCAGATCATGGACGAGCTGCGCACCGTGACCCCTTCCTATGCGGGGATCAGCTACGACCGGATCGAACATCAGGGCATCCACTGGCCCTGCCCCAACGAGGAGCACCCGGGCACCCCGATCCTGCACCGCGAGCAGTTCACCATCGGCAAAGGCGTTTTCAACGCCATCGACTTCGCCCCGCCCGCGGAGACCGTGGACCGGGACTTCCCGCTCTATCTCACGACCGGCCGGGTGCTCTACCAGTACCACACCGGCACCATGACCATGAAGACCAGCGGCCTGAACGAGATCGCGCCGGAGTGCTTCGTCGAGATTTCACCGGAAGACGCGCAGCGGTTCGCGATCCAGGACGGCGCGCTGGTCGGCATCGCCTCCCGCCGCGGCCGCATCCAGGCGCGGGTCAAGATTTCCCCGAAAGCGGTCCGGGGGACGGTCTTCCTGCCGTTCCACTACGCCCAGGCCGCCGCCAATCGCCTGACCAACGCCGCGCTGGACCCGGTCTCCGGGATCCCCGAGTTCAAAGTCTGCGCCGTCAAGCTGGAGAAGGCGGCTTAACGAGAGTCGAACTCAAATGCCTTCGCAGGCTCGAGCGCAATCGGAGTTACACGTATGAATGAAGCTCTAATCATGATGGGCGGGCTGGGGATGGCCATCGGCCTTGTGCTGGCGGTGGCGGCCAAGATCTTTTATGTCTATGTGGACCCGCAGGTCGAGGCGGTCACCTCGGCGCTGCCCGGTGCGAACTGCGGCGGCTGCGGCAAGCCGGGCTGTTCCGCCAACGCCGAAGCGATCGTCGCCGGCCAGGCCGCACCGAACTCCTGTGTCGCGGCCGGCCCGGAGGTGGCCGAGGCCATCGCCGCCCTTATGGGCGTGGCGGTAACGGCCGTGGAACCCAACATCGCGCGGCCGGGGTGTTATTTCGGAGTTGAAAAGGCCGACACCCGGTTCGTCTACCAGGGCCTCGATGATTGCCGCGCTGCCGCCATGCTGAGCGGCGGCATGAAGGTGTGCGCCATTGGCTGTATCGGCCTCGGGACCTGCGCACGCGCCTGCCCCTTCAACGCCATCCACATGGGCCCGGAAGGGCTGCCCGTGGTCGATCCGCAGCGCTGCACCGGCTGTGGTGCCTGTGAGCGCGTCTGCCCGAAGCATATCATCAACCTGTCCTCCATTACCCGGCGCATCCTGCGCGAATACACGGTGGAGGAGTGCACCACCCCCTGCCAGCGGGCCTGTCCGGCCGGGATCGACATCCGCGAATATGTCCGGCAGATCACGCTCGGCGACTATCGCCGGGCGGTCCAGGTCATCAAGGAGCGCAATCCCTTCCCGGCGGTGATCGGCCGGATATGCCCGCGCCCCTGCGAGACGGAATGCCGGCGGCAGCTGGTCGACGAGCCGGTGGCCATCAACTACCTCAAGCGGTTCGCAGCGGATTTTGAAAAGCAGGGCGGCGAGCGGGTCCAGCCCTACTCGGCGCCGGCCAGCGGCCGCAGGGTGGCCGTGGTCGGCGGCGGGGTGGAGGGGCTGTCCACCGCCTTCTTCTCCGCCCGGCTCGGCCACGCGGCGGCGGTCTTCGAGGCCACCCCCAGGCTCGGCGGGATGCTCCGAAACGCGATCGCCCGGGAGCGCCTGCCCGAGGAAGTTCTGGATTGGGACATTCAGGGCATTCTCGATCTGGGCGTCACCGCCGAGACCGGGAAGACGCTCGGGAAAGATTTCACTGTGGATTCGCTCCTGGAAGGCGGCTACCAGGCCGTGTTCCTGGCGGCCGGGGGCTGGGACAGCCGGCTGGCGCGAGGGGGGGCTGCGGCGGTGGAATCCGCGATTCCGGGGACGTTTCTGCTGGTGGACCTGCTGCGGGCGGGTGCGGGCCTGCCGGTTCCGGTGCCCCCCGATTCGGACGTCGTCATTTGCGGCGGCGGCAAGCTGGCGCTGGCTGCCGCCAGGCGCTGCCGGGATCTCGGCGCCCGGGCGGTAACGATCCTCTTCAGAGAGTCCGAAGAGAAGAGCCCGCTGACGGACGCGGACGTCGCCGCCGGCGGGTTCGACGGCCTGAGCATCCGCCACGCGGCGGCCATTCAGAAGCTGTTCGGCGAGGCCGGTCGGCTGACCGGCCTCGAGGTGGCGGAAAACGGCAAGGAGGCCTACCGGCTGGCCGCCCAGACCCTGATCCTGTCCGCCGGTCGCTTCCCGGAAATGATCTTTGTTCAATCCGGCGCAGCGTCGCCGGAGGAGCAGGTCGCACCCGCCGCGGCGCCGGCATGGGAAGGGATCTTGCCTTACAAACAGCCGTGGTACCGTGATCAGTCAGGCTTGTATGCAGAGGGCGACGTGATCGCCGACTTCAGCGCCGCCATCAAGGCCATCGGCGCCGGCCGCAGGGCGGCGGCCTCCATCCATCAAGTGATGAGCGGCATCCCCCCCCAGCTCAGCGAGAAGGTGATCGACCCGATGGCCTGCGTCCAGAACGTCAGCTGGGTTGAAAACATCAAGCCGTTCCCGCGGCAGATCATGCCGGTGTGCAGCGGAACAGAGCTGATGCGTTGCGGCGAGCTCGATCGCGGGTTCTCCGAGGACGCTGCGCGCAAGGAGGCCGGCCGCTGCCTGCAGTGCGGGTTGATCTGCTACCGGCAGACCCCCCGCAGAAACGAACCGATGTCGCCGTCAGCGCCCGAGCGGAGCACATGAATCGAAAATAGGCATGCGCAGGGTCGGCCGGCGAGGAAGGCGGTGCCATCGCCCAGGTGCTCCTGTTTGGCGATGATATCGATGAGGCTCGGCACCGCTGCGAATCTTCAGGCTCCTCGAGGTGCTCTTCGGCGGGCCGCGCGCGGCGGAGATCATCGCCGAAGCCCTGCTCGGCCATCTGCCCTTCGCCGAGACCCTCATGGAAGCGGCCGTGGCCGTGCGCCAGTGTCGGAATAGATTCAATACACCACCCACCCAAAAAAGACCGGTCATAACTCGAAATGCTCAAGAGAAAGGAGTGTAAGACTATGGCAAAGCGGATTCTGTTTATGGGTTTGGTGATTTCAATCCTCGCTCTCGGCGTTTCAGCGCATGCCCAGCCTCTGACCATCAAGTTCGGCCACTCGGGCACCAAGGTTCACCAGTATCACATCGGCGCCACCATGTTGGCCGAGCAGGTGGAGAAGAACAGCGGCGGCAAAATGAAGATCGAGGTCTTCCCCGACGCCCAGCTTGGCGGCGAGCGCGACCTGGCGGAAGGCACGCGGCTGGGCACCGTCGACATGGCGGTCGCTGCCGCGGGCAGCGTTCTTCCGCTGTGGGTCCCGGAGTTCCAGATCGTGGAAATGCCCTTCCTGTTCCGTGACCGGGCGCACGCTTACAAGGTTCTCGACGGTGTCCTTGGAGACGAGCTGAAAGGTCTGGCCGAGAAAAAAGGCCTGAAGGTTATGGGCTTCTGGGAGGTCGGGTTCCGCAACATGACCAACAACAAGAAGCCCATCCAGGAGCCCGCGGACATGCAGGGGCTCAAGATCCGGGTGCAGCAGTCCAAGGTCTACATTGAGATGATGAAATCCCTCGGCGCCATCGGGACTCCCATTGCCTTCACCGAGCTTTACTCCGCCCTGCAGCAGGGGGTCGTGGACGGCCAGGAGAACCCCATCGCGACCATCCGTTCCATGAACTACTTCGAGGTGCAGAAGAACCTCTCCCTCACCTACCACACCTATACCCCCGGTGCGGTCATGATCAGCCCGAAGCTTTGGAACAGCCTCACGGCAGATCAGAAGGCCATCCTGCAGAAGAGCGTGAACGAGGCGGCCCGGTCCCAGCGCAAGGCCGTTGCCGACAAGGAGGCCGACGATCTCGCCTTTCTGAAATCCAAGGGCATGGCCGTGGTTGAGAACCCGAATGCGGAGGCCTTCCGCAAGGCGACGCAACCGGTTTACGCAGCCATGGCCGATGTGGTCCCGCCGGCGATGGTGGCCAAGGTGCAGGACGTAAAATAAACGCGAGCGCAGCTCGCGTTTATTTTAATCTTAGAACGTAATGGCCGCTTCGGCGGCCATTACGGATAGCCGTGCCGGAACCCCGGGGTGTGCGGTTGATGTCGGCGCGAGTTTCATCTGCGACCCGAAATCGGTTAACCGGATGCAGGATAGGGCTTATTATCGTGATAGTGAGATGATGAAGAAAATCCTGTCCAATTTCTGGGAAACGATTCTCGCCGCCTGCGTCGTGGTCCTCTGCGTGGGGGTCTTCATGCAGGTGCTCCTGCGTTACGCCATCAAAGTGTCCTTCCCGGCCACCGAGGAGATTGTCAGCATATCTTTCATCTACACTATCTTCCTCGGGGCCGCGGTGGGCATGAAGCGCATGGAACATCTCAACATCGACTTTTTGCTCAAGCGCGCTCCACCGGGCCTCCAGAAAGTATTTCACCTGTTGGTGGCGGCGGGGACGGCCCTGTTTCTTTTTTTCGTGGTCAGGGAAGGCATCGGATTCGTGCGCGACTCCTACACCCAGACCACCACCTACCTCAATCTGCCCATGAGCTATTCCTACGCGGCCATCCCGGGGAGCGGCCTCATCATGCTTTACTACCTCGCCAAGCGAACCTTTGCCTTCATTCGTTCAGGTTGCGCATCGGCTGAGACCGAAGGGCACCCCTGATGGGAGTGCTTGCCATCGTCCTGATCGCCACCTTTCTGGTGGGAATCCCCATTGCCTTCGCCTTGGGGCTCGCATCTCTCGCGTTTCTGCTGAAAAGCGAAATCCCACTGGTGCTGATCGTGCAACGCATGTACACCGGCGTGGATTTCTTCCCTCTCGTGGCCGTGCCGCTTTTCGTCTTCGCGGGGTTTCTGATGGAAACCGGCGGGATCTCGCGGCGCATCGTCGATCTGGCGCTTTCCATCGTCGGTCCGGTCCGCGGCTCGCTCGGCATGGGAGCAGTGGCTTCGGAGATGATCTTCTCGGGCATCTCGGGCTCCTCCATCGCCGACGCCTCTGCCATGGGGGCCATCCTCATCCCCACCATGGGCAAAACCGGTTACGACAACCGGGATTCAACCGCCATCGTGGCCGCGGCCACCGGCATGGGGATCCTGGTGCCGCCCTGCATGGCCATGGTGGTTCTGGGCGGCATGGGGCAGATCTCCATCGGGGCGCTGTTCGCAGCGGGCTTCTTGCCGGCCTTTGTCATGGCTTTCGCCATCTGCCTGTTGATCTACTACCAGGCCCGTTGCGGCCGCCTGCCGGGCGACCGACATGCTTTCTCCGGCCGCCAGGTGTGGCGGGCATTCAAGGCCGCCGTCATCCCTTTGGGCATGCCGGTCATCATCTTCGGCGGCATATTGGGGGGCGTTACGACGGCGACCGAGGCGGCCGTGCTCGCGGTGGTGTACGGGTTTATCGTCTCGGTGTTCGTTTACAAGGAGGTGAGCTACGCCCAGGTCGGCCAGATGCTCGTGAACACCGGGGTCGTGACCGGCGTCATCCTGATCATGATCGGCACCGCCTCGATTTTTTCATGGATCATGGCGAACCAGCAAGTGCCCCAGGCCATCACGCGCTTCATGCTCGCGGTCGGCGAGCCCTGGCTGTTCCTGCTGCTGGCGAGCGTCGTGATCCTGGTCGGCAGCGCGGTCCTGGACGGTCTTCCGGCGATTATCATCCTCTACCCGATCCTCTTGCCGATTGCGGTCAAGCTCGGCATCGATCCGCTGCACTTCACCGTGGTCATGGTGGCCGCCGAGGGGATCGGGATCGTCCTGCCGCCGGTGGGGATCTGCCTCATCGTGATCTGCGGGGTGAGCAAGGTGTCCCTGTCGGAGGTCACCCAGCCGCTTCTGCCCTACATCGCGGTCATGTTCCTGAGCCTGCTGGTGATCATGTACATTCCCTGGATCACGCTGGTGGTCCCCCAACTCGTCGGTCTCTACTGAGGGGAATCTGCCCGTGGCCAAGCCGGAAATGGAGTTCACCAACACGGCGTCCGCATTCCCCTGGCAACCGGTACCCGGAGCGCCGGCGGGCCTCGAGGAAAAGATCTTGAGCCGCGAACCGCAAACGGGGGACTACACCCGTCTGGTCAGGTTCCCTCCTGGTTTTAGAGGCACAGAGGTCCTTACCCACGACTTTTGGGAGGAAGTGCTGATCCTGGAAGGCAGCTTCCACGACCTCACCCTCGGCCGCACCTTCATGCCGGGTGGGTACGCCTGCCGGCCCCCGGGCATGCGCCACGGCCCTTATGAATGTCCTGACGGTTGTTTAGCCTTCGAGATCCGTTATCATAAAAAGTGAAAGAGAGGCCTTCTGTGATCATCGACATGGTGCTGGAGGAAAAAAGCAAGCGAGCCCCCCTGCGCTTCGCCTATAAACGCATGCTCAATGCCGGTTACACCGGTCGGAATCAGGCGGAGGTGCGCAAGCACATCGAAGAGCTGGCCCGGAAGGGCATTCCGGGCCCGCCCGCCACGCCGACCCTCTATCCGGTGATCCGCCGAGCGCTGGTCAAAGACCCGGTGATCGAGGTCTACAGCCGCGAAACCTGCGGGGAAGCCGAGTACGTGCTCCTGATCGAAAATGTCGACCGCGTTTATGTTGGGGTGGGCAGCGACCACACCGATCGCAAACTCGAGGAGTGGGACATCCCACGTGCGAAGCAGATCTGCCCCAACGTTATCGGCGAAACGGTCTGGGCACTGGAGGACGTGGCCGGCCACTGGGACGAGCTCACCCTGCGCTGCCGGCAGGTGGTGGACGGCAAGGAAATACTATATCAGGAGGGCGCACTTGCGCGGCTCATGGCACCCAAAGAGCTGATGGCCTTCGTCCGCTCCAAGATCGGCGCGCCGCTCGACGGAACGATCATTTTTTCCGGCACCATGGCCACCCTCACCGGCGGATTTGCCTATGGCAGCAGGCTTTCTGCCGAACTGGAGGACCCGAAGCTCAACCGCCGCCTCGATCTGGAATACGATGTCCATCCACTCGATGGATTTCAATGATGCACCTGTCTCGGTGGAGCAATCCTCAGATGCCCAGTTCTTCAATAGAAGACTTTGCCGGGGCGCCTTCAAACGCAACAGCGCACGACACCGAAAATAATATGGCTACCGTATCGTTTCGGGCGCTCCAGATCGAGATCATCGAAGGTCTGGTCGGCGGCAGGGCGTTTTCGTCTTGATGCCGACTGCCAGCGGCAAGTCTATGTGATACCAAATTACGTCAACTGTGGGATAAGTGCGGGCAGGCATCGCAGGAAACGGTGCTGAGACACCCTGGATCGCATCCAGGTAGGGAGCCTAACCGAAAAAGGCATTTTCGATATTTGGGTTTTTATACTGATATCCGTTGTATTAGAAATCTTAATAACAGGCAGATTGGCTGTATCGCCAGTTTCAGCCCTGCAATTTTTCTGCGATATATACCTATCGGCGGCAACGGTATTATATTGCTAATTCGAAAATTCAACACCCAAATCAGTCGGCAAAAACCTGCATGTCGTGAGTCAGTCTGGTAAACCTGCCTATCGCAGGCGTTCCAGGACTTGTGCTGCCAGGGCGGGGCCTTTGTAAGGAAGTCTGCTCGCGTATCGCTGGGCCGAGAACTTGGGGTCAAGAGTAAAAACATCCTCTGCCGCAGCACGGGCCTCTTTGTCGCGGCCCAAGGTTACATAGTTCACCACAAGTGTTGAGTTGAGCGACGAAATTATTAGGCCAGTTCCACCGGCGCCCCCTGCTGCTTGAGCGATATCTCCGCGGCGACCAGCACCTTGACCACCTCCAGCCCCGCCCGGCCCCCGGTCAGGGGGTCCTCCCCGCGCAAGATGCAATCGGCGAAGTGCTGAGTCTCCAGTGCCAGGGCCTCGCGGTCCTCGACCTTGGGGGAGTACATGTCACCCACTCGGTACTGGATCTTCAGGTGATAGATCTCTTCCTTGCCGAGGTTCAGCTCCACGCCCTTGTCGTAGACCTTGATCTTCTCGCTCGGTTCGGTGTCGTCGTAGAGAATCATCTTGGAGGTCCCGCCGATCAAGGTCTGGCGGACCTTCACCGGCGATACCCAGCTCACGTTGGTGTGGGCGACCCTCCCGCCGGACATGTAAACGGTCAGCACCGACTTGGGCACGAGGCCGTTGCCGTAGTAGCTCGATCCGGTGGCGGAAACCGCGAGCTTCTTGAACGGCAAGAGGTAGTCCATGATCGAGATGTCGTGCGGGGCCAGGTCCCAGAGAACATTCACGTCTTGCTGAAACAGGCCGAGGTTCACGCGTGTGGAATCGTAGTAGACCAGCTCGCCCAGCTCGCCCTTGTCGATTAACTCTTTGATCTTGCGCACTGCACCAGTGTAAATTAAAGTCTGGTCGACTAGGAGCTTCTTGTTCTTCGCCTGGGCAAGTCCGATTAGATCCTGTGCCTGGGCGACCGTCTCCGTCATGGGTGCCTCCAGCCAGACATGCCGGCCGCTCTCCAGCGCACGCTTGGCCAGCTCGAAATGGGCGACCACCGGGGTTGCAATGGCCACCGCATCGAGGCGAGAGTTGCTGAAAAATTCCTCCACGCTGCCGCAAAGCTGCGCCTGGGGGTGGAATCGCCCCGCCTTCTGCAGGCGGTCAGCCGAGAAGTCGCAGATGCTCGCCAGCTTGAAATCCGGGTTGAGGCTGAAGTTGCGCGCCAGGTTTGGTCCCCAGTAGCCGTATCCGATCAGTCCGACATTGATCACAGGTTGACTCCCTTCACAGATCGAGCGTTTTGGTGATAGGTCGGATGAAAGCACCCGAAAGCGACAATCTGCAAATAGACCATCAGACCGTTCTATATCTGTAGCTTTTCCCCGATTCTATCTGTACCCGTTTGGCTGTCAGTATCTCATGGATTGGGACGATTTTCGTATGATATGTAACAATAAACACAGAATTCCAGGGGCATTGATGGAGAGCTGACATTCTAATTGAACGAATGGATAGATCACACATATTGTGCTGAATTTTTGTGATTTTTTACTGTTGAAATCGGAATCCTTAGGTCAGTCTTACACTCATTTATTAATTTTAAATCGACAACTTTACTGCCTTCTGCAAATCCGCTCAACAGAGCACAATCACATATCGAATTTATCAACCGTGGTATTCCACCGGAAATAGCAAAAATTTCCCCGCATGCACCAACTGTAAAAATACCTCTTTTAGAACCAGCAACTTTTAGGCGATGAGAAATATATCGTACCGTTTCTATTTCATCTAATTGTTGAATGTGATAACTCAGGTTTATTCTTTGACCAATTGCTTTATTTCTTTCGTCCATTAGTATTTTTTCAATTTCACTTTGGCCAATTAAAAAAATATTAATGAGTTTTTGGTCATCCAACTCAATGTTGGACAAAAGTCTTATTTCCTCTAAATGCTCATGTTTGAGTCTTTGAGCTTCATCAATTATAACAAATATGGATTTATGTTCTGAATATGCTTTCAGCAAAAACTTTTTAAAATGAATCAGAAACTCAGCCTTGTTAGTAAATACCGTAAGCAGTTTGAATTCTTCAGATAGATAATTGAAAAAATCGATGGCAGGCATATCAGGGTCATGGATTGTGGCTACCAGAGCTGAAGAATCAATTAACTTTAAAAAATACCGTATTAGTGTTGTTTTTCCTGTTCCGACATCTCCTGTCAACAACAAAAATCCATCTCGCTTTAATAATCCATATTTTAGAATTGATAGGGCTTCTTTGTGCTTTTCACCAAGCCAAAGAAACTCAGGGTCTGGGTTTGTCCTGAAAGGATAAAGCTTTAGTTCGTAGTGATTAAGATACATAATCACTCAGCTCCTTGTGCTTCTCAGAAAGAAGCTTCATTCGTATGGTATCCAGAATCACGCAAATCGTAGCTGCAAGTGGCCTGCCAAAAACCTCTAAAAAAGCAAGAAATTGAGACTTTACATTAATAACGAGGGATTAGATCAATGGGAAATCAGCGTAGAGAAGGCTGAAACGATTTGTTTGGCCTCCATATTTGGTGGAACCTCAATAGACTGAGGGACCCTCTGAGGAAAAGCAGGCAGCTTAAATCCGGCTCCTTGGCCTCCGGCCGGAGTGCCCCAAGGTTTATGTATCCTCGCTCTCAAGGTACTTGGGTGGAAGCTCGGGATCGGCCAGCTGGGGAAAATCAAATGAAATTGGACCGGATGATCGGGAATATATCACAGGTTTGTCGTTTCGGTGATTTAGTCGGATGGTATTTAACGCATCCAACAATTTAGAAACATTACAGATTAGTTCTGCGTATCTTGATCTTATCTCCGTCGGCAGGCTCGTGTCAAACCCAAACCGGACCACCTTGAACCGTCGTGGCCGAAGATACTCCCCTTCAACCTCACGTTTTCAGAAATCTGATATGGTGCCCTTCGCTGCCAGTATCGCCAAACGCTCAATGAAGTTTTCCGGTGATAGATTGTGTGTGAAAACCTGAACCTTTGGTGAAATTAGTATCTGTGAAAATGCACACTTCGATTCGCACTAAAATTATATTGAATCGTTGTTCTTCAGTTTTTCATTCCAATCTGATGCATTCTTAAACGTCCAATTTGGTCCGTAGAAGCATGCTCTTGCGATCTCCGAATCGTTCAAAAGATGGGTGTATACCCATGCTCTTGTATAGTATTGAACAGATTTATTGCT
This sequence comes from Desulfobacterales bacterium, assembly GCA_035467535.1. Taxonomy (GTDB): domain Bacteria; phylum Desulfobacterota; class Desulfobacteria; order Desulfobacterales; family SpSt-501; genus SpSt-501. The sequence goes on from DATITS010000022.1 coordinate 11,389, forward strand.
CCCAAACCCTATATGACTTTGATTAGTATTTTCACCATACCACGCTTTTGACTTTGTTGCTTCATGATAGCTGGCTTTTACCAAATGAGGGGGCATTGTCTTATCGAGAGCCCCTGAGATGAAAAAGGTGGGTACTGCTATATCAGACGGTTTAGCCGTGTCCAAGACAGGTGCATAAAGTAGAAGGCATGTAATTTTTGTATTTTTAATAGAAGCCCACACGCATTCCTGGGATGTGAGCCTGTCCCAACGCAGAAAACAGCTATGGGATGAGTGTTAGACCTCAATGTTTGGGGACGATAAATGTTAAACGTTCCGTCCGGCCCTGTATCATTAACAACAGTTTTTGGATAAGGTCCGGTCTCATTTTCCCAAGTTGTTGCATAAGCTGGAAGGCCACACATTATTAAAATAAACATGATAAGAGACGGTATTGTTCTATTGATTTTCATAGCCAAATTATCCTGATTAATATGGTTAGCCGTTTGTGCAGATAATGGCAGAAAAACCCTTTCGATAATGGCCGTCTACCTCACGTTTTAAAAAAAGTGATCGTAGCTAAAATTTCACCCGCATGCCAGACATCTGCCGCCATGCGGGGATGAGCCGGTTCGCTGCATAGGTCCTTAAGACATAAAACCGTATTGGTAGGCTTCATTGGTGGTTCCCCCATCTAACAGCATATCGACCTTTGAGTGAAGCTCCTTTCTTTGATTGCTGTTATACCACTTCTGCCAATCCTCCAAAGACCGCCACGTGCTGATCACCAGAAACTCCTGCGGGTTTTCCATGCTCCGCAGCGTCTCGCTGGAAATGTAGCCTTCTTGTTCCAAAGCTATCATGCGCAACTGGCGGAAAATTGAAATGATGTACTGGGCTTTGGCTTTATCCAAGGGTAAACGCCGTTTGATCAAAATTTTAACTGCCACGATGACCTCCCTAACGGAAAATGATTTCTTTTCTCAGATGATGTCCTCGTGTGCTGAATCTATGCCAAATCCGACAATTGGAGTGAAATATACTTTAGTCAGGAATGCAAAATCAAATGAAATTGGACCTGAGGATCGGAACGATATCACAGGTTTGGTGTTTTGGTGATACGTCGGATGAAATTTTAAGCATCCAACAATCTAATTTTATAGCAGATTACCTCCGCATATCCTATCCTTAATCCAGTTGGCTCGCCCATGTCAAATCCAACGTGAAGGAGGTAAGCTCCGCTTGCCTGGGTCAGATGGTGTCTACCTCACGTTTTTTAAAATCTGATATGGTGCCCTTCGCTGGCAGTATCCCCTGAATGGGAGCTATCAATTTCTGCTGGGTATATTCCCGAGACACAATCTATCCAGGTTTCTGATAGGTTTGCAGGGGACAGTTCATGAGGCAGCCGTGATTCGCAATCAGTAGCAGATCGCAACGGATCAGCCTGGCGGATAGCCGTCAACCGATTTGCTGTTCTTGTTTCCACCCCTTGCCAGGATTGAACGCGATCACTATGCGTCGACAATCAGGTTCTGCAGTTCGTTCGTGTCGCCTGGGGCCGCCGGGAACTTTTCCGCAAGCACCCCGCGGATTCTGCCGACCGCCGCGCAAATGGCAGCCGTCGGACGGTCTGCCTTGACTCCCGCCACGACTTGGTCCACGACCTCCTGCCAGAAGCCGGGGGGCACCGCGGCATTGACCCCGCGGTCGCCCAGCACCCAGGCTTTCCCCTCGAAGACCGAGAGGTAGATCAGTATCCCGGTCTCCTCCCGCGTCCGATGCAAGCCTTTTGAAAAAAAATGGGTCGTGGCGGCCTCCCTGACTTCAAAGTCCATCTCCTTTTCGGAAACGAAAAAACGCTTCAACCGGGGAAGCCGCATGACGACTTCCCGGCAGAGGAAAAACAAAGGGAAGAGGATTCCCAGGAAAACCCAAAGATCGTGAGGGCCGGCCCAAACGAGCGGTCCGACCGTGCGGGTGAGTGCAACGGATGCTGGAACAGAAATCGCTGCAGATCCGAGCAGGCCGGCCATTGGGTAGCCGTGGCTGGCGGGTGCCACCATGACCACGATCTCCGCCCGGGTCGTGCGCTCCGCCTCCCTGACGCAAGACTCGATCTGCTCCTGCTCCGCTTTCCCCAAAAATTTTATGACCGGATCCCTCATTACGATCACCAGCTGCCGGAAGCGCCGCCGCCGCCAAACCCGCCGCCGCCGCCCGAGAAACCGCCCCCGCCAGTGGAAAACCCACCGCCGCCGCGCGGAAAGCCGATCGGGAACCCGCCGGATCCGCCCCTGCCGGACGAGGAAACGCCGGCAATCAACGCCAGCACATAGCCGGCAACCAGGCCGATGCCGCCCAGGCCGAGCAGCATCAACGGTCCCGGGGCAAAGGCCATGTGGCCCAGGAAAGGCATAAAGAGCCCGCCGGCGGCTGTGCCCAAAGGCCGGCTCACGCGGCCCAACATGAACACCAGAAAGATGAAAACGAGTACGAACGGCATGAGGTCTTCCACGCCGGATGCAGCAGGCCCGATCTGTGGCTGGGCGGCGGCTTGGTACTCGCCCCGCACGACTTCGGTCAGTGCAACCACGCCGTTCAGCACCCCCTGATCGAACCGGCCCGCCCGAAACTCGGGCACGATCCGATCGCGGATGATCTGCCCGGCAGTGAGGTCAGTCAGCCGGCCCTCCAAGCCGTACCCCACCTCAATCCGGACTTTGCGGTCGTCTCGCGCGATCACCATAATGGCGCCGTTGTCGAGCCCCTTGCGACCGATCTTCCAGCGTTCGGCCACCCGCATGGAAAAGTCTTCCAGCGAATCCCCATCCAGCGAAGGTACTGTGAGCACCACGACCTGGGTCGAATCCTTCTCTTCCAGGTCTTTCAGGAGGGTCTCGAGGCGCCTTTCGGCTTCAGGCGGCAACATGCCGCCGTAGTCGTTCACCCGGCCCTTGAGGGCCGGCACTTCGAGCGCTGCCGCCGCCCCCGGCAGCAGCACGGCCATGCACAGCAGCACCCCGAGGATCCGGACCAAGCCTGCGCGAACAGATTGCTTCATACGGCGCCCCCACCCCTCAGAACTTCACCTTGGGTGCGGCCTTGGCGGCCTCGTCGGCCTTGATGTACTCTTTGCGCTTTAGATGGAGCAGCATACTGTTGGTGAGGCTGTTTGGAAAGGATCGGATCATGGAATTGAACTCTTCCGATGCCTGGTTGTAGCGCTGACGCGCCACGTTGATGCGGTTTTCGGTCCCTTCCAACTGGTTTTGCAAATCCCGGAAGTTTTCATTGGCCTTGAGATCGGGATACTGCTCGGCCACGACCAGCAACCGGGACAACGAAGACGATAGCTGCGTCTGCGCCTGCTGCATTCGCTCGATGGCCGCCGGGTCGCTGAGGTCGTCCGCCGAGAGTTTTACGGAGGTCGCCTTAGCGCGCGCATTGATGACCGCCTCTAGCGTCTCGCGCTCGTGGCTGGCATAGCCCTTGACGGTTTCAACCAGGTTGGGGATCAAATCCGCGCGGCGCTGCAGAGTAGCCTCCACATCCCCCCATGATTTGAACACACGCTCTTCAGCTTGCTGCATGGTGTTGTAGCCGCAGCCGCCGAGCGCGAACACCACACAGAGAAGCATCCAAAGCGAAAATCGCTTGCTTTTCATTTCAGCATCCTTCCAAAAAATTTATTTTTTCATTGAGGGTAAATTCCTTTGCGCCCATTGTCGCCAGCGACACCTGGAGCGCCGTTTCAAGAGATTTGCGCGTCGCCCCGGCCACATTTTTAGATTTCCCCCAAATGTAATCACAACTGTCCGTATCGCACCCCGCGCTGGAACTAGGGGACCTATATCGACTGTCAAATTTTGGAGGTCCCCCGGCAGAGCCGGGGATTTACCTAAATGAATCTATCTAACTTACCGACCACTCAGTCACGGAATCGGACTACTCGATGGTCATCTGGTTCTTTACGCTCTTCACGCCGTTGACGTCTTTGACGTACTTGGTGGCCAAGTCCTTTTCCGCTGCGTTTTTGGCCTTGCCGCTCAATGTGACCACCCCATTCTTCGTTGTGACCGAGGTGTTGAGGCCACTGGTCGAGCGATGATAGAGTAGCGTCATCTTGGCCAAGCCGGTGATGGAAGCGTCATCGATCTGGTCGCCCGCCGTCTGTGTCTTTTTCGAGGGATTTGCCACTGCCATCTCATTTCTTACATCTTTGACCCCGTCGACATCCTTGGCGTATTCCGTCGTCAAATCCTTTTGCGCCTGACTGGCCGCATCGCCTCTCAGGGTCACGATGCCGTCTTTGGCGTCAACCTCGGTTGCGGTGGCGCTCACGCTGCTATGGAAAAGAAGAGTGGTTTTCACTTTCGTGATGAGCCACGCATCCGAGTTCTCAGCCGCGAGGTTTTGCCCTTTGACTTCCAGCCGGTTGTCCACCCGCTTGACTCCGGACAGGCCCGCCACGGTCTCGCGGGCCAATGCCTTGTGGGATTCCTCGGAAACGCTCCCCGTCAACGTGACGACGCCTTCCTTGGACTGGATCTTGATGTCATCGTCCTTGAGGTTGTGCTTGAACACGTAGGACTTTTTGGCTGACGAGATGATTTGGTCGTCTGTCTTGGACGCCTGCACAGGCAGGCTGAGCGCCAGCACAAAGGCCGCTACCACCATCAAAGCTAAAGAAAATCTTCCTTTCATCGTATGTTTTCCTTTCATCGTTTTTACGATTGTTTTTTGAACTCTTTTGCTCCAAAGACCCCATGCCGTTCGGAGCCCGGGGACACGCCGGTGCATGATAGCCCGCTTTCACTACTTCCCCACGACCATCTTGACCTGACCGATCTTTTCCTGAACGTTGCCAGCTATCCTTTCATTGGTACCTTCAGCTTCCAACTTTGGATCATCGTTTAGTTTCCCGGCGACCTCTTTGATCTTACCCTTCACTTTGTGCCACTTGCCTTCTGCCTCGTCCCTAATGCCTGATTTATAGTTTTTCTCCTGTCGGTTTTTGGTGCGACTGATGATGGTCGGCCCCAGCCTTCCGGTCATTAAATTGCTGGCTGGGTCCGCGCTTCCACTCTCTCTTTTCCCGCTCCTACGGCAGGCGGGCTGTTTCCAATGGGGTTGCCGTACGGAATACATTTTTTCGTGCAACTGCACTATACCGATCTTCTCCCTTGAATGAGGTTGATCACCACCATGGCAACGGCAATGACCAGCAGGATGTGAATAAAATATCCCGCGGTGTATCCTGTCACCAACCCCAGCAGCCACAGAACGCCAAGTACTAAAGCAATTGTATAAAGCATGTGATTCTCCTTCCGCGTCTCT
>DATITS010000023.1:0-11733 GCA_035467535.1 Desulfobacterales bacterium
GTTGCACACCGTGTGGCCCTTGCGGAAAGCCGCGCCCTTGAACTCCCCGGGCCGGATCTCGGTAATGTCGTGCGCCAGCTGGGTCCCCACCGCATCCTGTAAGTTTATTTTTTTCATCATGTCTCGCGTTCCTTCCAGTCCAAGGAAGTTGATTTCTTTTTTGTGGGAGCGGCATCTTGCCGCGATCTTGTCGTGGCTGGAAGCCACTCCCACAAAGAACAAGCTTTCTTGTCGATAGAGTGGCGCCGAACGTCATGGTCCACTTGAAAGCCTGCCCGATTAGCGTAGTGAGATCACCGCCGCGCGCCGTTTGCCGGGTTTTTCGTGATGCCCGTGGTCATGCGGGGCGGCAAGCTCCGGCACCTCGCCCGGCGCCCAGATCATGTCCGCCCAGGTGATCTCCCTGGGGTTTGAGAAATAAGCACCTTCCACGCACGGCCGGCAGACATATCCGCCGTCGCAAACCACCTCGCGCCCGTCCCGTATGACCTGCCCGCATCGTAGGCAAGTGACCTTGCGCTGGGTCGGGCCGGGCAGATCGACCGGTTTTATCGGCACCCGTACCTGCTGGACCCTGAAGAGCACGCTGTCCGGCATACGGCAATAGGCCGTGAGCTGCTGCCGGGACTTGCCGCTCACCTCCGGCGCGTACACCACCGCCAGATCGCGCGCCTCCTCAGTGGAAACCACCCGGAAGGACTTGCCGGTCTCCAGGTTCAGGAAGGTGGCCGCCATGATGCCGTAGTCCGCAAATTTGAGACTGCGGCGGCCCAGCTTGACCCCGGCCACGTGCGCCACCGCATCGGCCGTGCAGCGGTCCATCTCCACGTAGACGATCAGCTTTTTGATCTGGTCGCGCCGCGTCGGCTCGTCCAGCCCGATCAACCGGCACCCTAGCATGGCCATGCGAACACCCACCACCTGCCCCGGGCACAGATGCCCGTGGGCGGCCGCGGACGTCTCCAGCAGTTCATGAAAAAGTTTCATGGTCGGTTTCCTTGCTGATCTTAAAAGAGTTGTCAAGCGGATGCGCGGCCGTTGATCAAAACCGGCACGTCGCCCCGGCACTGGTCGAAATCGCTCTCGATAAAAAACCGCGTGGCCGCCGCCAACCCCTGGTAAAATCTTGTTTGCGCCTGCTCTTCGACACTGCGTGAGAAGTCCGGCGCCCAGGCGGCCAGGTGCCTCTCCAGAAAAGTCCTCTGTTTCTGCCGGAAGTGCTGGGCGCGCACCAGGTCCCCGCCCGCCAGCGCCTCGAGTTCCTTGATGACCAGGAAATGCATGAACTCCAGTTCAGCGGCGATGTGATCCGGTGTCCCGTTGAAACCCGCAGCCACCTCCAGGCCGACTTCGCGGTAGCACTCGCCAACGGCCAGGGTCGAATCCCCCATCAGCCGGCGGTCCTCTTCGAGGTAGACCGAGCCGTAGGGGGGCGCCAGGAGGGCGAAAGGACCGACAAAGAGCCGGGCATGGTCGATGGACAGCTCATCGATGACTTCATGGGTCTGCCAAGCGGCCTCCATGCGGTCGGCGGCTTCAGCGGCCGGTGGGCAGGCCGCCGCCAAGCTGCGACTGAGCAGCCTCACGTGGTGGAGCGTCGCGTCCACCGGAGGGTAGTAACATTCGGCGAGAAGCTTGTAGGTCGTCGCTCGGCCGATTTCAGCAAAATATATTTCGTTTTTCTGCATTGCCATCTCCTTGGGTGCACCGGATGCCGGCCCGTGTCCCGGGCCGGCATTTTTCACTATGGTCAGCCGGTGGGGGCTTCGGTCAGCTTCAAATAACGCTCGCCCAGCGTGTAGAGCAGCAGCATCACGGCCAGCGCAAACACCAGCACCAGCAATTCCCAAACACTCGGGACATACTGGACGTATTGCGGGAACTGCTCGGCCTTGGGCCCCACCGGGTGGCTTTGGCCAGCCAGGAGGATTTCCATGTGCCGCGCCAGCGACCCCACGAAGATGATGGCGGAGGCGAGGATCCTGCCGCCGACCGACCCCCGCACGGCCGGTATCAGCAGGAGGACAAACGGCAGGAAAAGCCCCAGGATGACTTCGGTGCCGAACACCCCAATGGCCCCGAAGAGATGCTCGAACCGGTGATACACGAGGAACGCAGGAATCGTGGTCGACGATTCGATGGCGATTTTAAGCAGAGTGAAGGCCGCCACGATACCGGTCGCGTAAGTCAGGATCAACGTGAAATCGTCGTACACCACCGCGGCATATTCGCCGGAGGAGGCATTGGCGGTAACGCGGCCAACCACCATGCTGTAGAGGATGAACAACGCCGTCCCGCTGAGAACCGCCATCAGCAGGCAGTAAATGGACATCATCGGTCCGAAATAGGTGGCCCGCGACTCGGTCAGCCCGAACACCGAACCGATCATCAGGGGCGCGATCAGCGCCAGCACGAAGGAGGCCGTCCCCAACAGTTTGCTGAGGCTGCTGTGATAGTCTCCCGTGTGCATCTTCCAGAACTTGAGCGCCAATACCGCCAGCTCGACGCTGTAGATGGCGCCCATCCACCAGATCGGCGACGACAGGTTGGGCGAGAGCATGATGTAGATCATGTGAAGGATCGACCCGAGCTCCAGCCCGATGGACACGAAGCCGCCGCAGAGGGTCGCGATGGCCAGGAACACCAGCCGCTTGGCAAAGGGCTCATACTTCTTGATGCCGAAGACGAGCGGCAGGGCCGACAGCAGCGTCAGCCCGGAGCTGGACAGGGCCAGGAAAATATAGACCCCCAGGGGCAAGGTCCAGATCAGCACGTCGTTGGCGTTGAAGAGGATGTGCCCCTGCATGAAGATGAAGGCGCCCGCGACCAGGCCTGCCAGCAGCGCGACCCCGAGCACCCCCAACCAGATCGGATAAAGACTTTTATTGCCGTTCATTTAGACACCTCCCTTGGTCGCCCGGTAGCGGGCCGGGTTGTAGCCGCGGATGTAAAACACGTGGGGCTCGGTACCGATCTCCTCCCGCAGCCGGAACGGGTGAAATTTGCCGAGCAGCACGCTCACCTCGCTGTTTGGGTCCGAGAGATCGCCGAAGACCCTGGCGTTGGCCGGGCAGGCCTCCACGCAATAAGGCAGCTGCTTCTTGGCGACCCGGTGGTCGCAGAAAGTGCATTTCTCGACGACCCCCTTGGGCCGGATGTCCGCGGAAATGCCGCTCCGTTCTGGATTGAAATACGGCGTGGCCTTCCCGCCGACCTTTTCGACCTCTTCTTTTGGCGATGCGGTCCCGCCTGGGATCACCGCCTCCTCGCTGCGCCAGAACTTGTGGGGCTTTTCCCAGTTGAAGTAGATGACGCCGTAGGGGCAGTTGAACTCGCAGTATTTACAGCCGATGCACTTGTCGGGGTCATGCATCGTGATTCCGTTGGCAAGCTTGTGCATGGCGCGGGTGGGGCAGCCGCGCACGCAAGGCGCGTTGGCGCAATGGTTGCAAAGGGTCGGGATGTAGTGGTAGCGCACGTTCGGGAAGGTGCCGACGGTTTCGGTGATCTTGTTGGACCAGTAGATCCCCTCCGTCACGTTGTTCTCGTTGCGGCAGGCGATGCTGCAACCGCCGCAGCCGACGCAGCGCTGCAGATCGATGACCATGGCATATCTGGGCATGAATTCACCTCCTAAATTTTCTCGATTTTGACGCGGGTGGCCGCGTGGCGGACGGTGGCGCCGCTGAGCCGGTCGTAGACTGCGGGGATGACCTCGTTGTTGTTACCGCCTCGAGGCTCCTTGCCGAAGACCTTCGCCGCCACCCGGCCATACACCCAATGTCCCTGACCGTAGCACTTGGCGACCGTGCCTGGCCGGACCCCTTCCCACAGCTTGGCCGTGCACTCGAGCTTGCCGCTCGGGGAAGTGATACGGATCTTGTCCCCGTTATTAAGGCCGAGCTTGCCGGCATCGACAGGGTTGATTTTGGCGACGTCGTCCCAGGCCTTATCACCTGGGTCCACGTCCTTGAACTCGTGGTACCAGGTGCAGTTGGCCGAACGTCCTTCACGGTTCAAACGCGATTTATGGTCGACGAAAATAAAGGGGTATTGCATTTGGTCGCCGGCCGTTGTCGGTTCCTCGTAGTGAGGGATGAAGGCCTGTTCGCCCCGCGCCTGGTAGCCGCTGACCTCGAGGATGTCGTCCACTGTGGTATTGTGCTTCTTGGCGTGCTCCTCCAGCGCGGCCTTTAGCGTCTCGCTGTAGAACTCGAACTTCTTGGTCTTGGTTTTCATGTCGCTCCAGCGCTTGCGATACGGGTACGGAGCGGAATTCCAAACGCCGGCCTTGCGGAACTCCTCCCAGCCGTTGAATTTGTCGCCGCCCTGGTATTTGGCCGGGTCCCATAGATTTTGGGTGGTGTATTTCACGCAATAGAGCGCGAACTCCTTCTCATTGGCGGGCTCTTTGCCGGTCTCCGGGTCTTTGATCGTCTTGAAGTAGCGCAGCAGGTTGTCGAACCCTCGCTGGGCCAGCTTCTCGGCGATCAGCCAGGGGATCTCGGTCTCGTCGATCTTGGACTCCCACATGGGCTTGATTGCCGGTTGCATCAAGGTGACATGGCGGTAGCCGTTGCCGATGGCCTTCACCCATCCCCACTTTTCGAAGAGGTGATGGGTGTCCGGCAGCAGGATGTCCGCAAACCAGGAAAACTCCGAAGCGTTGGTGGTGATGTGCACCAGAAAGGGAATCTTGGCCAGCGCCTGGTTCCAGCGCTCCGGCTGGGTGCAGGAGAAGTTGAAGTTGTTCATGTAGGCGATGGCCACTTTGATGTCGTAGGGGTCGGCATTCAGGATGCCGTCCGCTGCGCGGTTGGTCACGACCGCCGAGCCGGGCTTGCCCGCATTGATGCAGGGGAAATCTTTGCGCCCACGGTGGTCGATCTTCGCATGTTTCTTGCCCTTGGTGGCGACCTCGTCGAAGAACTCGTCCGCCTCGGGAAAATGGCCGGTGTACTCTTTGTTGGCAACCAGGGTACCACCCACGTTGTCGCAGGCCCCCGTGATGCCGTTTAGGCAGTGGCAGATCATGCTGGCGTATGCTCCCCGAACCTGCATGACGGGTCCGCCGCCCACCCAGGACATGGACTGTGAACCGGCTTTGCCGTAGTCCGTGGCAACCCTCATGATCTGCTCCAACGGCAGACCGGTAATCTTTGCCGCCCATTCCGGCGTCTTGTCTTTCAATTCCAGGTTCCAGAACTTGATGATCCCGAAGGTGTGCTTTTCCTCGAAGGCTTCCGGATCCAACTCCTGGCCGGCCACAAAAAGATTTTTCCCTTCCTTGAAATTGCCGACAAACTCCTTGCTCCAGAAACCCTTAGTTAGCAGAACATGTGCGATTGCCGCCGCCAGCGCACCATCTTGGCCGGGCTTGATCGGCAGCCACTCGTCAGCCTTTCCGGCAGTGGCTGAAAGCCGCGGCTCCACCACGGCGATGGTAGCTTTGCCGACGATATCTCCCCAGACGCTGGAATAATAAGAGACTTGGCGGTTGGCGGACAGCGGGTCGGCCCCCCAGATCAGGATGTACTTGGTGTTCAGCACGTCATATTGGCGGTAGTCCCAATAGCCCTCCGTGTAGAACGGCCCGAACTTCTCCGCCTCGGCGCAGATGGCGCTATGAGAAATGTTGTTGGGAGAGCCGATGATCTTGGTCATGTGGTCGTAAATGATGTCCCGCATGTAGGTGTAGCGGCCGCGCATGAGCATGTACTTGTGGGTTTCGTTGTTCTTGCGCAGCTCCATGATCTTGTCGGCGATGGTGTTGAGCGCCTCGTCCCAGGAGATCGGCACGAATTTCGGGTCCTCGCTGCGCCCCTTTTTGGGGTTGGTGCGCTTCATGGGGGTCTTGATCCGGTCCGGATCGTATACCTGCTGCAGGGCCAGGTGGGCCCGGGGGCAGCTTGCCGACCCGTTGACCTTGGAGCGTTTGTTGCCGTGAACCTTTATCGCCCGGCCGTTGACGACGTAAACCTCCTTTGAGCACCAGGACGTGCAGCCCTGGCAGGTCGACGCGATCCACTGGCCCATCTCCCCGCCGGCCGCCTTGTCGGTCTGGGCCAGCGCCCGCAGATCCGGTGTGAGCCCGGTCCCGAACGCCAGGGCGGCCCCGGTCACGGCGGTGGCTTTGACAAAGTTCCGGCGGCTGATCTTCAGATCATTGGCCAGATCCGACACAAATGTTTTCGATTGACCCTGTTCCTTTTCCATTTGGCCTCCGTTGGGTTTAATAAGTTGCCTCTTTAAAACTCAGCGCTGGAAAAAACAGATCACGATTGATCTTCCCGGATGCATCGCAGCCAATAAGTGATCTCATCCATGTCGACGGGTTTGGTCAGACAGGCGTATATATGGTTGCGGATGGCGTCCTTTAATTCAGGGTGGACGCGATCCCGGGAAATGCACAGAAAGGGGGTAGCGGGGTAGTCAGCGGCAAGCTCACGGATGACCCGGTTGTCCACCGCCACCGAGTCGATGTCCATGAAGACCGCCATGAACTTTTCCTGCGCGAGCTTGTGTCTGAGTTCGGTCAATGAGCCTACCCTTTGAGTCTCGTAATCTTGTCCGCTAAGCAGAGCCTGCAAGCCCGCGCTTCCCAGCAGGTCGGCGTCCATGAGAAGGATATCTTTCTGCATGATTTCGAACACCTTCGGCGCTGAGGCCTGCCATTGTACAGATTGCGGATCCATGGGGTTCCCGGCAGCAACGGCACAGTTTAGAATAGCAAGCCCGGTGCCAAGATGGGACGAAGCGGTCCGCACAGGGTCGTGGGCATGCGCCGGTACCAAATTCAACTTATTAGAATAAATACAGATTTTAATTTAATGGGCGGATTTTTTTGCGACTCCGGAATAGGGGGCCAATCAGAGGCTGGACAAAGTCTGTGCAGAGTGTGGGTTGTCCGGATTTCGAACGGCCACTTTCGATATTTTTTATTTTTTAAATATATTCGATTTGTTAATGGCGTCCGAGAATCGGATGGACAGATGGGGCTATCGAACGAAAGTAGTACGGCATGCTGCATGAGCCGATGGGGCCGGCATCTCAATGCAGGGTCGGGGCGAAGATCTGGTATTTTTTTATCTTCTCGTAGAGGGTGCTGCGGCTGATGCCGAGCCGCAGCGCAGCCGTCGTCTTGTTCCAGTTGCACTCCTCGAGAACCTCCCTGAGCAGTCGGGCTTCGTTTTCCGTGATGGTTTTACTCGAGGCCGGGGGCTCTTCAGAAACGGGGCTGACCACTGGGGAAGGCAGGTCGACGGCTTCCACCGCGCTCCCCTTGGCCAGCACGACGGCATGCTCGATGGTGTTCTCCAGTTCGCGCACGTTGCCCGGCCAGTTGTAGGAAAGAAGGGCGCGCATGGCTTCGGTGTTGAACTCGCTGATATTTTTTCGCTGCGCTCCGGCAAATCCTTTTAAAAAATGGCCGGCCAGGACCGGGATGTCGTTTTGTCGGTCGCGCAGCGCAGGAAGCTGGATCGGGATGACATTCAGCCGGTAAAAAAGGTCCTCCCGGAACTGCCCGGCTTTCACCTGCTCGAGCAGGTTCTTGTTCGTGGCCGCCAGGATGCGCACATCGACTGAAAGCGTCTGCTCGCCCCCGATGCGCTCGAACTTCTGGCTTTGCAGCACCCGCAGGAGCTTGATCTGGGCGGTCTGGGAGATCTCACCGATCTCGTCCAGGAATACCGTGCCGCCGTGGGCCTGTTCGAAACGGCCGGCGCGGCGCCGGGAGGCGCCGGTAAAGGCCCCCTTCTCGTGGCCGAAGAGCTCGCTTTCGAGCAGGGTGCTGGGATAGGCCGAGCAGTTTATCACCACGAAGGGCTGCTCCCGGCGGGGGCTGTGCTGGTGGATGGCCCGGGCGACCAGTTCCTTGCCGGTGCCGCTCTCCCCCTGGATCAGCACGGTGGCGTCCGTCGGAGCCACGTCCTCGATAAGCTTGTAGATGACCTGCATCTTGGGGTCCTTGCCGATCAGCCCGCTGAACTCGGCCGTGGGCTCGATGCGGGCCCGCAGTTCCCGGATCTCGTCCTCGTGCAGCACCGCCCGGCGCAGCGCACCGGAGGTTTGTCTTAAAATCAGCTCGATCACATCGAGCTCCTTCGTAACGCACGCGCACTCCGCCGGGCAGCCGATCAGCATCGCCCCTAAAAACTCGCTCTGGTATTGAAACGGCAGCACGGCCAGCTGCCGGGCGCCTTGCAGGTCGAGCGGCAGCGGCACGGCTGCCAGTTTCTCCTTCTCGATAAAGCGGATGCCGGTCAAGCCGGAAAATGCTCCGTGGGCATGGCCGGCGGCTTCAGCTCCCAGGGGAAAAGTCCCCTGCTCGGAGGTCACGAACGCCTCGTCTCTGCGGCGGTTGAAGACGACAAGAGCCATGTTGCGGCATTCGATCAAGGTTTTGAAGGACCGGATCAGGTAGACGCACACATCCTTCAGGTTCGGCAGTGCTGCGATCTCCTGGGCGATCGATAGCGAGGCCCGCAGCTGGCGCTGGGCGCGGGCCAGCTCTTGGTTCTTGGTTTCGAGCGCCTGGTTCGATGTCTCCAGGCGCTGGGTGTAATCCCTCAACCGCGCCAGCATGCCGTTGAACGCCGATGCGAGGCGGCTGGTTTCGGCGCGGCCTTTCACCGGCGGGAGCGCCTCCAGGTTCTCCTCACCGATGCTTTCCACGGCAGCGGCCAGACTGAGCAGCGGCCGCGTTAGGCGGAAGACGAACACCTGGCCGGCAACCAGCGCCAGCACGAGGATCGCGAGCGTGATCAGGCTCATCTGGAGCCAGAGCTGACTGACCTTCTCCCGGTAAGGCTCCTCCGAAAAACCGATCCGCAGAGTTCCGGCCCGACCGCCGAAAATGGGCCAGGCGATGTCGAGGAATCGCTCCCCCTTTTGGGAGATAATTTTTTCAAGATGCCCTGCGGCACCCTCCGCCGCCGCATTGCTGTCGATCAGTTCGACCGGCACCCCCCCGGAGAAGGTGTGGCTGATCACGGAGCCGTCCCGCACGATGAAAATATACGCCACGGTCGGGTTGACGGTCATCTGGGCATCGAGCAAGCGCTGCAGGCCCACCAAATCGTTGATGAGCACCTGCTCGGCCGCATCCAAAGCCAGCTTGTGAGCGGCGTTTTCGGCCTGAGCAACCGCACCCTCCATCAGGCTCACGCTGTAGCGGTGGGTGACCAGCTGCGAGATCAGGATGCCGCTGATGAGCACCAGGACCGCTATCGCGAGCAGGAGCGTGTGTCTAAGGCTTTGAGGGCGCATTAGAGGATCTCCCGCCATCCGGCGGCAGGGAGGCGATCATGGCGCGCACCGGTTCGTACCACTCTTCGCGCGGGGCGAGAAACCGATCGATCAAGAGCTTTTCCAGAATCGCTCTGCCGTCGGGTTTCTGATGCATGGCCAAGAGAATCCCACGGATTTTGGTTTTCAAATCGTCCGGAAGACGCCCGGAAGCCACTATGGGAGGGCTGCCGTAAGACTCGGATTTTCGAATCACTCGCGTCCTGGATGTGAGGGCGGGGGTGAAGTGCTGGAAATATTCCCACTGGTGCCCGTCCACGGCGGCCCCGTCCACCAGCCCCTTGGCCACCGCCAGGATCGAGTTGTCGTGGCTGTAGGTGTAAACCGTTTTTTGGAAAAACGTTTCGGGGGCCTCCCCGACCTGCGCCAGCCAGTAGCGGGGAACCAGCGTCCCGGTGTTGGAGTCGGGGTCCGTGAAGGCGAACACGCGGCCCCGCAGCCCTTCCATTTGGTGGTAGGTACTGTCTTTCTCCACGATCAGGTAAGACTGGTAGAAGGGTTTCCCGCGCACCTGCGGGGTTGCCAGGGCCTCGAACCCGTATTTTTTCCGGCCGACCGCATAGGGGCCGGTGCAGATGAAGGCCAGGTCGATCTCGCCCTTGAGGAAAAGCGCGTTGATCTCATCGTAGGTTTTGCGCTGGATGAGCTGAATGCCGAGCCCCGCATTCCGGCCGATGTAGTCGAGGAGCTCCCGATAGTATATAAAGGTCTCTTTGGGCGATATCATCGCCGCGACGGCCACGCGCAGAACCTTGTCCTGGGCGGGGTGGGTGTCCGGGTGCGAGATGGCAACGGTTTTTGAAAAATCGACCCGCTTGTATTCCGAATCCCCGCCGCATCCGGAAAATATCACGAATAGCACAGCGCCTAAACCTAATAATATGGATATATGTGGCGATCTGGATCGCATCAGAACTCACTCAGGCATCTTTTAGGCTGCACGATGGCGCATATAATAAGTCGCATTCATTAAATTGAAATGGATCATGCTAGTAAGAAACTAACAGACGACTTAATCTGCGTCAACTGGGAAAATATCTTGACAGAGGATTTTGTTTTGATATATTGCCATACATGAATATAATGGGTGTGCAATGAAATCTTTCATAAAAATAATGAAGGCGTTGTCCGATCCGAATCGGGTCAAAATCCTGAAACTGCTGCAGCACAAGAGCGGCATGTGCGTCTGCGAACTCAAGTCCCTCCTGCATATCGCCCAGCCTACGGTTTCGAAGCATCTTAAAATCCTGGAGGAAGCCGGCCTGGTGGAATACCGCAAGGACGGACTCTGGGTGAATTACTCGCTGGTGAACGGCAGCGGCAACCCCTATGCCGCCGGCATCCTGCGCGAAATGCGCAACTGGCTCGAAGACCAACCGGAACTAGATGAAATTCTCAAGAAAGCCCCCCTAGTTTCCCGCGAGCAGATCTGCCGCAAAACCTAATATTTTCTCTATAATATTTATACATCAGCATATAGCTATACATATCAAACCATGTTATGATCGATAGGAGGAAGGTCGAAATGAGTACCACCTGCGCATGTTCAAGCGAAAATCGGCCGGCTGCTTTATCCGATTCGGAAACGGCGGACATAACGACCCCGGAACCGAGCCAAATCGACTGGAAAACCATTTGGAAGCCGCTGGCTGCCATCGCCGGCGCCTTCCTGGTGTTTTTCTGGTTGCCGGTCGACAGTTTGCGTTTTAAAGAAGCCGTCATGTCCTCCCTTGCGCTGACCAAGTGGTATGCCCAGGAGCACGTGCTGCTGTGCCTGGTGCCGGCCTTCTTCATCGCCGGCGCCATTTCGTGCTTCGTGTCCCAGGCGGCGGTGATAAAATACATGGGGGCCGGCGCCAATAAAATCCTGGCCTACGGCGTTTCATCGGTATCCGGCAGCATTCTGGCCGTCTGCTCGTGCACGGTGCTGCCGCTCTTCGCGGGCATCTGGAAACGCGGGGCCGGCCTCGGCCCGGCCATCGCCTTCCTGTATTCCGGTCCGGCCATCAACATCCTGGCCATCGTCATGACCGCCCGGATCCTGGGTCTTGAAATCGGCATCGCCCGGGCGGTGGGGGCGGTATTGTTCAGTGTCGTCATCGGCCTGATCATGTACTTTATCTACCGGAAGGAAGAGCAGCAAAAGGCCGAGGCGGCAATGCACATGCCGGCGCCGGAAGTGGAACGGCCGCTGTGGCAGAACGTTGTCTACTTCGCGACCATGGTGGCGGTGCTGATTTTTGCCACCTGGGGGAAGTCGACGGACCAGGGGGATGTTTTCTGGAACGCCGTCTACGGCGTGAAGTGGTGGCTGGCAGGGCTTTCCGCAGCATTCCTGGGTTATCTTTTCATTGTTTGGTTCAGGGTGAAAGCCATTAAGGTTGTTTTGGCTGGGGCAGTGGTTCTGACATTGGCGCTGGTCTT
>DATITS010000024.1:0-4443 GCA_035467535.1 Desulfobacterales bacterium
GGAGATGGTGATGCCGGGGGACAACGTGGCGATCTCGGCGGAGCTGATCACTCCGATAGCGATGGAGAAGGAGCTGCGGTTTGCGATTCGGGAAGGCGGCCGGACAGTGGGTGCCGGTGTGGTCGCCGACGTCATCGCGTAACGACAAAGGAGATATCCTGTGAGAGTTCTGATCACGCTTGCCTGTTCCGAATGCAAGCGTCGTAACTATACGACGACGAAAAACAAGCGCACGACACCGGACAAACTGGAGTTTGCCAAATACTGCCGGTTCTGCCGTAAGCATACGGTTCACAAAGAAACCAAGTAGGCGCCCGCACCCGATACGGCCCCATCCCCGACGGGTGCGATATGCAGGCCAGTAGCTCTAACGGTAGAGCATCGGACTCCAAATCCGGGTGTTGGGGGTTCGAATCCCTCCTGGCCTGCCACTTTTGAAGAGGAAGCTCGGTCCGTCGCGGCCGGGGGCATGGCTCACCGGCCGCGCCGGCGGAAGGCGTTGATCGGCTCAGGAGACGCATGGGACGCATATTACGTAAAAAGCCAACCAGCCTGAAGAAAAAGAGGCGGCACGAGGACGAGACGTCGGGCGTTGCGCCGGCGTCCGAGAACGGGGCGGCGAGCTTGAACAGCGGCTTGACGGCGGGCGCGGACTCGGCCGCGGGGGCCGACCGCAGACCGGCGCTGGTGCCGAAAAAGCCCCAGGCCGCCTCCGCGCAGGCGCCTGCCACCCCGCCGGCGGACAACGTGTACACCCGGGCGGTTCAGTTCCTGCGAGAGGTCAAGATCGAGCTTAAAAAGGTCACGTGGCCGACGCGCAAGCAAACCCTCGGGTCCACTGCGGTGGTGATTGTTCTGGTCACGATCATCTCCGTGTTCCTCGGGTTGGTGGACGTGAGCTTGGGCAACCTGGTCCGGGCCGTCTTTAAATAGGGGGAGGAAAAGCACCCGTGGCGTTGAGATGGTATGTCGTCCATGTGTACTCGGGCTTTGAAAACAAGGTCAAGGCCGCCCTGGAGGAGCGCATCACCGGCTTTCCGCACCCGGAGAAATTCGGCGGGGTCGTGGTGCCGACGGAAGAGGTCGTCGAACTGGTCAAGGGCAAACGCAAGACCTCTTCGCGCAAGTTTTATCCCGGCTACATCCTGGTCCGCATGGAACTGGATGATGAGACGTGGCACATTGTGAACAACACCGCCAAGGTCACCGGTTTCCTGGGCGGGCGGCAGAAGCCGACCCCGCTGTCGGAGGCGGAGGCGGAGCAGATCATCAACCGCATGGAGGCCGGCAAGCGCCAGCCCCAACCGAAATACTTTTTCGAGGTCGGGGATGACATTCGGGTGGTCGACGGTCCGTTCAACAACTTCAACGGTACGGTGGATGACGTCAACCCTGAGAAGGGCAAAATCAAGGTTCTGGTGAGCATCTTCGGGCGTGCCACCCCCGTGGAGCTGGATTTCGTTCAGGTCCAGAAGCTTTAGGACCCGCGATCCGCCGCCCCGCGCGGGCGGCCGCAAGATCGACAGCGATCAGGAGAAAAAGAGACTCATGGCTAAAAAAGTGATGGCATTCGTCAAACTGCAGGTGGAAGCCGGCAAAGCCAACCCGTCACCGCCCATCGGACCCGCCCTGGGTCAGCACGGCGTCAATATCATGGATTTCTGCAAGGCGTTCAACGCCAAGACCACCAACGACGCCGGCATGATCATCCCCGTGGTGATCACGATTTATCAGGACCGTTCCTTCACATTCGTCACCAAGACGCCCCCGGCGGCGGTCCTTTTGAAAAAGGCGGCCAAAATTGCCAAGGGCGCCAAGGACCCCAAGCGCGAGAAGGTGGGCAAGATCAGCCGCCAGCAGGTGGAGGAGATCGCTAAGCAGAAGATGGTGGATCTGAACGCATATGATTTGGACGCGGCCTGCCGCATCATCGAAGGCACGGCCCGCAGCATGGGGATCGAGATCGCCTGAGGTTGAGGGGCCGGGCCTGCCAGCGGACGGAAGACCCGGCCATTTCCGCAACCGGCACGAATTGACAAGGAGCGCGAAGCCAAGATGCCAAAGCGGGGTAAGAAATACAACGAAGTCATGAAGAAAATCACCGGCGATTCCAGCCTGGGGGTTTTTGACGCTGTTAAAATGGTCGTGGAGTCGTCCTACGCCAAGTTCGACGAGACCGTTGACGTCGCCGCCCGTTTGGGCGTCGACCCGCGGCATGCCGACCAGATGGTCCGGGGTTCGGTGGTGCTTCCGAACGGTATCGGCAAAGCGGTACGGGTTTTGGTCTTCGCCAAGGGTGAGAAGGAGAAGGAGGCCCAGGACGCGGGTGCGGATTTCGTCGGCAACGACGATCTGGTCGAGAAGATCAAGGGCGGCTGGTTCGACTTCGACAAGGTCGTGGCGACACCGGACATGATGGGCGTGGTCGGCAAGATCGGCAAGATTCTGGGCCCGCGCGGCCTCATGCCCAATGCCAAGACCGGCACGGTCACCTTCGACGTGACCAAGGCGGTGACGGAGCTCAAGGCCGGCAAGATCGAATTCCGGGTTGAAAAAGCCGGGATCGTGCACGCCCCCGTGGGCAAGGTCTCCTTCGGCGTCGACAAACTCGTGCAGAACGTGTCGGCGTTTCTGGAGACCGTCATCCGCTTGAAGCCGGCCTCCAGCAGAGGGACCTATCTGAGAAGCATCGTCGTTTCCAGCACCATGGGCCCCGGCATCAAGATCGATACGGTCATGGTCAAGGATCTGGCGAAGTAAAACGGGCGACGCGTACGTCGTCAACTAATCTGTCAAAGACCGTAGGTACTCAAGGGGTGCAGCGTTTAATCGGCTCTGCCGGCCTACCGAGACAGAGGTGGACTACAGGGGTGACCGATCGGGATCGCCGAGGGGGGTCCCGGTAAACCTTAGCCATGCCTCCGGTTTTTTTCAGAGATCAGGAGGAGGTGAGAATCCAATTTGAAACTAGAAGACAAAAAACAAATCGTTGAGGACCTGAGCGAGCGCTTTGCGAAGGCCAACCTGGTGATCCTGACCGATTACAAGGGGCTGAATGTGCCGGCGATGAGCGATCTGCGCCGCAAGCTCAAGCAGGCGGGCGTTGATTACAAGGTGGTCAAGAACACCATGATGGTGCGGGCCTCGGAGAGCACTCCCATCTCCGTGCTGCAGGGCCAATTCCAGGGGCCCAGTGCGGTGGCCATCAGCTACCAGGACCCGGTGGCGCCGGCGAAGATTTTGATGAAGTTCGCCGAGGACAGCAAGCGCCTGCAGATCCGGGCCGGGGTGCTGAACGGGAAGCTGATCGACCTGGCCGGGCTCAAGGCGCTGGCGGCGCTGCCTGGGCGGGAGGTGCTGCTCGGGCAGTTGCTTTCCGTCATGGTGGGGGTGCCGACCTCGTTCGTGAGGGTGCTCTCGGGGGTCCCGCGCAGCCTGCTGAACGTGTTGAACGCCATCAAGGAGCAGAAGGCGTCGGCGGAGCCTGAGGCCGCCGCGTGAGACGATGCGGGGCGAGAGCCGCCGGATCCATCGGAAACATTACTGAATCTAAAAGACGATATCGATCAACTGGAGGAAGAAATGGCTAATGTCACCAAAGAAGATGTGATTCAATTCGTTGCCAGCATGTCGGTGCTGGAGCTGTCCGAGCTGGTCAAAGAGCTTGAGGAGAAATTCGGCGTGTCGGCGGCGGCCCCCATGGCCATGATGGCCGCCGGTCCCGCGGTCGCGGCGGCCCCGGTCGAGGAGAAGACCGAATTTGACGTCATCCTCACCGCCCACGGCGAAAAGAAGATCAACGTCATCAAAGAAGTCCGCGCCATCACCAGCCTGGGCCTGAAAGAGGCCAAGGATTTGGTGGAGTCCTGCCCCAAGCCGGTCAAAGAGGGGATTTCGAAGGCGGATGCCGAAAAGTTCAAGGCCCAGCTCGAGGGCGCCGGCGCCACCGTGGAGATCAAGTAGCACATCAACCGATAACCGTGGTCTGCTGTCTCGTTTTTCTGGAGCGTACGCTTTTCTTTAATTTCTTCCCGGATGCAGCAGGCCACGGCCGTCACTACCCCGATCCACTGTCTGACCGTCATTTTTTTCAAAGAGTCCCTAACTTCAACTACATGGCGGAGATGCTATGTCCGAGAGACCAATGATCAGCAAGCGTATTCGCAAGGGCTTCGGCAAGATTGACCAGATCGTCGACATCCCTGACCTGATCGGGATGCAGCGCAATTCGTTCGCCCGGTTCCTGCAGATGGACACCCCCCACGAAAAGCGGGAGGAAATCGGTTTGCAGGCCGTGTTCAGGTCCGTGTTCCCGATCAAGGACTTCACCGGCAGCGCCTCCCTCGAGTACGTTTCCTACCGTTTCGGTGAGATCAAACACACGATCGAAGAGTGCATTCATCGCGGGATGACCTACGAGATCCCGGTGCGCATCACCGTCCG
>DATITS010000025.1:0-30788 GCA_035467535.1 Desulfobacterales bacterium
CTCGGATGAGCGGGCATAGCTCAGCTGGTAGAGTACAAGCTTCCCAAGCTTGGTGTCGCGAGTTCGAATCTCGTTGCCCGCTCCATCCATGCAGTATCCGTTTTGCTCGGCGGTTTACGGTAGGACTTTATGTGATGCGGACTGGATGCAACCATGATTCTGGTATGAGCGAATGACTTTTTAAGCTCCCCTGCACAAGGTCCACCTGAACATGAGGAAACGGGCGTAAAGCCCGTTTTTTATTTTCCCGAAGAGGGGGGGGATGCCCGGTGGGCAGACCGAACAAATCTCACGACAAGCGCACGCCCAAACCGGACCTGCTGCCGGCCGCCCCGGCGGATGAAAAGCGTGTTACGGCCGAGGTGCGCTCCCTGGCGGAGGCGTTGTGTGACGCCGAGGGGATCGAGCTTGTCCATGTCGAGTTCCTGCGCGACCGCGGCGGCCGAGTGCTGCGGCTCTTTATCGACAAGCCGGCCGGCGTGACGCTGGAGGACTGCGCCACGGTCAGCCGGGAATTGGGGGATGTGCTCGACGTGCACCTGCCCGATATCGGGCGCTATCACCTGGAAGTCTCCTCCCCGGGGCCCAACCGCCCGTTGTCGAGGCCGGAGGACTTCGAGCGTTTCAGAGGGCATACAGCGAAGATCAGAACCCTCTGCCCGATGGACGGGCAGAGGCATTTCAGCGGCGTGCTGGCGGGAATATCCGGCAGGGCGGTCTGTCTGGTGAACGGCCAGACGACGGTGACCATACCGCTTGAGGATATTTCCAAGGCACACCTCGTCAACCACACGGAGAAAGCCCATGTTGATTTCGGAAATCAAACGGGTCGTTGAACAGGTCAGCCGGGACAAAGGCATCGATCGCATGGTGCTCGTCAAGGCGCTGGAAGAGGCGTTGAAGTCCGCCGCCCGCAAGAAATACGGTCCCAAGATCGACATCGAAGTCCAGTACAGCGAGGAGACCGGCGACCTGGAGGTGTTCCAGTTCAAAGAAGTGGCCGAGGAGATCGAGGATCCGATGCTGCAGATCAGCCTCGATGAGGGCCGCTTGCTCGACCCGGACTGCGAGGTCGGCGACAGCCTCGGCACCAAGATGGACACGAACACCTTCGGCCGCATTGCGGCGCAGTCCGCCAAGCAGGTCATCATCCAGAAGCTGAAGGACGCGGAGAAGGATGCGGTCTACGCTAGCTTCATCGAGCGCCGGGGCGAGATCATCAACGGGATCGTGCAGCGGGTCGATCGGGGGGACATCATCGTCAATCTCGGCCAGACCGAGGGCATCCTGCCGGTGCGCGAGCAGGTCACCAAGGAGAGCTACCGCCGCGGCGATCGCATCCGGGCCCTCATCCTGGACGTGCTGCAGGATTCGCGGGGGCCGCAAATCGTGCTGTCGCGGACGCACCCGAATTTTATCGTCACCCTCTTCCGCACCGAGGTCCCGGAAATCAGCGAGGGCATCGTGTCCATCATGGGGGCCGCCCGGGAGGCGGGTGTGCGGGCCAAGATCGCCGTCGCCTCCAACAACTCCGACATCGACCCGGTGGGCGCCTGCGTGGGGATGAAGGGCAGCCGGGTGCAGAGCGTCGTCCAGGAACTGCGCGGCGAGAAGATCGACATCATCCCCTGGCACGTGGACACCGCCAAGTTCGTGTGCAACGCACTGGCTCCGGCCGAGGTCTCGCGGGTCATCATCGACGAGGACAACCGGTCGATGGAGGTCATCGTCCCCGATGAGTTCCTGGCCATCGCCATCGGCAAGAAGGGGCAGAACGTCCGATTGGCCAGCAAGCTGACGGGGTGGCACCTCGACGTGAAGAGCGAGACCACCTATAACCAGACCATGCAAAGCGGGTACAATTCGCTCATGGCGCTTCCCGGCGTCGGGATTAGTCTGGCCGACGCCCTTTATGAAAAAGGCTTTTATTCCGCCGAGGAAATCGGAAAGGCCTCCGTGGAGGACCTTCTGCAAGTCCGGGGGATCGATGAGGAGATGGCCAGCGGCCTGATCGAGGCCGGGACGGCCGCCGCCGAACTGGCGGCCCAGGCGGAAGCGGACGAAGCAGCGAAGGCGGCTGAAGCCGAAGCGGACGAAGCAGCGAAGGTGGCTGAAGCGGAAGTGGACGAAGCAACGGAGACGGCTGAAGCGGAAGTGGACGAAGCGGCGAAGACGGCGGAACCTGCCGCACTCGATGAAGCTTCGGAACCCGGCAAAGAAGAGACGGGCCCGCCACTAAATGAAGCGTAAGCTGCAGCCCATCGCTCGCTGCCGTGCGATCTAACGCCGGCGGAGCCCCTTGAGCCAAGGGGATTGGGGGAAAAAGTTCATGTCGAAAATCCGGGTGTACGAACTGGCCAGAGAACTTAATCTGACCAACAAAGCGCTGTTGGAAAAGCTCACCGGCCTGAACATCACCGTGGCGAGCCACATGAGTTCTATGGACGACGATGCGGTCCAGCGGGTCAAAGCCGCGTTGTTCGGCAAGAAAGAAGCCGTGGTCGAGGAAAAGCGGGTCAAGGCCACCGTTATCCGGCGCCGCAAAAAGGTGGTCGAAGTCCCGGCGGAGGAAGCCCTGGCGGCCGAGGCTCCGGTGGAGCCGGCCGAAGCACCGGCCGAACCCGCTGCGCCCGCTGTCGAGGCGGTGGAAGCCGTCGAGGCCGCCGCGCCTGCACCCGAGCCACTCGCTCCTGCTCCGACCGAGACCGAGGACGCCCTTCCGGGAGACCCCCCGGCCAGCACTGCGACCGAGCCGGCCGATGGAGCCGTTGCCGCCGAGGAGTCGGCCCCGCTGGCCGTCACCGAAAAACTGAGAAAAGGCGAAAAGATCGTCAAGAAGGTCAAGCGGGACGAACCGGCCCGCATCATCAAGCTGCCGGTGGCGCCGGTCGAAAGGACCGCTGAACCGGCCCTGGTGCGACCGAAGGTTGTGGAACCGCGAGCGCCCAGGGTCGTGGCCGCCCCGGCCGAGATCGTCCCGCCGACACCGGGCGCCGAAGACCGGGATGACAAGAAGCGCAAGAAGAAGTGGGGCACGGAGGACGAGGCGGGCAAGAAGTTTATTAAGAAAAAGATTTCGTTTCGCACCAAGGCGGTGGTCGAAGCGGAGGACCTTTACGATGAGGGGTCCCGGTCGCGGAAACCCCGCAAGGGCGGCAAAGCCCAACCAGAGGTCGCCAGCCACAAGTCGCAGGTCACCGTGGCCAAGGCGATCAAGCGCAGGATTAAAATGGAAGAAGCGATCGTGCTCTCGGAGCTGGCCAAGCGCATGGGTGTCAAGGCCGGCGAAATCATCAAGGTCCTCATGGGCATGGGCGTGATGGCCACCGTCAACCAGTCCATCGATTTTGACACCGTGGTGCTCATCGCGGCCGAGTTCAACTACGAGGCGGAGCGCACCTCCTCCGCGGAGGACACCCTGCTTAAACCGGTCGATGACGATCTGGCAACACTTCTTGCCCGGCCGCCGGTCGTCACCATCATGGGCCATGTCGACCACGGCAAGACCTCGCTGCTCGATGTCATCCGCAAAACGCGCGTTACCGAAACCGAGGCCGGTGGGATCACCCAGCACATCGGCGCCTACCACGTGAGCACGGATCGCGGCAGCATCGCCTTTCTCGACACGCCGGGCCATGAAGCCTTCACGGCGATGCGCGCCCGGGGTGCCCAGGTGACCGATCTGGTGGTGCTGGTGGTGGCGGCCGACGACGGGGTCATGCCTCAAACCGTGGAGGCGATCAACCACGCCCGGGCGGCGAACGTGCCCATCATCGTGGCCGTCAACAAGATCGACAAGCCGGGAGCCGACCCGGACCGCGTCAAGCGCTCGCTGGTGGAGAAGGGTCTGACGCCGGAAGACTGGGGCGGGGAGACGATTTTCGTGCACGTGTCCGCCAAGCAGAACACCGGTATCGACCAACTGCTCGAGATGATTCTGCTCCAGGCCGAGGTCATGGAGCTTAAGGCCAACCCCGACAAGCTCGCCCGCGGCCACGTGGTGGAGGCGAAAATCGATTCCGGCCGCGGCCCGGTCGCCACGATACTGGTGAGCGAAGGCACGCTGCACGCCGGCGACCCTGTCGTGTGCGGTGTCCACCACGGCAAGATCCGGGCGATGCTGAACGACCGCGGCCAGACCATCGAATCCGCCGGGCCCTCGGTGCCGGTGGAGATCCTCGGCCTGTCCGGGGTTCCCATGGCCGGGGATGAATTCGTGGCGGTTCAGGACGAAAAGGGCGCCAAACAGATCAGCGAACTGCGCATGCAGAAACAGCGCTCCAAGGATCTGGCCCAGAGCAGCGCGCGGCCCAGCCTGGAGAGCCTGTTCGAGCGCCTGCAGCAGGGCGAGATGAAGGAGCTCACGCTCGTCATAAAGGCCGACGTCCACGGCTCGGTCGAGGCCCTCTCGGAGTCCCTGGCCAAGCTGTCCAACGCCGAGGTCAAGGTGAACGTGGTGCACGCCGCCACCGGCACCATCACCGAGTCCGATGTGTCGCTGGCGGCCGTGTCGCGGGCCATCATCATCGGCTTCAACGTGCGGCCGACGCCGAAGGTGCAGGCTTTTGCCAATGAAGAAAACGTGGACATGCGCTTCTACAACGTGATCTACGACGCCATCAACGATGTCAAGAACGCCCTGACGGGCCTGATGGCGTCGCGATTCGAGGAGCGCATTCTCGGCTCCGCAGAGGTGCGCGAGGTGTTCCAGATCCCCAAGGTGGGTGCCATTGCCGGTTGCCAGGTCACCGACGGCAAAATCGAGCGCGGCAAAAGCCTGCGCCTGATCCGTGACGGGGTGGTCGTTTACGAGGGCAAGAACTCTTCCCTGCGGCGGTTCAAGGACGACGCCAAGGAGGTCCAGAGCGGCTACGAGTGCGGCATCGGCATCGAGAACTTCAACGACATCAAGGTCGGCGATCGCATCGAGTTCTTCTACATGGAAGAGTTCCGGCCCGAAGTGTCGTGAAAACAGAGGGCCCGAACGGAGGGGTCTTGGCCGTAGGCGGTCCATCAGAGGCGAGCATGGCGGTGGGCATCGGGCTGATCACCTTCCGGCTGCACGAGTGCCACTCGCTGAAGGAGAAGCGCCGCATCGTCAAGGCGATCGTCGCCCAGCTGCGCAATCATTTCAACGCGTCGGTGGCCGAGGTCGATGCGAATGACATGCACCAACGGGCGGTCGTCGGTTTTGCGCTGGTCGGCAACGACAAGGCCCTGATCAACTCGAAGATCGACAAAATGTTCAACCAGGCCGAAGAGCTCGGCCTGGCGGAGGTCATCGACTCGCAGATGGAGCTGTTCACCGTATGACGTCGCTTGCCCGATCGGAGAGAGTCGGCGGGCTCATCCAGCAACTCCTGTCGGAGCTGCTGCGGCGGGACATCAGTGACCCCCGCCTGGCGCTGACGACCATCACCGGCGTCAAGGTGACAAAAGATCTGCGCCTGGCGCGCGTCTATTTCGCCACCGCCGGCGGCAAGAGCACCTCCGAGGCGGCGGCCGAGGGGTTTGCGAGTGCGGCGGGCTTCATCAAGCGGCAGCTCGCCCGGCAGCTGGGGCTGCGCTACATGCCCGCGTTCGAGTTTTATTACGACGAGTCCTTCGACCACGGCGCCCACATCGATCGACTGCTGAAATCGATATCAAAAGATCATGAACCAGATTCTTCAGATAATTAAGCGCGCCGGCCACCTGCTGGTCACCTCCCACGCGGACCCGGACGGAGATGCCGTCGGCTCGCTCTTGGCGCTGGGGCTTGCCCTTAAAAAGATCGGCAAGCAGGCGACCCTCTACAACGCCAGCGCCATCCCGGCCGTCTATCAGTTTCTGCCGGGGGTGGACGGCATATCGCGCCGACTGCAGGCGCCCGAAACCTATGCGGCCGCATTGGTTCTGGACTGCGGGGACATCTCCCGCATCGGTGAGAGTTGGCCCGCGGTGGCCCGGGTGGGGGTCGTCATCAACATCGACCATCACATTTCCAACACCGGTTTCGGCCAGCACCGGCTGATTGACGCTGAGGCCTGCGCCACGGCGGAAATCGTCTATCGCCTGATTAGAGCGCTCGGCGTGGAGTTCGACCGGGAGATCGCCACGGCGCTGTACACCGGGATCCTCACCGACACGGGCTCCTTCCGGTTCTCGAACACCAACGCGGCCGCGTTCGCCATCGCCCGGGAGATGACGGAGCTGGGGGTTGACCCTTACCGCGTCGCGCAGCACGTGTTCGGCTCCTACTCGCTCGGCCGCATCAAGCTGCTCAACCTGGCGCTCAACTCGATCGAGATCTCGCGCAACGGCAAGCTCTCGATCATGGCCGTCACCCGTCGCATGCTGGAGGAGACGGGAACCCAGCCGGAAGATACGGACGGCATCATCAATTACGCCCGCCGGATCGAGGATGTGAAAGTGGCGGCATTGATCCAGGAGCAGGCCAACGGGACGGCCGACACAAACGGCCGCTCGCACGTTCACGTCAGCCTGCGCTCTGACGGCACCGTTGATGTCGCCGCCATGGCCGGCGCGTTCGGCGGCGGCGGGCATTACAGCGCGGCCGGCTTCCAGGTCGAGGCGACGATTGCGGACATCAAGAGCCGGCTGATCGACTGGGTGGAAAACATTTGAACGGCATCCTGGTCGTCAACAAGCCGGCGGCCATCTCGTCGGCCGGCGTGGTGGCCCACGTCAAGCGCCTGCTGGCGGCCGGGCGCGTCGGGCACACCGGGACCCTGGACCCGTTTGCGCGCGGGGTGCTGGTCTGCTGTGTCAACCAGGCGACGCGGTTGGCCCGCTTCATGGCGCAGGGCCGCAAGGCCTACGCGGCCGTGATGACGCTGGGAGTCGAAACCGACACCCAGGATGTTACGGGCCGTGTGGTGGCCAGGGGCGACTGGACCGGGGTCTCCGAGGCGGCCATCGCGTCCGCCCTCCGCCGTTTCGAGGGTGCCATTGTGCAGGCACCACCTGTGTTTTCGGCCCTGAAGCACGAGGGTGTTCCGCTGTACACCCTGGCCCGGCGCGGCCAGCCGGTCCAGAAACCGCCGCGGGAAGTGCATGTTTACCGGATTCGGGTGCTCGCGGTGGCACTGCCCGAGGTCCGCTTCGAGGTGCACTGTTCCGCCGGAACCTATGTGCGCACGCTGGCCGTAGACATCGGGCGAGCGTTGGGTTGCGGTGCCCACCTGAGCGAGTTGACGCGCACGGAGAGCGGCGGCTTCGGCCTGGAGCAGGCCCTGACCCTGGAAGAGGTGGCGGATTTGACCCGGCGTGGAACCGTGCGTGAACGGCTCATCCCGATGGCGCAGGCCTTGGCCGGATGGCCGGAAGTCGTAGCCGACCGGCGGTTGCTCGAATACGTGCGCACCGGCCGCCGACTCACTCGCCGGGAGCTGTCGGTCCCGCCTGACGCAGGGCCGGCTGCGGCCGGCGACGGCCTGCTCAAGGTCATGGATGAGCAGGGAGAACTGGCGGCGGTGCTGCTCTTCAAGGCCGGGCAGGACGATTTCGAGTACGCCTGTGTTTTCGCACGGCCCGAGGGCTGAGACGTGGTGATTTCTGTTGCACTTAAAGTCGCGTTGCTCTAAGGTGGTTAACAAAATTATCGGTGGTTTACGGCGGCGTTTTTGGGATGTCGTCGAACGCACATGAAGAAAATAATCGCACGCATTTCACGATGAGACGGCTTCGCAAAAAACCCAACTTCAAGGTGCTACTTGCCCGCGGCGGAACTCCGCTGCGCCGAAGTTGGTTTTTTTCCGAAGCCGCCCAGAAGGAGGAAGGAAGAAAGTGACTTTGTCAACCGAAGACAAAAAGAAACTGATCGAGAAGTTCAAGGTGCACGAGTCCGACACCGGCTCTCCCGAAGTCCAGGTCGGCCTGCTCACCAACCGCATCACGTACCTGACCGAGCATTTGAAGGTTCACAAGAAGGACCATCACTCCCGACGCGGGTTGCTGATGCTCGTCGGCCGGAGGCGTCGGTTGTTGAACTACGTGAAGTACAAGGATGTCAATCGCTACCGGACCATCATCGAGACGCTGGGACTGAAAAAGTAGCTTATACGCATGTGACGCGCCGACTCGTCCGCCGAGGGGCAGTGCTGCCTCTCCAAGAGACGTCCGGGTGATGCCTGCATCACACCGGCTCCGCGGCATGTTGAGGCGGGGCGCAGACGGTTAGGCTTCACACGAGGAGACCTATATGGAAATTCTATTGAAGGAAGAGATCGGCGGTAAAACCTTGAGCATCCAGACCGGCAAGGTGGCCAAGCAAGCCTCCGGGTCCGTCGTGGTCCAGTACGGAGACACGGTGGTGCTGGTGACCGTGGTGTCCACCCATGACCCGCGGCCCGGCGACTTCGTGCCGCTGACGGTGGAATACCAGGAGAAGATCTACGCGGCCGGGCGAATCCCGGGCAACTACTTTCGCCGTGAAATCGGGCGACCCAGCGAGAAGGAAACCCTGACCGCGCGGCTGATCGACCGGCCCATGCGGCCCCTGTTCCCGAAGAGCTACCGCTTTGAAACCCAGGTGATTGCCACGGTCCTGTCCATGGATCAGGAGAACGACGCGGACACCCTGGCCATGGTCGGTGCTTCCGCCGCGCTGCACCTTTCGGACATCCCCTTCGCCGGACCGATCGCCGCCGTGCGTGTTGCCCGAATCGACGGCCAGCTCAGGGTCAACCCCGCCATCACGGAATTGGACCTCTGCGACATCAACATCATCGTGGCCGGGTCCAAGACCGGTGTCGTGATGGTCGAGGGCGGCTCCGACGTGGTGAGCGAAGACGATATGATTGAAGCGATCTTTTTCGGTCACCGGGCTTTGCAGCCCCTGATCGACATGCAGGTCAAGCTGCGCGAAACGCATGGCGCGCCCAAGCGCGACTTCACCCCGCCCGCGGTGGACGCCGAGTTCGTCGCCAAGGTGGAAGCGCTCACCGCCGGGCCCCTGCGGGAGGCGCTGCTCATCCCGCAGAAGATTGAGCGCTACGCCGCCGCGCGGGTGGCCAAGCACGGCGTCATCGAGGCCCTCGGCGCGGAATACGCCGATCGCCGCGAGCAGGTCGTCGGTATCATCGAGTCCCTCAAGCGGCGCATCCTGCGGGATCTGATCCTGATCGAGGGCCGGCGGCTCGACGGCCGCCGATTCGACGAAGTCCGGCCGATCACCTGTGAGGTGGGGGTTCTACCCCGGCCGCACGGCAGCGCCCTGTTCACCCGGGGGGAGACCCAGGTGCTCGGTGTGCTCACCCTGGGCTCGGGCCAGGACGAGCAGCGGGTGGAAACGCTTTCCGGCGAAGAGTTCCGCCCCTTCATGCTGCACTACAACTTCCCACCCTACTCGGTGGGGGAAGCCAAGCGCATCTCCGGCCCCAGCCGGCGCGACATCGGCCACGGCGGCCTGTCCACCCGGGCGATCGCAAAGATCCTGCCCGATAAGGAAAAATTCGATTACACCATCCGGCTTGTCTCCGAGGTGCTGGAGTCCAACGGCTCCTCGTCGATGGGGACCGTGTGCGCCTGCTGCCTCGCCCTGATGGACGGCGGGGTGCCCATCAAGGCGCCGGTGGCCGGTATTGCCATGGGCCTGGTCAGCGAAACCGACCAGACCGTGATTCTCACCGACATCCTCGGCGACGAGGACCACGCCGGCGACATGGACTTCAAGGTCACCGGCACCCAGAAAGGGATCACCGCCCTGCAGATGGACATCAAGATCCACGAGCTGTCGCGCGAGATCCTGATGAAAGCGCTCGAGCAGGCCCGCCAGGGGCGCATTCATATCCTGGGTCAGATGCTCGCGTCCCTTGCCGCGCCGCGTCCGGAGATCTCTCCTTACGCGCCGACCATCACCACCATCACCATTCACCCCGACAAGATCCGGGAAGTGATCGGCCAGGGCGGCAAAACCATCCGTGCGATCCAGAGCCAGACCAACACCACCATCCAGATCGAAGACTCGGGTCAGGTGAAAATAGCCGCTTTCTCCAAGCAGGAGGCCGAGGCGGCCCTCGAACTGGTCCGGCAGATCACGGCCGACCCCGAGGTGGGCGCCATCTACGAGGGAACGGTGGTCAAGATCACCGACTTCGGTGCCTTCGTCAACATTCTGCCGGGAACCGACGGACTGGTGCACATCTCGCAGCTGGCCAACCACCGGGTCACCAAAGTGTCCGACGTGGTCAAAGAGGGCGACAAGCTGAAAGTCAAAGTGCTGGAAGTCGGCCGGGACGGGAAGATCCGGCTGAGCCACAAGGCGCTCCTGGAAGAGGGCGATGGACAGAGCCATCGATAAGACGGTTCTGTCCAACGGGGTGCGGATCGTGAGCCAACCGATGCCGCACACCCGGTCCGTCTCAATGGGGGTCTGGGTGAACGCGGGGGCCCGGGACGAAGCCGACGCCGAAAACGGGCTGTCCCACTTCATCGAGCACATGATCTTCAAGGGCACCCGCAAACGCTCCGCGTACCAGATCGCCAAGGAGTTCGACGCCATCGGCGGGCACACGAACGCCTTCACCAGCATGGAGAACACCTGCTACCATGCCAAAGTGCTCGACACCCAGGTCGAGACCATGGTGGACGTGCTTTCGGACATTTTCCTGAACTCCATCTTCGATGCGCGCGAAGTGGAGCGGGAGCGGCCGGTCATCCTGCAGGAGATCGGCATGGTGGAGGACAGCCCGGACGAGTACATCCACTACCTGGCCGGGAACAACTTCTGGGGCAACAACCCGCTGGGCCGCTCGATCCTCGGCACGCGCGAGACCATTGCGCAGTTCGGCGCCGACGCCATCAGGGGGTTCTTCCAGCGGCTCTACCAGCCCGAGCGCATCGTGATCGCCGCCGCCGGAAACCTGAGCCACCAGCGTTTGGTGGACCTCGTCGGACCGGCTTTCGAGTCCGTGCGGCGGGGGGAGGGCTTTCCCGAGCGCATCACCCCGGCCAACCGCTGCCTCGTGGACATCCGCCCGCGGGAGCTCGAGCAGGTCCACATCTGCCTCGGCACAGCCGGCCTGTCGATGGTCGACCCCAAGCGCTACGCGTTTTCGCTCCTGAACACGATCTTGGGGGGGAACATGAGTTCCCGACTGTTCCAGGAGGTGCGCGAAAAACGTGGGCTGGCCTACGCCGTCTACTCCTTCGTCTCCTCGCACGTGGACACGGGCATGTTCGGGGTCTACCTGGCGGTCAGCCCGGAGCAGACGCTGCCCGCCGTCGCGCTGGTGGCAAGCGAGCTCACCCGGATGGCGTGCGAGCCGGTCGACCCCGCCGAGCTCACCGGTGCGGTCGAGTACACAAAGGGCAGCCTGCTGCTCGCCTCCGAAAGTGCGGACAACCAGATGGTCCGCGCCGCCCAGAACGAAATTCACTTCGAAGCGGACATCCCCCTGCCGACGGTCATCGAACGCATCGAATCCGTCACCCGGGAAGAGATCCAGCAGATTGCACAGGCGCTTTTCCGGAAGGACCAGATGATGCTGACCCTTCTCGGTCCGGCGGCAACGCCGAAAGCCTCCTTCGAGAACTGTCTCTATTCCCATCCGTGAGGTTCTGAATGGAACCGGTCGTAAAGATCCTGCGACTTCGCCCGGGCGAGGACGCCGACATCCCGCTGCCGCGTTACATGACCCCGGATTCCGCCGGCATGGACATCTGTGCGGCCGTGCGCAAGGATACCGTCCTGGACAAGGGCGCAATCGCCCTGCTGCCCACCGGACTCGCTCTCGCCCTGCCCAGGGGCTACGAGGCCCAGGTCCGCCCGCGCAGCGGGCTGGCGGTCAAGCACGGAATCGGGCTGATCAACGCCCCCGGCACCATCGACGCCGATTACCGCGGCGAGGTGATGATCGCCCTCGTCAACCTCGGCCCTTCGGCCTACACGGTGCGCCGCGGCGACCGCATCGCCCAGGTGGTCATCCAGCGGGTCGAGCAGGCCCGGCTGGAGCAAGTGCCGGCGCTCGAGCCCACCGATCGCGACAGCGGAGGCTTCGGGCACACGGGGAGATGAGAAAAGCGTGAAGCTGGAGGCGGGAGGCTGGAAGCTAAGAAAAGGAAAAACAATCGTGGCTTTCAGCTTCGAGCTGCGAGGTCTTTACCAGCTGAGGTGAGATGGATCCCGAATTCCCGGATCAACCGGAGACCCGCGCGGGAACGCTTTCCGTCTGCGTTCTGGCGAGCGGCAGCAAGGGCAATGCGATCTACGTCTCCGACGGCGCCACCTCGCTCCTGGTCGACGCGGGACTGTCGGCACGGGAAATCGGCCGGCGCCTGGACAGCCGGGGGCTCGCCGCTGCCTCCCTGAGCGCCATCCTGGTCACCCACGAACACGGCGACCACGTGCACGGCGTGGAGCGGCTGTGCCGCCGCTACCGGCTACCGGTTTACCTGACGCCCGGCACGCTGCACGCTGCCGCAACGCTCCGGGAACTGCCGGAAACCCGCACCTTCGACTGCGGCCGCCCGTTCCGGGTCGGCACCCTGACGGTGCACCCCTTCTCCATCTCGCACGATGCCCAGGACCCGGCCGGCTTCACGATCGGCGTCAACGGGAGCCGGATCGGCATCGCCACCGACCTGGGCCACGTCACCGCCGTGGTCCGTGAGCACTTGCGCGGCTGCCGCCTGCTGGTGCTGGAGGCCAACCACGACCCGGACATGCTGATGGACGGCCCCTACCCCTGGTTTTTAAAGCAGCGCATCCGCGGCCGCACCGGACATCTCTCGAATTCGGAATCCGGGCAACTGCTCGCCGAGATCGCGCACCCGGGCCTCGAACAGGTGGTGCTCGCCCATCTCAGTGCAACCAACAACACCCCCGAAAAAGCCCTGGCGGCGGTAAGCCTGGCGCTTGCCGGCACCCGCACCCGCCTGGCGGCGGCGGGCCAGTCCCAGTGCTCCGCGCTCATGCACCTTGCCCCCGCGAACCCGTGAAAGGCGAGTTAATGCTGCGGCAACAAAACAGTTTTTTTAAAAATTTTAGGCACGTGATTGCCCCTGCCCTACTGGATTTCCTGAGCCCTTGAAATCTTGAACCCTATGACCTGAGTAGTTACAAAGGCGCTTCCCAGAGCACTACCCGGTGAACGTGGCGAGTGCCTTCAGCACGTGGTCGATGTCCGCCGCGGTGTGGGCGGCGTTGATCTGAAAACGGATGGTTTCATCGCCCCGGGGGACCACGGGATAGGTCAGACCGACTGCCAGCACGCCCGCGGTGTACAGATGCTGCACCAGGGCGTGGGTGCGGGGTGTCTCGCGCACGAGCAGGGGGACGATCGGGTGCGGGCCGGGGATGGATGGCCAACCCAGCGTTTCGATCCCCCGACGAAAACGCGCCACCATGGCCTGCACATGGTCCAGGCGCGCTCGGCCTTCCGGGCCGTCGCACAGGTCGACCGCCCGCAGGGCCGCCGCACAGTCGGCGGCACTCAGGGGGTTGGTGTAGATGTACGTGTCCGCCTTCTGGCGGACGGCCTCGATCAGCATCGGGCTGGCCGAGATGAAGCCGCCGTTGACGCCGAAGGCCTTGCCGAAGGTGCCGATGACGATGTCCGGCAGTGCCCCCGTGTGGTCGGCCGTGCCGCGGCCGTGCGGTCCGAAGGCGCCGATGCCGTGGGAATCGTCCATCACGGTGACGAGGCCTTCTTTGAATCTGCTCGCACAGGGGCCCGCGATGGCCACGATCCGATCGACCGGCGCGCAGTCCCCCCGCATGCTGAAGATTCCGTCGAAAATGACCACCACCCGCTCCATGTCCGCGGGGACCTCCGCGAGGCACCGGGCGAGCGCCGCCATGTCGTTGTGGGGGTAGATGGCCTTGTTGGCGGAGGGCACGCCGGCAATGCGCATGGCCCGGATGATGCTGTTGTGGTTCAGTTGGTCGCCGATCCAGTAGGTCGCGGCGCTGGAGATGGCGAGCGCCAGGCCGCAATTGGCCGTGTAGGCGGAGTTGAAGATCTTGGCGGCGGGTTTTCCCACGAAGCGCGCGATCCGCTCCTCCAGGGCTGCGTGCGGCGCAAACGTCCCGTCGATGAAGCGCACCGCGCCGGGCCCCACCCCGAATTGCCGGGTCGCCTCGTCGGCGGCCGCGATCAGCTCCGGGTGTAGGGAGAGCGACAGGTAGCTGTTGGAGTTCATCCGGATGAATTCAAGCTCGGAGCCGATCAGTCGGTAGCGCGGCCCGCGGCCGCCGGCGGCCGCGATGACGCCGGCGATGACCCGCTCCGCTGGCTTGGCCCGGCCCGCGGCCTTGAGCGCCTCGAGCTCCCGTTCCAATGCGTTGTCCAATGCCTCGAGCGACATGACGTCCTCCTTCCTACTGACGTTTCACCGCAGAGACGGAAAAGGCCGCAGAGGGGTTGATCTTCGCAGTTGCCGGTGAGAGGCCGTCAACTGCGAAAACCACAGCCGCTTCACGGGAAATTTAGCTATATTTCCGCAGGGCGGGCGATCTTTTCTGCGATCTTTGCGCCTTGAGCGCAGCGGGCGGTGATATCCTTCAACCCTCCCAGCTCAGGATGACTTTCCCGGACATCCCCGAGCGCATCGCCTCGAAGCCTTTTTCGAACTCGGTGTAGTGAAAGCGGTGCGTGATGACCGGGGTGATGTCGAGACCGCTCTGAATCATGACCGTCATTTTGTACCAGGTCTCGTACATCTCGCGGCCGTAGATGCCCTTGAGGGTCAGGCTGTTGAAGATTACCGTGTCCCAGTCGACGGCGGTGGCCGGCGGCAGGATGCCGAGCAGCGCGATCTTGCCGCCGTGGCACATGCTGGTCAGCAGGTCTCGAAACGCCTGGGGGTTACCGGACATTTCCATCCCCACGTCGAACCCCTCTTTCATGCCGAGCCGCTGCTGGGCGTCCCGCAGAGACTCGTGCCGGGCGTCCAGGGCGAGGCTCGCGCCCATCCGCCGGACCAGCTCGAGCCGGTGCGGGATCACGTCGGTGACGACGATGTGGCGGGCGCCCGCGTGCCGGACGATGGCCGTCGCCATGCACCCGATGGGCCCGGCGCCGGTGATCAGCACGTCCTCGCCGAGCACGTCGAAGGAGAGTGCGGTGTGGGTGGCGTTACCGAGGGGGTCGAAGACGGCGAGCACATCGGTCGCGATGGCGGGGTCGCAGTACCAGACATTGGTGACCGGGATGCAGAGGTACTCCGCAAACGCGCCCGGCCGGTTGACGCCGACCCCGCTCGTGTGCGGGCACAGGTGCCGGCGGCCCGCCAGGCAGTTGCGACACCGGCCGCAGACCAGGTGCCCCTCGCCGGAGACGAGATCGCCGGGCTTGAAGTCGTGCACATTGCTGCCGACCGCCGCCACTCGCCCCACGAATTCGTGGCCGACGGGCATGGGCACGGGGATGGTCCGCTGGGCCCACTCATCCCAATTGTAGATGTGGACGTCGGTCCCGCAGATGGCCGTCTTGTGGATCTTGATGAGCACATCGTTGACGCCCGGCTCGGGCACCGGCACTTCCTCGAGCCACAGCCCCGGCTCGGGCTTGGCTTTGACCAACGCCGGCATGGTTGGCATGAGCGCCTCCCTGAAAAAATAGGTTCAACGCGCCTGGATCCCTTGGGCGCTGATGCCGTGGATGAAATAGTGCGCATCGTTGAGAAAGCCCAGGAAAATGACGATGAAAGCGATGCAGGCCTGGATCATCAGCGGTTTGTTCTGATACAGGCTGTCCAGCTGCTGATTCAAGGCCTTCTTCTGAGTCGGGGCGAAATAGGTCGAGAAGAGCCCGTCCAGCAGCCGTGAGCCGTCGGGTTTGGTGACAAGGTCGCTCCGTCCGCTGTAACAGTAGTCCATGGCGTCGATGATCAGGCCGCGCTGGGCGCGGTGATCCTTGAGGTGATAGCCGACGAGGTGCATCAGGGTGCGCTGCGCCTCGCGCAGGCTCGCCTCCGCAATCGCATCGAAAAGGATCCTGCGGGCAGGGCGGTCCGATGCGGGCGCCAGCTGCCGGATCAGGGAGAGGAGCGCGGCGTTTTTAAAGAGCTGGTAGAGACGGCGGGAGCCGTTCATGACGACGCTGGGCGCGTGCTCGGAGCGGGGCGTGTAGCCGGGGTAGTTGTTGACGAAAAGCAGTTGGAAAATGTTCTGGAAGGAGTCGATCCCCACCAGCGGGTCTTCGAGATCGATGCGCATGTCCAAAGTGTTGTCCAGCCGGTCGGCGAGT
The DNA here is from genome assembly GCA_035467535.1 of Desulfobacterales bacterium. GTDB lineage: Bacteria > Desulfobacterota > Desulfobacteria > Desulfobacterales > SpSt-501 > SpSt-501. Next base: position 16,194 of record DATITS010000025.1, read on the forward strand.
TTCGCCTCCACCACGTCGGGAAAACGCGACGAGCACTCGAGCATTCGTCCGATGTATTGGTAGTAGGATTCCGCCGGGGTGCGCGTCAGGCACGTGAGGCGCTGGATGAGCTGCGACTCCTCCTCCGGCTCCAGGTGCTCCAGCAAATCGAAAAACCGCTGTTCCATCTCCTTCCACTCCTGGGCCTCGAAATCGACGGACTTCACGTCCTCCAGGATGTCGTGATAGAGCACCGCGAGGATGGTGTCGAGATGCGCCTCGTCCGCGGCACGGGTCATGAGGGCGGCGGCCCGCAGCGGGTGCAGCACGGCCATGGGACCGAGACGGCGGCGTTTGTGGCTGTAGGCGCTGAACAGGTAACCCAGCGCTTCCATGAGGAGGCCCTTGCAGTCCCGGTCTTTTTTTTCATCCGGATCGAGCGGTTTCCCGGCGAGGATGTACTTCAGCACGTTGTAGCGGTTCAGCGACGCGGCGTTCAGGTTGTAGTTGAGCACCGCGGAGAGCTTGAAGAATTCGGCGAGATCAAACATCGACATGGGTCACCTCGGATGGGCCGGCGGTTGGCTTGCGAAGCGGGGCTATAACCGCACCCGAAAACAATTATGTCAAAGCAGACGGCAAGTCAACGACCCGCCTCGCCGTGGGGGTGCCGGCTTCCCCGGGCCGGCGCGGTGCGGGCGCCCGGCTTGACACAACGGCGGGAACGTTTCATAAGAGGGCCGCACCGGGTGCCCCTTGCCGGTGCCCATTCCGGGAAAAATTGAAGATCCCTGCAGCAAGCGGCCGGGAATGCGCTCGCTTTCGCGGTTCACGCCGCAGATGACGCAGCCGCGTGCTGTCGGTTATTGACGGCATCGGACAGGAGCGCCGACATCATGAACACTGAGACCCGCCGACTTTTGGAGATCTTTGGGGAGATCAACCGCATCCCCCGCTGCTCGAAAAACGAGGACGCCATTGCCCGTTGGTTCGAGGCCTGGGCCCGTGCGAAAAACTTTTCGAGCCGCCGGGACCGGGCCGGCAACCTGCTGATCACCGTGCCGGCGACACCGGGCGCTGAGACGGCGCCGGCAGTGGTGATCCAGGGGCACCTGGACATGGTGTGCGAGAAGACCCCCGCATCGACGCACGACTTCGCCCGGGACCCCATCCGCATCATCCACGACGGCGACTGGATTCACGCGGACAAGACCACGCTGGGCGCCGACAACGGGGTGGCCCTCATCTTGGGTCTGGCGCTCGCCGAAGACCAACGCCTGACGCGCCCGACACTGGAACTGCTCTTCACGGTGGACGAGGAGACCGGCTTGACCGGCGCTAAAAAGCTGGAGCCAGGCTTCTTCGGTGGACGGACGCTGATCAACCTGGATTCCGAAACCGAGGGGGTGTTCACGGTCGGCTGCGCCGGGGGCCGGGATGCGACCATCACCCGCGACCTGCGGTTTGCCGCCGTCCCGGATGAATTCCGGTTTATGCGCCTTTCCGTCGGCGGCCTGTGCGGCGGGCACTCCGGCATCGACATCCACCGGCACCGCGCCAACGCCCTCAAGCTGCTGGCGCGCGTCCTGGCCGATATGCCGGCCGGGGACGACATCCGCCTGGCCGAGGTCACCGGCGGCACGCGGCGCAACGCCATCCCCCGGGATGCCTCGGCCCGGGTGGCCTGTGCCGTCGAGCGTCTCGCAGAACTTCGAAAACGGGTGGCCGAAGCCGAACGCACGTTCCGCCGCGAATATGCCACCGAGAGCGCCCTCGTTGTTTCGTTCACGGAAGCCGATGGGCCCGCTCATGGGCGGAAGGCCATGCTCCCGGAGGATGCGCGCACAACGGTCGACCTGCTCCTGGCCCTGCCGCATGGAGCCGCGCAGATGTCCCCGGATTTCAGCGACCTGGTGATGACGTCGAGCAACTTGGCCATGACCCTCACGGCGGAAAGCAGGCTCAGCGTCATCACCAGTCAACGCAGCCTGAACGTACCTGCCTTGAACGCCATGTCGGCAACCGTACGGGCTATTGCCGCGCTGGCCGGCGCACAGGCCACGACCGAGTCGGAATACCCGCCCTGGACGCCGGATCTCGACTCCCCGCTGCTAAAGCGCTGCCGCGAGGTCTACCGCGGCTGTTACGGCAGGGAAGCGGGTGTCCGCGCCATCCACGCCGGCCTGGAGTGTGCCATCATCGGCGGGCTCACTTCGGGCATGGACATGATCTCCTTGGGGCCTACCACGGAGAACGCCCACTCCCCGAGCGAGCGGCTGCACGTGCCGTCGTTGTCGCATGTGTGGGATTTCATGGTGGCGCTGCTGGCGTCCCTGTCGCAGGAGCGTTGATGGCTTCGTAAAAAACCCAATTTCGGCGTTGCGCTTCAGCGCGTTGTCGCTGCGGCGTACATGAAGTACGCCTCACGCCACGCGGTTGTTTGCTATCGCAAACGTAACGCTGCAAGCACTGACGTGCTTTTGTCTTTTCGGCCGCTGGCCGAAAATCCAAGCCATCCGCGCGGCGGGTGGTCGTTAGGCCGCGCGCCTTGAACTTGGGCTTTTAACAAAGCCATCGATACGATCCCTTTGGATGAGTTCATCAGCGTTGCGGGTTCGGCGGGCGCGAGCCCGCTTGCGCCCTTCCGCCTTCCGCCTTCAGCCGGCGGCCCCCAGCGCCTCGCCGGGTGTGGGGTCGGGCGCGTGGCGGACGTTCCTGAGAAACTCCAGATCCATGCGGCTGCGCTCGGTCATGCGCGCCTCGACCCCTTCGCGGTTGAGTCCCATCAGGATCTTGTAGGCGTTGTACTTGGTCTTGCAGAAGTAGATGTCGAAGGGCTCCGTTCGGCCCTCGCCGCGATAGATGCGGATGCCGGGGATGTCTTGCTCCTGGATGTACTCCGCCTCGGCGTTGATCAGGAGCGGCTCGATGTCGTGCTTGTTCAGCCAGGGAATGCAGGCGCCCTCCATGCCCAGGTTCGGGTCCATGATCGACCGGACCTTTTCGGTCACCCCGCCTACCGCCAGCATGATATCACCCGTGAGGGAACCGGTGACACCGTAGCGCTGGTTGACCGGTTGCTGGATGAAATCCGATATCAGGGCGATGTCCATCGCCACCGAGGCGCTGTCGCCCTCCACCCCGCCGTGGGCCTGGATGTATTCCACGTGCATCTCGTAGCCGAGGTTCGGCGCCCCGATGTTCTTGAGCACCTTCTTGATCGAGGCCCGCACGTTCTGGGCCGCCGCCTGGGCGATTTCGCCGATCTTGCCCGGAGCGGCCACCTTGTCGGCACTGCCGACGGTGATCTGGCAGTGGATCGGCAGCGGCTGGCCGTACATCTGGCCGCTCGATTTGGCGTGGATCACGGCCAGCCCCACGACGTAGCCGATCGAGTCCGTCATCGAGGTGATATATTTCTTGAGGTACTTCTTGTGCGCGCCGATCTCTCGGGAGAGGTTGCCCTCCAGGCTGAGGTGCTCGGCGAGCGCCTGGCGCACGTGGCCGGGCTCCACCCGGGCCGAATTTTCCAGGATGGCCTCGAATTCCGCGGACTTGATGATGCCGTTGATCGGTCGCAGGATGCTGCTGAGCTTGCCGTCCGCGGCACGGCAGCGCAGCTCCTTGACGATCTCGGCCACGGCGCCGCGCGAGAACTCGCGCTCCTGCAACCGGAAGTCGGCCGGCAGACGCTTGCCGAAGATGTGCTCGCTGCGGCGGCGCACACTCTCGTAGCCCTCCCGGGTGATCACCTCGCCCCAGCTGCGCAGGAAGTCCCGGCCGAGGTTGATGATCTCCTGTTTGATATACTGAGCCACGTGCCGGATGGTTTCCGGCGTTTCGGGAACCGCGCTTTCCATGTCGACGATTTCGCCCTTGTCCTCGATGCGGGACAGAAAGGCGCCGTCGCCCTCCTCCTGAAGGTAGGTGAGCGTGTCGTGGTTGCAGCAGGCGACGATGATGTTGTCCGCCCGCAGGGGATTCTCGGAGCGGTCTGCCGCGCCGCTGCCGGCGTTTTTTCCACCCTCCAGGATGTACTTCTTGTTCTGCATGATCTCCAGCAGGTCCGCCATGTAGCCCATCTTGACCAGGGTCTTGAGCTCATCGATGTAGATGATGGGCGCGCTGGCGTGGGCCCCCAGGTAGGCGCGCTTGTGGCAGGGCGTGTGGAGGTTTCCGGATTGGTACGGGTCGTGCCGGAAGCCGCCCTTCATGCTGCGCGCACTCGGCTCGGAGATGCGCGCCATGAGCTCCTGCTCCTGGCGCGGGTCGTAGAGCACCTCGGGCACCATGTCATGGAGGTGTTTCACATCCTGGCGCATCCCGGGGCCGGCCTCGCGCTGGATCTTCTCCTGCGCCCGGTGGTTGTTCTCCTGAATGTACATGAAAATGGCGCCCATCCCGGCCAGGCCGGCGGCGGCCAGCGCGGGGGGAAAGAAGACCCCTGCCGCGAGCGCCGCGCCGGCGGCGGCCAGAAGCCCCCGCCGGACGTTGCGCACCGCCCGGATCTGGTCTTCCAGGGTGAACTCCTCGCCGCTGTTCTGGGCCGCTTCGAGCGCCTTCTGGATGTCGGCAAGCGCCCGGTCGACCTTCTCCGGCGTTTCGTAGGCGACCCGGATGTGGTTTTTGTCCTTGCCGGGATAGGCCAGGATCGCCTCCTGCGGCCGCAGGTAGTCGCCGATCGACCGGTCCAGGACCTCTTTGAACATCTCCGCCAGCATGGATTTGCCGGTGCCGGGGCGGCCCACCATCAGCATGTGCCCGCGGTTCTGGGCGACCTTGCGGATGGCCATCTTGGCCCGGTCCTGAAAGATGACGCGCTCGATCGGGTCATCCGGAAGCTGGATCTCGGAGGTGTCGTCGAAGAACCCGAGGCGCTCCGCCAGAACGCGCGGGTAGTCCAGCAGTTCGCGGATCCAGGTGTAGTCGCTTTTGCGGTAGTCACTCGGCATGGGCAGCCCCCGTGATGGAGTCGAGCAGGTAGAACCGGCCGGCCTCCGCGGTGAAAGCCCGCTTGTTCATCTCGGCATAGACGGCCGGCAGGCTTTTGCGCAGGGGCTCGAGGGCCCGCAGGTCGTGCAGGATGGACATCTGGGTGAAGAGTTTTCCGTCCCCTTCGGCGGCCGCCGGCTGGTAGCTGAACGACACCGCGGTCTGCATGAAGTTCAACACCGGCTTGACCAGGTTCCGGTGCGCGGCGTCAGCCGGGACCGCGCGGAAGATGTCGCGGTAGATCTCGGGCAGGTTCGCCTTGGCGTAGTCCACTTCGAGCTGCTTGTTGAAGAACAGGCGCAGCGGCCGGCCGCCTCCCAGGAAACAGCTGTCGAAGGCCCGCCGCAGTTCCGGGTTGGCCTTCAGGGTGTGCTCGAGCAGGTTCAGGTATCTCAGCGCCTGGGGGTCGGACAGCCGGAAGTCCACGTTCCCGAGGGAGGTCAGGACGCAGGCCGCCGGCTCGCCGTCCCGGGTGTAGGCACACAGCCGGAAGGCGTTCGCCGGGTTGTAGGAAGCCTGCGGGAACCCCCGCAGCTCGAAGAGCCCGTCGGAAAGGTGCGCCCGGTGCAGCGTGACCCGCACGTCCCGACCGATGTTGGCGGTCAGGTACCGGAGCTTGTCCTCGCCGGAACCCTGCAGCTTCAGGTAGGAATACCCGCCGCCGATGTCCTCGCAGACGCCGATGATGTGCGACAGCCGGGAGGCCTTCAGCCGCGCGATTTTTTTGGCGAAAGGGTCGAACCCACGCAACGCGTCGGCAATTCGCTTAAAGTGGGCATCGAGGTCCGGGTCCTTCATCCTCGGGATCCTCAGCTTGAAGCCGGATAGGAGGACCGCGGAGTCCCGACGGGAGGGGGCCTTCGGCGCATTCGCGCGCGCCGGGAACAGCCGGCGCAGGAGCCGTCGTGCGCCGTTGCGTGCCGTGTGCACCTCGCACCCGATGAGGCGTTTGCGGATCTCGATCGGCCCCGGGTGGATCAGGTAGCGGGCGATCTCGGAAATCCGGTATTCCTTAACGGTGCCGCGATCGGCCTCCGGGTCGAACTCCGCCGGGTCCAGGCGCGCCAATGTGCCCTCCGAGATGATCCAGCCGGTGGGTTCGATTCGTGCGATTCCTGAAGGATATCTCATAGGCTCACGCGTAATAAGCTCGAAACTCGAAGCTGAAAACTGAAACTGGAGTTGAGCGACTCGTATTTTGGTTATTGGGGAAGGACCCGCTGGGGTCTGCCGTCCGCATGGGCCGCCGCAAAAAACTACCAGGCTCCGCCAACGCCCCCGGGGTTTCGATAACCCCCTCACAGGCAGCGGCGGCAGGGGCTGTCGTGGGGCGTTGTCGTCCGGGGCTTTCTGTCACTATCTGAGCGGTTCGGCTGCCGTTGAGACGGCCGGGGAAAAAATTGCGGCGGCCCCTGCGGACGGCAGACCCCAGCGGGCCTCGATGGGAATCGACCGAATCGCTTAATTTATCTGAAAAACACTGAACCGTTGTGGTCTTTAGCATCCGACCTCCACCTGCCGGGAAATTATCGCACGTCTCAACCCGAGGGGGGCTTTCTGGGCGCAAACTTTGGAATCCTCTGCCCCAGGCGGCTTCACCCTTTGGCGGCGAACGCCTGGGAATCCTCCAGCATGATCTCCAGCTTGGCGATGTCGACCTCCGAGAGGTGCAGCTCGCTCGCCTCCTCGGTCGCCATGAGCACCATGGCGGCATCGTGCCGCAGCCCGAGCCCCATTTTGTTGCAGGTTTTGTTCGCCAACCGAACCGTGAGGGACAGGTAGTTCTCGGTCTCCAGGGTTTGCGTATGGTGGTCGCGCACGACCTGGGAGTACTTTTCCGGCAGGTTCCAGTGGTGCATAAGGGCATAGCCGTGGGTGGTGTGCAGGTCGTCCATGGCCTCCATGAGCATGGCGGCGGAGGGGTTGACCTTCATCTGGCCGGAATGCTGGATGTCGTCGATGACGGTGAGGATGAAGAGCTTGCCCACGTCGTGCAGCAAGCCCGCAAAGAAGGCCTCGTGAGCGATCCCGAGCAGGCCGCAGTGCCGCGCCAGCCAGTGGGCGGCCATGGCGGTGCCGAGGGCGTGCTGCCAGAGTTTGCGTATGACGCCGTTCAGCACGGGGTCCTTGGAGCGGAACTGGTTTTCGTGGGTCACCAGCATGACGATGTTGGAGACCTCGTTGATTCCCATGCGCACGATGGCGTTGCGCACCGTGGAGACCTGGGTGAGTCCCTTGTAGAATGAGGAGTTCGAAAACCGCAGGACCTCGGCCGTCAGCGCCTGGTCGCCCACGATGAGTTTTTCAATCAGGCGCAGGTCCGGCTCCTCGCGGCCGATCTCTTCCTGGATGCGGGCGGCGGTGGTGTTGAAGACCGGCAGCCGCGCGGCGTTGGACGTAATGCGGTGCTCGACGATCTCGATGAAGGACGTCGGGGATGTCATGTTCACACCTCCAGTAGACGCCTAAGCTCGGGCAACGGCCGGGGCCGTTGCAGCCTCGGCAGGCAGCGCAGCAACTCGTCGATGGTGGTCAGTCCGGCGGCGGCCTTGACGATGCCGTCCTCCAACAGTGTCACGAGCCCGCTCGCCTCGATGCTGATGCGGCGGATCTCCTGGCTCGTCTTGTGCTCGATGATGGCGTTGCGGATCTCCTCGTTCAGGATCAGGAGCTCGAAGATGCCCGCGCGGCCGCGGTAGCCCGTGTACTGACACTGGGCGCAGCCCTGCCCCCGCTGGAACTGCGCACCGACAAGGTCGGCATAGCCGTACCCGAGGCGCTGCAGATCGAGGGGGGTGGGCCGGTAGGGAGCGGCGCAGTCGCTGCAGACCCTGCGCAGCAGCCGCTGCGCCATGACGCTCACCACGGTCGAAGAGATGAGAAACGCCTCGATGTTCATGTTGAGCAGACGCACCAATCCGCCGATGCTGTCCTCGGTGTGGAAGGTGGTGATCACCTTGTGCCCGGTGAGCGCCGCCTGGACCGCCACCTCGGCCGAAAACGTGTCACGGATCTCGCCGATCACGATCACGTCCGGGTCCTGACGCACGATGTGCCGCAGGGTCTCCTCGAAGGTCAGCTGGATGCGCGGGTTGATCGAACACTGGGAGATGCCGTCGATCACGTACTCGACGGGCTCCTCGGCCGTGATGATGCTCGTCTGGGGGTCGTTGATGTGATTGATGCAGCCATAGACCGTCGTGGTCTTGCCCGAGCCGGTCGGCCCGGTGATGAGGATGACGCCGCTCGGCAGGTAGAGGGCGTCCTCCTTGAAATGTTCCAGCATGCGCGACGACATGCCGACGTCCTCGAGATGGATCAGCAGTCCTTGGCGGTTGAGCAGCCGCAGCACGATTTTCTCGCCGTGGACCGTCACGTAGAACGAGGCCCGCAGGTCGAGCTGATTGTCGCCCTGCTCGAAAAAGAGCCGGCCGCCCTGGTGCCGGCGTTTTTCCGTGATGTCCACGTCGCACATCACCTTCAGGCGGTTGGTCATCGCCCCCAGCAGTGTGGACGGGAAGTCGTCGTAGTGGATGAGCACCCCGTCCTGGCGGAACCGCACGCGGATGTGCTCCTTGAGCGGTTCGAGGTGGATGTCGCTCGCCTTGCGTTCGACCGCCGCCGCGATAATGCTGTTGACCAGCGCAATGATGGAGCCCTCGTCCGAGGGGGATATTCGCTCGCGCTGCTTGGTGCGCTGGGCGCGCTTGATCGCCCGCTCGATGGAGCTGCGGCGTGCGATGGCGGCGGTGAAGGTGGGCCCGAACACTTCTCCGGCGGCATCGAGGTCGCCCTTGTCGAGCGGGTCGGCAAAGGCGATCAGCGGCTTGCCCTCCTCCATCCGCACGGGCACGAAATTGTGGGTCTCGTACCACTTGGCCGGGACCTTGAAAAACAGCCGGGGGTCGATCTCCGAGAAATCCGGCTCCACGCACGGGAACCCCATCTGCAGGGAGAGCACCTCCATCAGGGAGCGCTCGTCGATCAACCGGCGCTCGAGCAGGATCTCGCCCAGGCGCTTGCGCGGCCTGCTCTCCTCCTGGACGGTCAGGGCCACGCGCAGGTCATCCGCCCGGAGGCGACCGAGTTCGACCAGGAGGTTGCCCAGGCACATGGGGGATTTGTTCTGGCGCACCGCCTCCTTGACCTGGTCGTCGGAAACGAACTTGAGCTCCTTCAGGACCTCCAGAACCGGGCGGGGAGCGTCTAGTTTGGACTGCACCCGGTGGGCATAGGCGAGCTGCTCGCGGGTGAGCTGGCTGGACTCAACCAGCAGCTCGACGATGGCCTGAGAGTGGGCGGCGGGGTCTGCGGTCGGCGCAGGGCCGCGGGTGTCGGCGGCCGCGGTGATCTCCGGTTGTGAATTCACGGAAAATTTTCCTTTGGCGAATGGGTTGTGGCGATAGGGTCCGTCTGCCGCGGATGGTGAGCCTTCAGCGGCCGGACGACGCCCTTTTTGGAGCGGCAGGGCTCCTTCGGTCTTGATATCGGCTGTTTGGCGAAACTCTTTAGGGTTTAGTCCTTGCGACCGGCCCTTGAACCGCGAAGGCGAGCGCGCCGGGTTGAAAGGAGGCCGGGGGATGAACTCCGGCCTTGTATCCGGATTCGTCTGTGCATATAATGGCGACACTTGTATTCATTAAAACATATGCGAGGTGAGAACGCCCCATGACGAACGTTTATTACGTGGACGGAAAATTTGTGCCCGCCGCCGAGGCCGCTTTCCCCATCAATGATCTTGGACTCCTGCGGGGCTATGGTGTGTTTGATTTCATGCGCACTTACAACGGCAAGGTGATCTTCATCCAGGACCACATCGAGCGCCTGGCCCGCTCGGCGCGCGAGATCGGCCTTGACCTCCCCTGGACGAAGGCGGAGATCATCGGCCTGGTGGGTGAGACGCTTAAGCGCAACGAGCCGGTCGAATCCAGTGTCCGCATCCTGGTCACCGGCGGGTCCAGCCCGGATTTTATAACCCCCCAGGGCAACCCGCGCCTGGCGATCATGGTCACTCCCCTGAACCGCTACCCCGCGGCGTGGTATTCGGAAGGGGCCAAGGTCATCACCGTCCGGCACAACCGCCCCATCCCCGGGGCCAAGAGCATCGACTACATCCGCGCCATCCTGGTCCTGGCCGAAGCGCGGGAGCAAGCGGCGATCGAGGCGGTCTACGTCGATTCCCAGGGCTGGGTCCGGGAGGGCACCACCTGCAACGTCTTCGCCTTTTGCGGCGGGACCCTCGTCACCCCGGGCGAGGGCATCCTGAGCGGTATCACCCGCCAGAAAGTCCTCGGCCTGGCAGAGGGCAACTACACGGTTCAGATCCGCGACCTGCAGCGCGCAGAGCTCGTCGCCGCCGACGAGGTGTTCATCACCTCCTCCAACCGCCTGATCGTACCGATCGTGCGGGTGGACGGGGATGCGATCGGCACAGGCAGACCGGGCGAGCGGACCCGCGCGTTGATGCAGGCCTTTTCCGAATACACCGCACAGATTTCCGCCACCCGTGAATGAGGAGTATCGAAGCATGCAATGCTCCGGTTTGTACGATCTGGTCATTGTCGGCGGCGGCCCCGGGGGCTTGACCGCAGGGATTTACGCCATGCGCGCCGCCCTCAAGACCGTCCTAGTGGAAATGGCCGCACCCGGCGGCCAGGTCAACCTCTCGGATGGAGTGGAAAACTGGCCGGGGGACGAGCACATCGGCGGCGCGGAGCTGTCGATGAAAATGCTCGGCCACGCCCAGTCGTTGGGCCTCGAGATCCGTTCCGACGAGGTCACGGCCGTGGAGCCGGGGCTGGACTGTCACACCGTGCGTCTTGCCGGCGGCGACTGTCTGCAAGCCCATGCCGTGGTCCTTGCCACCGGGGGAAGCCCCCGCAAACTTGAAATCCCGGGGGAGATGGATTTTTACGGGAAAGGGGTGTCGTACTGTGCCGTCTGCGACGGCTTTTTCTTCCGGAACAAGACGGTTACGGTCATCGGCGGAGGGGACTCGGCCGTCGAGGAGTCGCTCTACCTGGCCAAGCTCGCCAAACAGGTGTTCGTCATCCACCGCCGGGATCAGCTGCGGGCCGGAGCGCTGCTCCAGCAGCGGGCCAAGGCCGAGTGCAAGATCGAGTTCCGGTGGAACTCGGTCGTCACCGCCATCCGGGCCAACGCCAACGGCGTCTGTGCGGTGGATCTGAAGAACACCCAGACCGGGGAGCCGGCAGAGCTCGCCACCGACGGGGTGTTCATCTTCATCGGCTTCGTGCCGAACAACCGCCTCGTCCCGGCCGGCATCAAAATGAACGCCGACGGTTACGCCGTGACCGACGACAAGTGCGCCACGAGTCTCCCGGGGATCTACGTGATCGGCGACCTGCGGGAAAAGTATGCGCGCCAGATCGTGCTGTCGGCCGCCGATGGCTGCACGGCGGCCCTGGCGGCCGCCCATTATGTGGAAACCCGCAAGGCCAGCCTCGAATGCGAACTTCCGGAGAGCCTGAAGGACGGGTGGGCGCACTAGCAGGCTGTTGATAAACGCCCATCTGCTGCGTTATGCTCATCCCTCGTCATTGCGACGTATCATATGTACGCCTCATTCCTCGGGATTTCGCATGCCTTGCACCTGGGCGTTTCTGAACAGCCTGCTGAGCTGGTCTTTTCTTGACACGCGGATATCCATATGCTGCGCCTCGCTCTGGTTGGCCTACATCGCAAAAGTGCTCAGACGCTTGTTTATGCGGCGACCTGCATTAAAATTCGACAACGGCTTGAGATGGAGAGAATTGTGCCTTTTATCAAGGTTCCAGGACTGAGCGGCAAGATATATGTTCCGGAGTCTTGTGTGGCCACTTCGAAAAAACACCCGTGCCGGGACTGCTTCGGGTGCCAACAGTGCAGCGATGAGCGTTGCAGCCTCTGCCGCAGCGAGGCAATGGCTGCTGCCGGCCGGGGATACAGCATAGGAAAACCCATGCATGTTGGAAAACGCGACGTCGATTTTGCCTCCACCGTCACCGTGAGCGAAATCCTGCCCGCAGTACCGCAGGCGATCTCCTCCGAAACCTGCTGCGGCCCGCAGCCTCCGCCCGCCAGCAGCTCAAATGAGCGGCCTGGCTACCGGCTGCTGCCGTTCGTGGCCGGTTTCATCGACACCCCGGCCGGCCCCGTGCCAAGGGTCGCCACGGCGCTGACGCCGGCCGACCGCATCGGGGCCGCGGCGGTGCGCGGCGGCATCGGCCGCAACCGCTGCGCGATCGCCCCGGGCCTTTATGCGGTGGGCGCCGCCTCCGCCGACTCGCCGGTGCTCGTCACCGCGAACTACAAGCTCACCTTCGACACGCTGCGCCGGGAGCTTGCCGGCGTCGATGCCTGGGTGCTCGTGCTCGACACGCGGGGTGTCAACGTGTGGTGCGCGGCGGGCAAGAACCTCTTCTCCCACGACGAGATCGCCCTCCGGGTCCAGCGCAGCCGTCTGGAGCAGGTGGTGCGTCACCGTCGGTTGATCCTACCCCAGCTTGCAGCGACCGGGGTCTCGGCCCGCCAGGTGCAGAAAAAATGCGGCTTCGAAGTGGTCTGGGGGCCCGTTCGGGCCGGGGACATCCCGGATTTTCTGCGCAACGGGATGAAGGCCGACCAGGCAATGCGCCGGGTGACGTTCACCTTCGGCGAGCGGCTGGTGCTCGTTCCGGTGGAGATCTCCTTTCTGCCCAAGCCCACGGCCGTCATCCTGGCAGCGCTCTTTTTTTTGTCCGGGATCGGCGGGGGAATCTTCTCGTTTGGCGCCGCCTGGGCCCGCGGGCTCTTCGCAGCGGCGGCCTATGCGGCGGGGGTCTTCGCCGGGGCGGTGGCAACACCGGTTCTGCTGCCCTGGATCCCCGGCCGCGCCTTTGCCCTGAAGGGCGCCTTAACCGGAACGGCGGCCGGTGCGCTGCTCATCTTTTTTCTCCGGACCGGTCTGCACGCCGCCGAGCTGCCCGCCCTGCTGGTGCTCGCCGCCGCGGTGAGCTCGTACCTGGCCATGAACTTCACGGGATCGACCCCGTTCACCTCGCCCTCCGGCGTCGAAAAGGAGATGCGCCGCGCCATCCCGCTGCAGGCGGCGGCACTGCTGGTGTTCGTGCTGGCCTGGGTGGGCTCGGCGTTTGCCGGTTGAGGAAGGATCGAAGCGGTATGGAAAAATTGCGCTATCTGCCCGGGGTGACAACGCTGGCGCTGGATGCGGACGCCTGCGTGGGCTGCGGCGTGTGTGCGCTGGTCTGCCCCCACGGGTCCGTGCGGATGCACGACGGCAAGGCGGAAATCGCCGATCGCGACGGCTGCATGGAGTGCGGTGCCTGCGCCCGGAACTGCGCTACCGGTGCGATCCGCGTTACACCCGGCGTGGGCTGTGCTTCCTACATCATCAAGAAGTGGATCAAGGGGAAAAATAGCGCCGCCTGCGGCGACGTCAATTGCTGCTGACCTGTCATGACTTGCCGGACAGCTTGTCCCACATCGCTCGGGCCTGAGCCTGCCGGTCAGCGGGTTGGCGCGCGTCTTCGGTTCCACGGGGCCCTTCGAAGCGGCCCCCGCGCAGGCGGGCGATGCGCTCCTCCAGCGGCGGGTGGGTTGAAAACAGGCTCATCAGGCTTCTGCCCGAGAGGGGGTTGACGATGAACATGTGCGCCGTTGCCGGGCTGGCGTCCATCGGCAGCCGCTTCGAGTAGGCCCCCAGCTTCTCCAATGCGCTCGCCAGACCCTGCGGGCTGCCGGCGAACGACGCGCCGGTGGCATCGGCCATGTACTCGCGCGAGCGTGAAATCGCCATCTGGATCAGCATCGCCGCCAGCGGTGCGACGATGGACATGGCGATCAGGGCCAGACCGCCCCCCCCGCCCCCGCCCTCTTCCGAGTCGCGGCGGCCGCCGCCGAAGATGGCGGACCAGCGCGCCATGTTGGCCAGGAGCATGATCGCCCCGGCCATGGTCGCCGCGATGCTGCCGATGAGGATGTCACGGTTGCGCACGTGGGCGAGTTCATGCGCCAGGACACCCATCAGCTCTTCCCGGCCCATGAGCTTGAGCAGCCCCTCGGTAACGGCCACCGCCGCGTGCTCGGGGTTGCGGCCGGTCGCGAAGGCGTTCGGCGCCTCCTGGGGAATCACGTAGACCTTCGGCATCGGAAGGTTGGCCCGTTGGCAGAGCATCTGCACCGTTCCCCATAACTCGGGGGCTTCCTGGGGTCCCACTGCCTGGGCATTGTACATCCTGAGAACGAGCTTGTCCGAAAACCAGTAGCTGAAGAAGTTCATGCCGGCGGCCACCAGGAAGGCCACGAACATCCCCTGCTGTCCGCCGAACCAGTTCCCTATCAGGATGATCAGGACGGTCAACGCCGCCAGCAGCAAGGTGGTGCGAATCTGATTGCCCATTGCATCGGCTCCTTTGACGACCCCGCTGGGGGTCGCGTTCTGAAATCACACTCTTTTGGGCTCGAAGTATAGCCGCAGATTGACCCAAAGGCAATATCCGGCCTTCCGCTTTGCACCCCTTCGGCGCACTCCCGGCGCTGCCCGTACCTCATCCGTGCTCCCTGCGACAAAACGTTTGAAACGCATCTACCTTAAAAAGTGACTTGCTTTCCATACAAAATGGG